>NZ_LMEG01000047.1:0-247226 GCF_001426275.1 Ensifer sp. Root423 | reverse complement strand
TTGCCAGCGACAATCAGCATGATACTTTCATCCCGACCGCGACATAAGAGTCTCATCCAGATTGTCGCCGCCGTCTCATCCTGATCGCCGCGCTATAGGCTGTCGCCGACCTACACGAAATGGCGCGTTTCTTCATCAAAGTCGAGGCTGACACTCGGCAGGAACTTCTTCCGCTAGCGATCTGCCGAGCTCATCATGCAGCAAATGCCAGACCGCGGCGTCCGATGGGAGGTGGTTCGTGCGCCGCTCGAATAAGTGACTGCCTGTGCGCGATGCGGAGATAAAGTTCCCATCGACTTGCTAGCGACACATTCGGTCTCGATATTTGCTTGTTGAGCTTTGTTTTCTCGCCTTTCGCGTTCAAGCCGACCTTCCCTCTCAAAATCGATCTATCTGCCTTGGCTGTCACAATGTCGGTCGGGGTCTTCAATCATGATTTTGAAAGGAATTGTCATGAACACTGGAACCGTAAAGTTTTTCAATAGCGCTAAGGGCTTCGGCTTTATCGAACTCGAGAACGGCGGGACGGACGTATTCGTTCACGCATCTGCTGTCGAACGAGCCGGTCTGCGTTCGCTTGTCGAGGGCCAAAAGGTCACCTTTGACATCGTTCGGGACGCACGCTCTGGCAAGAACGCAGCTGACAACCTCGCAGCAAAAAATTCGCTTCTGGCCACTGACCACGGATGTACTGGCAGTGCCGCTGAGGCGTGTGTAGAAGGTCGGGTTTTGCCCGGCCTTTTTTATTGGCAACGTGGTCTGTTTGCCGGCCTGCTCCGCGTTTTCGGCTGACCCGGCTGACCCTAGAAATTGCGGGGAAAATGGGGCTTTTCTATAAGAGCGACGTTCTCGAACTGTTCTGCGCGTAAGAAGCGCTGGATGCTTGGCTCTCAACCGCTGCGAGATTGTAACGGAAAAGAGGGTCGAATGTTCATTAACCCGTAGGGATTAGAAATCCACTTTTGTACACGCCCCGTTCTCACGCCGTTCGGCGCGTATTAGCGATCAAACTTTCAGTAGAAATTCAGGGTTTTTCTCGGAAGAGAGAAGCGGGTAGCTCGCTAGCTTCGGGGACGCGCATCATTACGTGAGGCGTGCGTTTCACCCATAAATCAGCAAGGCACCGCCGGAAAAGAGGATCGCGCGCCAAGCCATAGAGGGTGCATTGGCGCTCAGAGGGAACCGTTGCCCTCTTAGACAGTTGAACCCTATTAGGCCGCAATTCCTGCTGAGATCTGCCCATGAACCAGTCCTCGAATGGACGAATCTATGACTGCATCGTCGTTGGCGGTGGGCCAGCGGGCCTTACCGCTGCTATATATTTGGCACGCTACCACCTCTCCGTTTTGGTGTTCGACGATCAAGCAAGTCGCGCCGCCAGTATTCCCGTGTCCCACAATCATGCGGGCTTCCCAAACGGTGTGAGTGGCGAAGAGTTGTTGGCTCGTATGCGAACGCAAGCGGAGCGATACGGGGCCTATGTGAGGTATTGTCAGATTACGGAGCTGCGCAAGAGAGGTTCGCTGATCGAGGCGATGTCCCCGATTGGTCATTGGAGGGCGAAAACGGTGCTTCTGGCGACCGGGGTCATCAATCGGCGACCGCAGATGCCGGCGGCCGTTCATGATGACGCGCTAGCCCGGGGGCTTCTGCGGTACTGTCCGGTTTGCGATGGGTTCGAGGTTACGGATAAAACCGTAGGCGTTATAGGGGTTGGGACGAGAGCGTTCCAAGAGGCGATTTTCTTGAGAAGCTATACGCGCCACCTCACCATTATCTCGTGCGAGGATAGGCCTCATTTGAATGAGACGCAGATTTCTGAACTTCAGGAGATCGGCGTCAAGCTGGAGCGCGGTCCCGTGAGTTCCATCGAAATCGCGGGCGATCTTCTCGTCCTAAACACACCAGACCATCGTCTCTTCTTTGCTTCGGTCTATCCAGCGTTGGGCTCGGACGTGCGGTCGGATTTAGCATCGCGACTGGGCGCTCGGCTATCACGTGAAGGATGCGTGTCGGTCGATGCCCATCAAAGGACGACCGTGAGCGGCTTGTACGCGGCGGGCGACGTTGTACAGGGGTTGGACCAAATCAGTCGCGCAATGGGGCAGGCGGGCGTTGCCGCCACTGCCATCCGAAACGATCTGTGCGAGCAAGTGTTGCGGGTGCGGTAAAAGAGGCCGGACGGTCTCAGATGCAGTTGGGTCGCCCGGCCTATCATGTGTTGCTTCGATAGTTCCACTGCATACGCTTGAGGCGATCTATCGATCTGCAGCAGTCACCTTAGTTGTGCTCGGAATGACTTCGAGAACCAATCTCAGCTCCACCAGCAGGGCATGATGCTGATCGAGAACTTGGATGCTGATCATAGAAATTGGGTCCTGCGGAAGGCCGTCAGCCGCCATCTCCGCCAGGGTGACCTTTGCCTCTTTGATCGCCGCCTGTTCATCTGCGAATTCGAACGCCCGATCTTCGGCGCTGAACCCTTCCTGATCAGTTGTCCTGAAGTAGAAATTTGGCATGTGATGTTCTCCTACTGTCATATCGATACACGGGCTGCCGCGCAGTCGCTTCAACCTCAGAACCGGAGGGATGGCGCCTAGCGTGTCGTGACCACGTTCTTAAGCAATCGGGTGACATCGACCTCGATCCGCGCGCAATCGGAGTCGAGTTCGGCCACATGACTGGAATTCCGGCCTTCAACTGCCCGCACCTGGTCGCGCTGATGAGCCGCAAATCCGTACGCGCGCAGGAGATCTTTCAGCTCGGGAACGCGCAAAAGCTCGATCTGGGGACGATACGTGGGCAATTGTATCAGTAAGCGCGAGCGCCCTATTGCTTCGAAATCCAACGACGTGCCTCCTAAGTTATGTTTTGGGCATCCAGTCGCGAACGGCGAGAAAAGTTCCTCATGCCATGTGCGGACGGGGTGTTGAGGCCCCCAAGGGCGACGTTGCCGCGCTTGTAGGGCTAGGCGTTTGCTGTCTTCTCTGTCGACGCTCTCTGGAAAATAACATTGTGTTTGAGGAACCGATTGGAGGTGCCCGGGTTTGGAAGGCCACAGCTACAAAGGAGTATCCAATGGCAGGATCAACGCAGCCAAGCTGCTCCGCAGGGCGGCGGCCAAGCGTCGCCAGGGTGACCAAGGCAACGACCAGGGTGGCCAGCAAGGGGGCCGCAGCGTTAAGATCGAGGTGGCACGGGTACTCCTCTTCCGAGAGTTTCCAACCTGAGGCATGGCCGATGACCGACCATCAGGTTAAGCAATGATCGCCAACATTTGTCTTAACTGTAGTTGCGGGACCTTCGCCATTTGCTCCGCGTTATACACACCGCAACGCGGCGCACGTCCAGCCATGTCTGAGCGGCCTTCGTTAATGGCACGAAAGGAGAAACCCACCGGCAGGCGTGACTGCGGGCATGGTCTGATCCCTAGCTAATTGTGGAGATCTGAATGAAAATACTGCGCGACAACGGCCTGACGATCGTATTGCTGCTGGCCTCGTTGGGCACGGTGGTGGGCATGCTCTTTACCGGACTCCACGTCTATAACGACGAATTGGCCGAACACGGAGGGCAAATGGTAACGCTGCCAGCTTACCTTATAAGCGGTCATTTCCTCTCCGCCTTGTTCGAGAATTGGGAGTCGGAGTTTTTGCAGATGAGTGCCTATGTGGTGCTTACGGCATTCCTGTTCCAACGCGGCTCAGCAGAGTCAAAAGATCCCGACGAGCCGCCATCCCAGAATAGCAACCCTGCGGACGACCAAGACAACGCCGAAGTACCGCTGCCCGTAAGAATGGGCGGCATGGCAAGCTCTCTCTACTCCTATTCGCTCGGTTGGACATTGTTTCTCCTCTTCGTACTCAGCTTTCTAATGCACGTGAGGGAGAGCGCGTCTGCGCAGGCGGTTGAGGCCATGCTGCATGGGCAGCAAGCACCTTCGATTGGCGAACAATTCTTCAGTGCGAGGTTGTGGTTTGAGTCTTTCCAAAATTGGCAATCGGAATTCTTATCGACTGCAGTTCTCGTCGTCCTATCGATTTTTCTGCGGTTTCGTGGGTCCCCTGAGTCGAAGACCGTCTCCGACCCTCATTCCAAGACAGGAGCATAGACAGGTAAAAGGGCCGGCGGATATTTACTTTTGGATGTCCTAGCGCTGACAATCCGTTCACGACAGCGCTCGAGAAAAACCAGGTTCCGCTGCTGCGCCGACCATCGCGATGGCAGCTACTCTGGCTGTTTCCATGGTCGAATGTTTCCGCGTCGTTCATCGACAGGTGGAGTGGCAGCGCTACGCTCACTCGCCGCCGCGCTCGCGGCTTGCCGAACCATGCGGCGCACCCGCCTTGGTAGCCCTGATAACGGTGTTCCGATTCCCTGCGCGGGCTCGCAATTCCGCGGTAGCCCAGCCCGCACAGAATTTCTGACCGAATTCGCGGGGAGAAGGACCTTGGTCGTGGAAGACGTCCGCCCCACCTCCTGGGCTCGGGCGAAAGATTCATCTGTTGCACCAAGCCGGGCGTTAAGGAGGCGGTGCTGTGAACACGAAGCTGCATACTGACGGATCATTTCAAGCCATGCGTCAGGCGATCGACGATGCGCGCCAGGCGTTAGCGGGCGGAGGCGCCGATCATCATCGCGACGCCCTGCAACACCTTGGTCGCGTGGTAATGAACTCACTGGCTGAGATCATTGAAACTGACGGCGGCACAGATGGTTACCTCTACGACGCCGACGGCATCGCGCAGGATATCGAGGATTGCTACCAAAAGCTGGTCGAGGAGGAAGAGGCGGCGCAACCGGACAACGCAGCGCGCCAACCTACTCATGGAACGATGAACCTTCGACAGCAGGGAGTGGGGCGATGATCACTGGCCCGGACCTGCTGCAGATTTCCCTTGCACGCATAAACATGGAGCGCTCCGAAATCGAAGAGGCCGGCGTGATCGATAAGGGTATCGACGGCGACAAAGCATGGTCGAACTTCGGACGCGACATTGATACTTTCATTGTCAAGCTGCCGCAAAGTCGACTCGCTGCGTTAGCCGCGATGATCCAGAGACGAGCAAATCGTCAACGTTGACGGCATCTGGGGGGATTGCGGATGGCTCGGTGAGCGACGGCTAGGAGCGGACCGTGGCGCGCGCTAGCGGCAACAGAGGTGCCGTTGCCGGCAGTGTCAACAGCCCGTGATTATTTCCTGACCCACGGAACGTGCTTCCTGCGCGATGGTGGGGCAGGTCTCTCTCAATAAAATGATCGGACCCTAAAATGCCTGCTGAGAAGACATTGAACGACCTCTTCCTTGACACGCTGAAAGATATCTACTTTGCCGAAAAGCAAATCGTGAAGGCCCTTCCTAAAATGGCCCGCGCCGCCCATTCGGAAGAGGGCAAAGCTGGTTTCCTGCAGCATCGTGATGAGACTGAAGGACAGATCGAGCGTCTCGAGCAGGTGTTCGAACTGATTGGCAAATCTGCCCGCGGCAAGACCTGCGAAGCCATCCAAGGGCTCATCGCCGAAGGCGAAGAAATCATGGAAGAATACAAGGGCACGGCCGCACTTGATGCCGGCCTCATTTCGTCGGCCCAAGCCGTCGAACACTATGAAATTGCCCGCTATGGGGCGCTCAAATCGTGGGCCGCCCAGCTTGGCCTCGATGCGGCCGTCCCGCTCCTCGACGCTAATCTCCGGGAGGAGATCGCCACCGATCAGAAGTTGACGGCACTTGGTGAAGTTGCGGCAAACCCGAAGGCGTCCAAGCGGGCGGCCGAGTAGACCACCTCAACGAAAAGCCGCGCTCATAGTTGGTTTTTCATTTCGCATCGGCGTCGGACGGTCGGTGGCGCATTGCGACGGCACACGACCGGACGACCACAACGCCCCTGCCGTTGGAGACTGCACGCAACCGATGCATCTCATCACCCTTTTTGCCGACGGGCATGGAACCTTTTCATGCGGCAATGTTTGGGTGATAGCGCTCTTCAACCGTAACCGCTCCAGAACAATCACGATCTGGTTTCATGGTTAGCAGCGGTTGGGCCGCGTTTAGCTTAAGGAGGTACGTCGATGGGTCGCGGTATTCTACTCTGGCTACTTGGTGTCCCGATACCGATCATTATTCTGTTGATGCTTTTCATGCGATAGGAGGCTGCCATGGCACCGTCAGTGCTTGCCGATGTTTCAACACCGGCCGAATCATCCGTTCCAGCCGTCAGCTGGGCGCCGATCATTGCAGGTGCCTTCGCGGCCTCTACATTGACGCTCATTCTCATGCTCGTTGGCTCAGGCCTTGGCCTTACATTGATATCACCGTGGTCTGGGGAATCCGCCAGCGCCACCACTTTCGCGGTCTCAAGCGCCATCTGGCTGGTGATCGTCCAATGGCTCTCGTCGGGCCTGGGCGGCTATCTGACCGGGCGCTTGCGCACCAAATGGGTCGGGCTTCATACCGACGAGACCTTTTTCCGTGATACAGCGCATGGTTTTCTGGCCTGGGCGCTAGCAACGATGCTTGTCGTGTTCGTCCTCGGCTCCGCAACCTCCGCTGCAGTCGGAACGGGGGTGAAGGCAGTTTCCTCAGTCGCATCAGGCGCGGCCCTTGGGGCGTCAGCGGGCGCAACGAGCGGTCCTGAGGTGGGCGATTCGAACGGGATGCCGTCTTATTTTGTCGACTCCCTTTTCCGTCCAACCGATCCCGCTCGCCTGACGGCGCCGGGCGCCGAGGGCGATGGAGCCGCAGCAGCGCAAGCTTCCCGAATTCTGGTCGCGAGCGCTGCGGCTGGCGAAATGTCGCCGGAGGACAAGACGTATCTGGCCCAGTTGGTCGCGGCACGTACCGGGTTATCGCAGGCCGATGCGACAACCCGGGTCGATACGGTACTTGCGCGGGTCGAAGAGGCCAAGGTCGCCGCTCAGAAAGCTGCTGACGCTGCCCGAAAGGCGGCTGCGACATTTGCCCTTGTCGGCGCCTTATCTCTCATCATCGGAGCATTCATAGCGAGTGCCGCAGCCGCCCTTGGTGGACGACAACGGGATGACCTCGAAACGCTTTCCTGAGGGTCCTTTAGCTAAGCTTTGCATTCTACCTCTTCCTCGGCGCCCTTTTTGCCGGGGCAATGGTTGCCTCGGCATCGCTGATCGACGTGTAGGCGGCGCCGCGATTTCACTATCGCTCTGCTTGCTCTACTGCTCGTCGTCACGACGAAGACCAAGGTGCTTGGCAGGTCTGACCCAACTGATCCAAAGGAGATCACGATGAAAGCCCTTTGCTGGCATGGTAAGAACGACATCCGGTGTGACAGCGTCCCCGACCCGCAGATCGAGGACAGCCGCGATGCGATCATCAAGATGACGGCCTGCGCAATCTGCGGCTCGGACCTTCATCTTATGGACGGATACATCCCATTCATGGAAAAGGGCGACATCTTGGGTCACGAGTTCATGGGCGAGGTCGTCGAAGTCGGGAGCGACAACAAGAAGCTCAAAGTTGGTGATCGGGTCGTCGTGCCCTTTACGATTTGCTGTGGCGAATGTCCGCAATGTCTCAAAGGCAACTGGTCTCTATGCGAGCGCAGCAATCGCACCCCCGAGAACGCGGCGAAGGCATTCGGCTATCCGACAGCGGGTCTGTTCGGCTATTCTCATCTAACCGGCGCTTACGCCGGCGGTCAGGCCGAGTACGTCCGCGTCCCCTATGCCGATGTTTCGCCTATCATCATTCCGGGCGGAATGACCGATGAGCAGGCTCTCTTTCTCGGCGACATCTTTCCAACCGGTTGGATGGCAGCTGCGAATTGCGAGATCGAAGCCAGCGACATTGTCGCGGTGTGGGGATGTGGCCCGGTCGGCCAGTTTTGCATTAAAAGCGCATTCATGCAGGGCGCCGCCCGCGTCATTGCCATCGATAATGTATCGGAGCGGCTCGCTCTGGCGCAGTCGGCTGGCGCCGAAATCATCAATTTCGATGAAATCGACTGCACGATTCCCGATTATATAAAGGAAATGACTGGCGGGCATGGCGCGGAGAAGTGCATCGACGCAGTTGGCGCCGAGTCTCATGCCACCGCCTCGTTCGACGCCATCGTTGACAAAGTTAAAGCAGCGACACTGATGGGAACCGACCGACCCCACGTGCTGCGCGCGGCGATTATGGCGTGTCGTCCGGGCGGAATCGTCTCCGTGCCTGGCGTCTACGGGGGCGTTCTCGACAAAATTCCGTTCGGCGCGGCCATGAACAAGGGGCTGACCATCCGGACGGGGCAGACGCACGTCAATCGCTATTCGCTCGAGCTGCTTCGCCGGATCGAAGAGGGCGAAATCGACCCCGGCTTTATCATCACGCACCGTGCGACGCTTGAGGATGGTCCCGGTCTCTACGAGACCTTCCGCGATAAGAGGGATGGTTGCATCAAGGTTGTGCTGACCGCCTGACGGTTCACGGCGGCCGCGTTGAGAAGGGGAAAGGACACAGACGACCGTACCCAGGCAACGAGAACGACCCCGAGCATCAACATTGTCGGCATTTGCGACAAAATGCTCTCGCAAAGCCCTCGTCATTCTTGACGGGTCACGGCGTGCGCTAGGAAACAGGGGTCGAGCCGTTAACGGGCCGAGGGCGGTCGTCGGCATAACAGCAACGACAAAGATGCCAGAACGGTCGCGCAAGACAAGTAGAAGAGGCCTGAGCTTAGGTCGCTACACCAGTGACAGGGTTCACTTCCGGTTTTTCACTCGTATCCTTGGCGTCAGGACCTTGAACGGTTGGCGGCGCGATCGATTCCTCGTCGCGGTGCTTTTTGCGATCGGCGGGGTGATGGACGTCTTCCGGCTTCGCCTGCTCAGGCTTTGCATTGGTGTCTTTGGTTGCCATAGCGATACTCCTTTCCAGTACAACGGGCCTGGGTGGGGCGGGTTCCGCATACGGAGGGTTTCCATGTCATTTGATCGCGAAAAAGCTGGCCCCGAAAGGCGACTGACGAGCCCACAAGGCTGCGGTGTCAACGAGGGATCAGAAGCAGACCTTGTAACCTCGGCCGACGAAAAAGGTGGCTTCTCACCTTCAATTCTGCCTCGTCAAGGACACGATGGGCGCGAATGCTGACTAGCTCTATAGGCCGATCGGCCACCAACTCCCCACCTCAGGTGGCGCGATCTCCGTTCGGCTCAGCAATTCCTGCGTTGAAGAGTCCTCCTGAACTTCGCCAGTCACGTAGCTGTCGTGGCCCACAGCAGGGACGTCGCATGCTGCTTCGATGAGGTCAGAGACGAAGAACGGGATTTCGCTGGCGTCCATCTGACGTCGCCTTCAGTCATGTTTGGCCCTACTCTGAGGGCGGGGAACTGAGCGGCCGCCCGGATCGATAGGAGCGAAGCTCACGCGTAACCCGCTGGACACGATTAATCTGGTCATTCACCTGCGTGACCGGGATCGCCACTACCGTGAGCGGGACCGTCACCAGTGCCGGGGTCGCCGCCACCGCCGTGGCCCGGATCATTCCCGCCCGTGCCGGGGTCGCCGCCACCGCCGTGGTCCGGATCACCCCCGCCCGTGCCGGGGTCGCCACCACCGCCGTGGTCCGGATCACCCCCGCCCGTGCCGGGGTCGCCACCACCGCCGTGGCCCGGATCACCATCGCCCGTGCCGGGGTCGCCAACATTGCCGTGGCCCGGATCGCCAGCGCCGGGGCCGCCGCCACCGGTAGATGGGGTGCCTGGGTTTCTGCCAGCACCCGTTTTGGTGTCGGTCTTACCCGGATTGCCTTTCGATATTGTCGGGACGATTGCACTTGTCACCGCGGCCGACAGCGGCTCGCATTGTTCTTCTCCAGCCTCGACCATCCGGTTTGCCGGCCCACGGGGACTGCACTGCCCGGGGAAAACGGAGCGCTCAATCATCTGTCCTTGTGCTGGGGTGGCTGTCGATAAAAACCCGGCCGACACCAGGGCCAGACCGGTGGTTATCAGAAGTTCACGTATCGCGTTCATTTTAGCCTCACTAAATTAGCTTCATGCAAAATAAACTTGAGTGAGGGAAATGGTTCCGTCCGACGCCTGGCATGGGACCTTTGTCAGCGCCTGTGGGACCAAGGTCCCATGTGGAGGATCTTGGCCCCGCGTCTGAAAGCGAACCGCAGGGACGGAAAGGCTGTTCTGGTGTCGTTGTCAGTCCAGGGCGGAGTAATAAAATCGCTGCGCGAATAGTCTATTGCTAGGGGCTGGCACGGAGAAACGGAGCCTGGAAGCGACCGAGCGATCACAAAAAGGAATGGCCCCGTCGCGGGACGACGAGGCCAGAGGCGCTTATCGAAGAGACTTCACTTGGGGACGATCGTGAAGCTCGGGCCTGATCTCGATCGGGGAAACGGGATCAGGACAATTGAGAAACGCTTGCGTTATGAAAAGGTTCCTGGCCTCCCAATAAGAAACGGTCCTGAAGTCAACGACGGGAAAGTGCTTTGTTGGGCCAGGAGGTTGGAAAAGCGCTGGGCCCGAATTGGGCTTCTGCTTCCCGACCTTAATCCGTTCCTGTCTCTGTTGCGGCGATGGCGCTGGGCCTCAGTTTCGCTAAGGCCATCAGGCGCATAGTTTTTGGAGTGGTAGGCAACGGTAAAAGACAGCCCTCCAGAGGGCGGGCAAGTAGGCCCGCGGGGGGGCGGGATTTTTTGATTGTTATTCAATCACCCGTTGAACCAGTGCCGGGATCCCCGCCGCTGCCGGTGCCATGATCGCCGCCACTGCCGGTGCCGGGATCGCCGCCGCTGCCGGTGCCAGGATCGCCGCCACTGCCGGTGCCAGGATCACCGCCGCTGCCGGTGCCGGGATCACCGCCGCCGCCGGTGCCAGGATCGCCGCCGCTGCCG
Organism: Ensifer sp. Root423; assembly: GCF_001426275.1. Classification (NCBI taxonomy): domain Bacteria; kingdom Pseudomonadati; phylum Pseudomonadota; class Alphaproteobacteria; order Hyphomicrobiales; family Rhizobiaceae; genus Ensifer; species Ensifer sp. Root423. The sequence goes on along the minus strand of NZ_LMEG01000047.1, from coordinate 236,364 downwards.
GTGCCCGGATCACCGCCGCTGCCGGTGCCAGGATCACCGCCGCTGCCAGTGCCAGGATCACCGCCGCCGCCGGTGCCGGGATCGCCGCCACTGCCGGTGCCAGGATCACCGCCACTGCCGGTGCCGGGATCACCGCCGCTAACAGGAGTACCCGGGTTGGTGTTACCGCCCGGACCGGTGGCGGTCCGATCCGTTTTGCCATTCGTTGTTGTCGGGGCGATTGCGTTTGTCGCCGGCAATCGCTCACATTGTGCTCCTCCGGCTCCATTGATCTTGTTTGCGTCTCCAATCGGGCCACACTGACCCGGGAAAATGGAGCGCTCGGCGATTTGCCCTTGCGCCGGGACGGCTATGAATAAGAAACCTGCCGACACCACGGTCAGACCGGTGCTTATCAGAAGTCTATGTATCGTGTTCATTTCGACCTCACTAATTTAGCTATATGTTATGTAATCTTTGGTGAGGAGAAAGGTTCCGTCGGACGACTCGGCTTAAAAACTTGCCTGCAGGGCTAGGGTACTATCCTGAGTGTTTTGGGCGCCGTTTAGGGGCGAGCTTTAGTTCCTCCGGTTGAACAACGAGATGCTGCGACCGTCGTGTCTAAACGAAGCAAACTGCTTCCGCGAAATCTTGGGGGCATGAAAAGGAATGGCCCCGTCGGGGCGCGACGAGGCTAGGGGATCTTGTCGAGAGACTTCACTGGGGACATTTGTGGGAGCCCTGCGCCTAACCCTCTATCGGGGAAACGGTATCAAGACAAAGTGAGAACACTCGCATCTTGAAATAGTACCTGCGCGCCAAAAGAAATGACCCCGTCCCTTTGGACGGGGTCTTAGAGCGCGCGTGGTATACGAACCGTGCTACACAATAGGACTCCCTTCTTAAAACTATCGATGGAAGCCCTGCCTTTGATCCGTTTCGGGAATCGGTCATCGGTATTCGAGAACGGTTGCCGATGCGGAATGTTCCCTCGGCGGCGGAGGACCACCAGCCCGAGACTTTTACGCGGCCATATGGGACTGAAGCCCGATGGCGGAATCGAGAGCCTGTCTCGCTTCGCTTTTGAAAACGCCAGGTTTGCGCAGGCCCGCCCGACCTTTACCCTGTCGCGTTTGCCGCAACTTGGGTGAGCTGCCCTCAGCAGCAGGCGGAACCCGGCGGTACCGAACCAGATAGCGTTCTGGTAGGGGGTTTCATCCGTATTCCCAAACCGATACTCTCGCGATGAAGTTTACAAGTAGGTCAGCGGGCCTGCTGGTACGTGGAATGTTGCGTTTTGGCGCAAGCCGTTTCGAAGACCCTTCGTGTGAAGGCGAGATCTTGGAGGCCAAGATCTTGGATTGCGAGTTTGGGCCGAATGCGCACCGACACCTCGCAAAAAAGGAGCGGAGTGCGCGCCATATCGGGCTTCGACGAAGCCTCAAAAGGAGTGCTCAAAAGGTGAGTGTGCAATTACGCCACCTTCATTCTCCCATCGATTGATGGGTTCAAGTTTTGTCACTGCGGGCAGGGGCGAGTTTCAGCTCGATACAGGCCTGCTTTGGCAGCCCGATCCTTGCTTTGTGAACCTGATCAACAATGCTTCCAGCGACGGCGAAAGAACTTAAAGCCGCTTGATCGGCAACGCTCGAATGACAATCTCTTGCTGGCCAAACGCGCACTCCAATTCATGGCGATAAACCCGCCACCATAGCTGGTCGAGGTTTTCTGTCATTACTTCCGCCACAACGATCTGATCACGCTCCATTTCAGCTCCGGATACCCAATTTCCTTCCGCGGGAGCATTCCTGTAAAACGTTATGCCGCCGAAGGCCTCCGCAAGTTGTTGCCGAACGGTATCGAACATTTGGGAACCGAACGGTTGCCCATCCCGTCGTTTGAGAGGCAGTAAGATCTGGATAAGATGCATGTTCGGTTCCTTGATTTCGAGCAGTCCCATCCTCTAATTGCCAGGTGGTTTCTTCCAGCGAGATAAAAAGCCACAGTCATTGACCTGCCCCTCGTAGGATCAGAAATGCTTGCGGACCACTGCTCTCACTCTTCGCGTAAAGTCATTGCCGTGTTTCGTTGGACGCCGCCAACCCACCCTGCAAAGCACCGCGTTCAACCACCAGGACCGAGAAAGGCGCCTGCGGAAACAGTATCGGCTGCAACTCCCGCGGCTTCAATCGCCTCCTGCTTGGCCGCAGCGATGCTTGTGGTGGTAAGTCTTTTCATACCGCTCGACATGCGTCCGTGCTTGCAGGCTTCCACATTGAACAGGTGAGGGTGAGCCAACAAGGGATTTGCACGATCCCGCCCGTATCGCGACACCTCATGCCTTAGGGTCTTGTTTCTCTCCCGCGCTTTTGCCGTCGGAGCTTCGCGAACGCTCCTCGAAACGTTCCTCCCCTTTTGCCAGGGGGCTTCCTTTTTGGAGTTCAATCCGGCGCTCCTCTCGTTGGGCACTCTCTTGAAGCCCTCGCGCAGACTCGTTGCCCTCGGGTTGTTCATCCCTCGGCCCTTGAGCCGAGAGCGCCTCGGAGGACGACTTTTGTTCGGCGTCAGGCATTGCTGAACTCGCGCTCGCGGCCTCATCGGCCGAGCGAAATCTCTTCAAAGCTGCGCGAACCTCATCTTCTTCCCATCCAGCCTCGACGGCCGCGGCGACCAATTCGGTTTCAAAGTCTCGCCAACTGTCCCGCCCTTCATGAGCTGAAAGAATGGACGAGAAGCACTGGTAACAGTCGGCCGACCTCTCCAACGTGCCCTTCGCAGTCCTTGGGGATGCAATGTATGTCATGATCTCGGACCTCGTATCTGACGGAGCGACCAGGCAGCGAAGTGCAAGGACCTGCATTCGCTATCACTGGCGCGCAAACCTTCGGCCTTTCAAAATGTTCCTGGGAATTTCATACGGAGGGTACGTCGTCGGCCAGGCAAAAAGGCGTAACATGGAGCCGTTGCCGCAGGATCGGAAACTCCTGAAGATCCGTGCAGCCGACGTCGTTGCGCGCGCTTCACCCAGGTTACGTAACAATCCTCTCGCGGGGGGCCCTCTAACCACAGGCTCATCGCCTATGAACTGCCTTGCCCAGACTTGCAAGCAATTCGCCACCTGAACTCCTCCCGGCGGCTGGCGCGATGAACTCTACCAACCCTTGAACGAGCGCAGGTGTCTTTTCACATTTGGACGGAACCACCGTCTCTCGTGCGGGTTTCACTGATGGCCGGCCGCCAAGTTCGTTCCGATGGAGAAGTTGCAATGGTAAATATCAAAGCAAAGGGGTTTGAAAACCTCGCGCAGTTGCAAGAACATCTGGCTGAGCTCGAGGAAGAAAGCCCTGCAGACGAGCAGGTGCCGGAAGCCTCCCCTTCCCCACAGGAGCAGATCGCAGAATTGCGCCGAGAGCTCGCTCAATTGCAGGCGCGGCTGGTGCCAATTCACGCGAAAACAGAGGAGTTGGACGTTCCATCGCGCCGGGACGTCCATCTGTGGTTGAGGATCGTCATAGCGGCGGCGACAACGCTCGTAATCGCCCGCGTGGTTCAACATTTTCGTCCCGGAGCACCGGGTGCAGCGATCGTACCGTTGCTTACGGCTCGACGTGACGGCAGAATCTGATCCCTACAGGCAAAAGGCCAGGGTGAATACATCGGGAGGATCCTATGTCGAACGACAATGGAACGGATGACAGAAATAGCCAGCCAACAGCACCTGGAACCACGTTCGGACGCTCGCTCGAAAGCCAGGCGCAAATGGCGGACGCGCGAGTTGTTGCGACTGGTGAAGCGGTCGAAACCCTCAACGTCTACCGGCTTGTTCCCATTGCGGAGGCAAATGATCCCCGCTGGGCAAACGCGCCATCGCACGGCGTGGTTGTGGTGGCTGCGCGCACTGCCGGGGATGCCCGGGTTGTGGCGGCCGGCGGCGAGCTGGATTTCATGGAGGTCGACGCGGCTCCGGCGGAGGACGTAACGACGCTGCAGGCAAGTGCGTTTCGATCCGAAAAACTTTACAGCGTAGTCGAGATTGAAAGAGGAAGATCGGATCTCAGGAGGGGCGTACTTTCCGGTGCGATCTCGGTCGGCAACATCCGGCCGACTCAGGAGTAGAATCATGTAGTCCATTACCGTCGCCAACATGTTACGACCAACCTTGGGTCGTGGGAGACAATTTCCACCGCCTTGTACTGTATTCCACCCATTCATGTTGAGAAGGGGACCGAGACAAGTGGCCCGGCATTGACCGGGATGTCCGCCGCCTCTTCTGCTTTGTGCAACTTGGCTTTTCTTCGTCGAAGGCATCGCGTCCCATTGGACCAGAGCGTTCCAACAAGCCGCGCGGTGCCCATGGCAATTTGTGGGTCGAGCGCTAGATCTATCTTGCCTCAACGGAGAACACCAAGGTGGGAAGACAAAGTGGCGATGTCCGGCGTGACAATATGGGCTCAGTCGATCCTCTGGACCCGGCAATCATGCCGGGCGAAGACGCACGCGCCTTGTTCGAAGCACTGCTCGCGATGAAGCGAGGAGACTTCTCGGTCAGGATGAGGCTTGACCTGGATGGTATCACAGGAAAGATTGCCGATACCTTCAACGACCTGGTCGCCGCCAACCAGAAGATGGCTCAGCAGCTAGCGCACGTTGGTCAAGTGGTGGGGCGCGACGGACGCACAAGCACCCGAGTCCGCTTCGGGCTTTCCGACGGGTCCTGGTCCGATATGGAAGACTCCATCAATACGCTGATCGATGATCTCGTATGGCCCACGGCTGCCGTAACCCGTACGATTGCCGCAGTCGCCAAAGGCGATCTTTTGCAGACCGTTCCGCTCGACGTCGATGGTCGCCTCCTCAAGGGGGAGTTTTTAAGATCCGCGAATATCGTCAATACGATGATCAAACAGCTCAGCGTATTCACCTCGGAAGTCACGCGCGTCGCCCGTGAAGTCGGCACTGATGGCAAGCTCGGTGGCCAGGCGCAGGTCCCTGAAGTCACCGGCGTCTGGAAGGACCTCACCGAAAGCGTCAACTCGATGGCGTCAAACCTGACGGCACAGGTGCGCAATATCGCCGAGGTTACGATCGCGGTTGCCAACGGCGATCTGTCGAAAAAGATCACCGTCGATGTCCGCGGCGAAATCTTGCAGTTGAAAGAGGCGATAAACACCATGGTGGATCAGCTTCGCTCTTTCGCCTCGGAGGTAACGCGTGTTGCACGCGAAGTGGGAACGGAAGGAAAGCTCGGCGGCCAAGCGCTCGTGCCAGGCGTTGCCGGGACCTGGAAGGACTTGACGGACTCCGTCAACGCCATGTGCGGCAATCTAACGGCCCAGGTTCGAAACATTGCACAGGTCACGACCGCGGTTGCCCGAGGAGATCTCTCGCGCAAGATCACTGTCGACGTGTCGGGAGAAATCCTCGAGCTCAAGGAAACCATCAATACGATGGTCGACCAACTGAATGGCTTTGCAGGGGAGGTAACGCGCGTCGCCCGTGAGGTTGGTACCGAGGGGCGTCTGGGCGGGCAAGCACAAGTCCCAGGCGTTGCCGGCACGTGGAAGGACTTGACCGACAGTGTGAATTCCATGGCTGGTAACCTCACGGCTCAGGTTCGAAACATCGCCGAGGTGTCGACCGCCATCGCCAACGGCGACCTTTCACGCAAGATTACCGTCGACGTGAAAGGCGAGATCCTTCAACTGAAAGAAACGCTCAACACCATGGTGGACCAGTTGAACCGTTTCGCTTCCGAAGTTACTCGCGTTGCCCGCGAAGTCGGTACCGAGGGCAAGCTTGGCGGTCAAGCACAGGTTCCAGGCGTTGCCGGCACCTGGAAGGATCTCACTGAAAATGTGAACTTCATGGCATCGAACCTGACGGGCCAGGTGCGAAACATTGCCGAAGTCACGACGGCCGTGGCAAGGGGCGATCTTTCGCGCAAGATCACCGTCGACGTCAAAGGCGAAATCCTAGAGCTCAAGAATACCATCAATACGATGGTCGATCAGCTCAATGCCTTTGCCGGCGAGGTTACACGCGTGGCGCGCGAGGTCGGGACGGAGGGCAAGCTTGGGGGGCAGGCGCAGGTCTCCGGTGTCGCGGGCACCTGGAAGGACTTGACCGATAGCGTCAACTCGATGGCCGGCAACCTGACGGACCAGGTCCGCAACATCGCCGAGGTCGCGACCGCGATTGCCAACGGCGATTTGTCGCGCAAGATCACCGTCGATGTCCGCGGCGAAATCTTGCTCCTGAAGGACACGCTCAACACCATGGTCGATCAGCTGCGCTCGTTCGCGGGGGAGGTGACCCGTGTGGCGCGCGAGGTCGGTACCGATGGCCGACTGGGTGGCCAGGCTGTTGTTCCCGGTGTCGCCGGCACATGGAAAGATCTGACCGACAACGTCAACCTGCTTGCGGCCAACCTGACGACCCAGGTGCGCAACATCGCCGAAGTCACCACGGCTGTCGCGCGCGGTGATCTCTCCCGAAAGATCACGGTCGACGTCAAAGGGGAAATCCTCGAACTCAAAAACACCATCAACACGATGGTCGATCAGCTCAACGCCTTTGCAGGCGAAGTGACGCGTGTGGCCCGCGAAGTGGGGACCGAGGGAAAGCTCGGCGGACAGGCGCAGGTGCCGGGTGTCGCTGGAACCTGGAAGGACTTGACCGACACGGTAAACGTCATGGCTGCCAATCTGACTGAGCAAGTTCGTGGTATCGTGAAGGTGGTGACTGCTGTTGCAAACGGGGACCTCAAGCAGAACCTGACGGTTGCCTCCAAAGGCGAAGTTGCCGCTCTTGCCGAGACGATCAACAACATGACGGGTACGCTTGCAACCTTCGCCGACCAGGTTACGAGCGTGGCGCGCGAAGTGGGTGTCGAGGGCCGGCTCGGCGGGCAGGCAAACGTTCCTGGCGCCGCCGGGACCTGGAAAGACCTCACAGGCAACGTCAACTTGCTCGCGGCAAACCTGACGACGCAGGTCAGAGCGATCGCTGAGGTGGCGACGGCTGTGACGAAAGGTGACCTGACGCGCTCAATCCAGGTCGAGGCCCGCGGCGAGGTGGCCGAGTTGAAAGACAACATCAACACGATGATCGGCAACCTAAGGCTCACGACGGAGCGCAACACCGAGCAAGACTGGCTTAAGACGAACCTGGCCCGGTTTACCAATATGTTGCAGGGGCAGCGCGACCTGACATTGGTCGGGCGGATGCTGCTGTCCGAGCTCGCAGCGCTGGTCGGCGCACACCAGGGCGTCATCTATAAGATTGATAGCGACGAGCGCCGGTCGACACTTTCGCTTTTGTCGACTTATGCCCACGGGATCGATGCTACCCACCCGGCGCGTCTGGATTTTGGTCAGGGGTTGATCGGACAATGCGCGAGCGATGCACGCCGAATTCTCATTACCAATCTGCCGGACAACGTCGTTCCGATCAGTTCAGGCGTGTTTTCCGCACTTCCCAAGAGCGCGATTGTGCTGCCCGTTCAATTCGAGGGTCAGGTCAAGGCAGTCATCGAACTAGCCTCGGCTGGCGATTTTACAGACCTGCAGTTGTCGTTCCTGGACCAGCTGACGACATCGATCGGGATTGTGCTCAACTCGATTGAAGCGAACATGCAGACAGAGGGACTGTTGAAGCAATCGCAGCAGCTGGCAACGGAACTTCAAACCCAACAGAGAGAGTTGCAGCAGACCAACGAGCAACTTGAACAAAAAGCACAGCAGCTCGAAGAGCGAAACGTCGAGGTCGAAGGCAAGAACCAGGAAATCGAGCAAGCCCGCCGGGCTCTGGAAGAAAAAGCGACCGAACTTGCACTGACATCGAAATACAAATCCGAGTTCCTTGCCAACATGTCCCACGAGCTGCGGACGCCGCTAAACTCGATCCTCATTCTGGGTCAGCAACTAAGCGACAATCCCGACGGAAATCTGTCGGGTAAGCAGGTGGAGTTCGCCAAGACAATTCACGGAGCCGGCACCGATCTCCTCAACCTCATCAGCGATATCTTGGACCTTTCGAAGATCGAGTCCGGGACGGTTTCGGTCGATGCTGAGGAGATATTCATCAACAACCTGCTGGAGATGATGTCGAGGCCATTCCGCCACGAGGCCGAAAACCGCAACCTCAGCTATTTGGTGGAGATCGGCGACGACGTTCCCAGAAGCGTCATCACAGACTCCAAGCGATTGCAGCAGATCCTCAAGAACCTGCTGTCGAACGCGTTCAAGTTCACCGCAGAGGGCGGCGTGACGCTACGGGTGACCGCGGCAACGGAGGGCTGGTCTTCGGATCACCCCTCGCTCCAACACGCTCCCTCAGTGATCGCGTTCGAAGTGTCTGACACCGGGATCGGCATTTTGCCGGAGAAGCAACGCATTATCTTCGAGGCATTTCAGCAGGCTGACGCTTCGACCAGCCGCAAATACGGCGGCACCGGGCTCGGTCTCGCCATTAGTCGAGAACTAGCAAACCTCCTTGGCGGAGAAATTCAGTTGCGCAGCACCCCCGGGATCGGCAGCACCTTCACGCTCTTTCTACCGCTGACATATGTGGGTGCGTCGACGGCGCTCAAATCTGTTCCTGCTCCAACCAATGTGGTGCAACTGGCGGAGGCTGCAGCCGCATGGCGCGGCGAGAAAGTGGCTGAACAGATGGATGATGATCGCGGCGTGATTGAACCCGGCGACGTTGTTCTTCTGATCATCGAAGACGACGCTCACTATGCGCGGGTTCTTGTCGACCTTGCCCGTGACAACGGCTTCAAGGTCCTGGTCGCCAGCCGCGGTAGCGACGCATTGGATCTCGCCCATGAGTTCAAACCCGCCGCGATATCGCTCGACATCTTCTTGCCGGACATGCTCGGATGGACCGTACTGAGCCATTTGAAGCAGAGCGCGGCAACACGACACATCCCGGTCCAGATCATCAGTCTCGATGAAGACCGGCAGCACGGCCTCGCGCGAGGTGCCTTCGCGTTCATGACCAAGCCCACCACCGCACATAGCGTGGGCAAGGCTTTTTCGCGATTAAGAAACTACGCCGAGCCCCGTCGCAAACGCCTCCTTCTCGTCGAAGACAACGAGGCCGAGCGCCTGAGCGTCACCGCACTCCTTGGTGACCATGACATCGACATTGCGAGCGTGGGGTCCGGTGCGGAGGCTCTGGTCGCCCTCCGTAACGATCCCATCGACTGTGTGGTTCTAGACCTGACGCTCCCCGACATGACCGGCTTTGAGGTTCTGGAGAAGATTCGGGACGACGATGACATCGTTGAAGTGCCGGTTGTCGTATTCACGGGGCGAGAACTCTCTCCGGAGGAAGACGCACGACTACACTCCATGGCACGCAGCGTCGTCGTGAAGGGGGTGGAATCGCCGGAAAGACTCCTCGACGAAACCGCGTTGTTCCTCCATCGGGTGGTAGCTGACATGCCCGCGGCGAAGCAAACCATGCTCGAAGAGCTGCACAGTTCGGATGAGGATCTGCTCGGGGAGGCCGTGTTGCTCGTCGATGACGATGCGCGTAATATTTTTGCGCTAAGCAGCGTGCTGGAACGGCGGGGTATGCGGGTGCTGACAGCGACGACCGGCAGCGAAGCCATCGAGGTCCTTCAAAACGAACCAGGCGTTGCCATCGTTCTCATGGATTCCGGACGCGGAAAGCTTCGCTCCAAACGGTTCCCGCCGCTCCTAAATCAAAATAGTCCGCCCCGCCAAGGCGGGCAGACAACGTCACCAGGTTTGCCGGCCATACCAGTCGTCGATGTCTTGCCGGACGCGATCCTTCTCGAGGCCGTAAGGCTCCTGAATCTTCACTTCTAGCTGATCTTGTTTTTCCCCTTACTTGATCAAGATCGTCGTCGGTGAGTTTGCCCCCACTTTCCTTGATTTTCCCCTTGAATTGCTTGCAGTTACCTTCATGCGATCCGGCGGCGAAACGCCTGGCGGCTCCTTTGTTCACCGGTTTGTCCAGATTGGGGTTTGAGGAGGGTGATCGACCTAATGGCTGCTTCGCTTCGCGGGATGGCTGGCGGGTGTGAGGCTGAAGAAGAGGACTAGATTTCGATTTGGCTTAGGAAGCGAGCAAGTGCCTTCGACAATTCCTCGGGTGCTTCCTCAGCCATATGATGGCCTGAACTGATGAGTGGCCCTCGACCTTCGTTGCCCAGGGGCTCCAGACCGCCAGAACATCATCGTAGAGATCCGCGAGGTCGTCCAACCTGGACCATAGACACAACATCGGGCACTCGATCAACCGGCCGGCCCGCCGATCGGCGAGGTCGTGTTGCCTATCGACACCCAGCCCAGCCCGGTAGTCTTCAAGCATACCGTGAACAACGGAAGGATTGCGGGTGGCGGCTCGGAAGTCCTCATAGGCAGCCTGACCCATTGGTTCCATTTCGCCGCCGTACCACGCATCCGGATCGGCAAGGATTGCGCGTTCCGGCTTATCAGGGACGGCAAAGAAAAACCAATGCCACCATTTTCTCGCAAACTGCTCACCAGTTCGTTCGAGAGCTTCCAGGATTGGAACAGCGTCGAGTACGACCAGGTGCGTGACGCTGTGGGGATGATCCATTGCGAGCCGAAACGCGGTGTAGGCGCCACGATCATGCCCGACAACGGCAAATTGAGTATGTCCAAGCGCCCCCATCAGCTCGACGCATGCGGCAGCCTTGGCCCGTTTCGACGAGCCGGAGTGGTCAGGCGTATCCTGCGGAACATAGGATTGACCAAATCCCGGCAGATCTGGACAGATAACCCGAAAGGTGTCTGCCAGCCGCTCCGCCACCTTCCACCAGGTGACGTGGGTCCGGGGGTGGCCGTGAAGCAATAGAAGAGGCGGACCGCTTCCGCCATGTCGCACCCGCAGCTGGCCAGCTGTTACAGGTATCGTTTCAAGTTTGAAGCCCTCGAACATGGTGGTGCCATGAGTGCCATGGGGCCGGTTTGCATTATATCCGGGCCGCAGATCGGTTAGTAACCGAAGAACCTCTAGCAAAGTCCGATAGTTCCAACCGAGTGTCTGCCTCCCCCAACAAATCGTGGGCCCCACGGGTTAGCATTCGGAACACGTCCGACGCCCTGTCACGCCGCCCATTCTGGCCATCATCACGTCCGCAGGACTTCGTCCATTTGTGTCTCCCGTCGGCGCAACGTGGGAATTTTACTTCGGCGCTTTTGGCGAATTCTCGCCCGTCAATGGTCGAAGAAAGCCACACGGAGGGATAGCGGCGGCATGAAACCCTTCCAGCAGTTACGCTCGACAAGCGCGGAAGCGTCCGCTTGGGGGCGAAAGCGACGAGCGCCCTGCGGAACGTTCAAGCTTCTCGCCGGTTTTGGCCTGAGAGAGGAGCCAGTTATGGGAATCAACGAATCAAAAAGGGGCGCGCGAGGTACTCCATCACATAGGCTTGGGATACTTGTCCGGGGCCGATTGGAACTTTCCGTCTTTTAGCGCGCTTATCGGATTTGCGGCCAATGCCAGTCGAGCGATGATGCCCGGCTGCCCAGATCAAGGAAAAAGACGATGCGGAATTCAGTTGCCGCGGTCATTGTCAGCGTTTCGCTCGGCGGATGCACCGCCGGCGTCGCGACTTACGGCTTCTCGCCAAACTTAGAACCGATACCCGGTAGCATCACCTATCGCGGCCAGCCTCGCACCAAGCTGACGAAAGCACCTGTGGGCAGCATCGTGCCACACGAGTTTCGAGACCAATTCGGTCGGCGCGTTTCTGAGATCTATGTCATTCAGCCGGATCGCTCTCTTCGTCTTGTCTCCCGACGCAGGCAGACATTTGATTTTTTCGATGACGATTAAGGGGACTTGGCATTCGTAGATTGACGGACGAAGAAATCGCAGAGGCGATAAACTTTTAAGCGGCAAGAGGTCGATGTGACGAAGTCAAGGGAAGCCGTGGAACCGGGCAGGGGGCGAAATGCTTCAACGCCTGAAGAGATACCGCCGAAAGGCATTCGCGATGTCTTTTGGCGTGTTGTTTCAGAAATGTTCGAGGAGCGTGTTTTCCTGATCGCGGCGGGGGTGAGTTTCTATCTTCTGTTGGCACTTTTTCCCGCTCTTGCTGCCCTCGTGTCCTTTTACGGCTTCATCGCCGATCCCATCGACATCGGAACCCATATGAGCGTGCTGGACGATCTGTTGCCACCCGGGTCTTACGCTTTGATTTCGGACCAGTTGAAATCTTTGACATCCCAGAAGACGACAACGCTTAGTTTCGGTTTCGTCAGCGGCCTGTTCATCTCGCTCTGGAGTTCTGCCAATGGCATTTCGGCGCTTTTTGATGCCATGAACGTCGCCTATGGCGAAACTGAGAAGAGGACATTCGTCACCCGGACGCTGCTTTGTCTCGCATTCACGTTCGCCGGGTTGCTTTTTGCGGTGGTCCTGATCGTGGCAATCGGCGTCATTCCCGCCTTGCTGGCGTATCTGTGGCTCGATCGGTGGACTGAAATCCTGACGAGGACGGTGCGGTGGCCGATGATCCTCTTCCTCGTCGCTATCGGCACGGCCTCGATCTACCGGTACGGGCCGAGCCGCGAGCGGGCGAAGCTACGGTGGCTCAATTGGGGTGTCATATTCAGCACGTTTATGTGGCTCGCCGCCTCATGGCTCTTTTCCTTCTATTTGCAGAATTTCGCGAACTACAACGCGACTTACGGCGCTCTCGGCGCGCTAGTGGGTTTCATGATGTGGGTATGGATTTCGACGGTTATCCTCATCATAGGTGCTCTGATTAACGCGGAGCTCGAACACCAGACAGTCGTCGACTCCACCACCGGTATACCGCTCCCGATGGGTGAACGCGGCGCCTACGTTGCTGACACACTCGGCAAAGCTGCCGACTAGGCGCGTAAAGCCACGTCGGTTCGCGCACCGCTCTCCGAGGCGGGGATCTGCAGACCCGAATGAGCCGATCACTCTGAAGGTCGGGTGTGCGCACCGTCAGCAATAAACGCTCCAACGACCGACGTTGTGGCGCGTGCTCAGCTCCGTTATAGTGACACCGACACCAGTGCGCTCGGCGTTCGCACTTCGACGAAACCTCAAGCCGCGGCACATCGCGTTCGCTCATCGCTATGAATTCCATGCGCGATCTCCCAGGTCATCCGCCCTCCGGGAAGCGCGTGCACAAGTCCAGGGTGAACCGTGGTTAGGGATCCTGCCGTTGCTCCGACACGAAGCCGAATGGCCGGTTCAGCCCAACGTCGGGTTAGCTGTGCCCTTCGATTTCCGCGGCCGGTCTGCGAGCAAGTCCGAGAGTTCGCAAACTCCTGCTTCGTGAGGCCGATGCACTAGCGCATACCCGGCAAACGCAAGCCGCCGCGGCGCGCCTGCTCAGTAGATCCTGGCGCATCTGCGAACCTCGCTCTTTTGTCGGCCTTTTCCGTCGTGCCAATTCGATCAAGCTCCTTCCCGGCGCCGATCTCAGGCGCTGAGTGAATGCCCGCAGGGGCGGTCAACTGCCTCATTGCTACGAACGGCAATTGTCGGAGGCCCCGGGCGGGAGGTCCTGGTGGAGCTCACCGCTCGACCCCAAAATACAGGCCATATAGTCCCAGATCGTGAAGGGGGGTCGCACGGCGGCCCTTCAATGTTTCCGATAGAGATGGCGAGCCAGATAGGGCTATAGGCAAAATCTGATCAAAGGGGAGCCCACTCGAGCAGCAGCTCCGACAGGCGCTTGGCATTCTTGATCGCATGACCATCACGATCATTGTTGAAGTAAGCCCAGACCGTTTTCGCTCCGCTTCGGCGGATGCGTTCCGCCCATATCCTCAGTTCGGCGTCACTGTAATCGTGCCTATACCATTGATATGGCCCGTGAAACCGCACATAGATGTCATCGCAAGTCTTCACGAGGGCGTCGGGCAGCCGAGGGCCACTGCAGGAGCAGAAAATAGTTCCATTTTTCTCAAAAGCGTCGAAGACGTCGTCATTCCACCAACTCTTGTGGCGGAACTCCACAACGTTTCGACGGGAAGGGTCAAGCTGAGCCAGTATGGTGTGCAACATCTCGGCGGAGTAACGGACGCTTGGAGGCAATTGAAACAGAAAGCAGCCCATCTGGGGGCCGAGAACGTCGGCTATGTAGCCAAAGTCCTTGACCAAGGTGCTGGTGTCGTCGAAGCGCCTGACGTGGGTAATGAGCTCACAGACTTTGACCGTGTAAACAAAATTCGGTCCTGCTTGTCGCAGCCAATTCCTCACCGCGGCGATCGTCGGCCATGAATAAAAGGGCGCATTGAGCTCCACCGTTTGGAACTGCTGGGCATAGATGGGAAACCACTTGCTCGAAGGAATATCTGCCGGATAAAGCTGTCCTTTCCAGTGCCAATAGTACCAACCCGAACAGCCGATATGGAGGCCGTGTAACAGGTCCCGCGGAATGGTGAGCGCGCCTCCATTCGTCCTCAGCGCCAATCTCAACGCATGCATCTTTTCGGCCCGGCCTATATTCGCAAGCCGCTGCCTCTGTCGGCGCTGCGCGCGACGGGCGCGACGTTCTGCAAGTTCTTCCGAAGAGCGCTCCACCATCTGACAATCCGCCGTTTTCCCTGGTCAGAAAGTCTCGAGACGGGATTTGGTCCCTGCTTTCCAAACACCTATCCATCTTTGCGCCATTACATCCGTGAAGCACGCGAACTGCGGGGCGGAGCATCATGTTTGTTTGCAATTTCTTGAAGAAATGCCTCGATCGTTTTGACCTGATGGAACAACTGATCCGCCAACGGCCTGTAAACATTGCGAAGAGGTGGCGTTGGTTCAGCTGACAAAAGGCCATTGTCGCAAGGGCGACCGTCATCCCAGCCCGCATGATTGGCAATAGGATAAAGACATACTGCCTCTATAGGCACTCCCCACATCATGGCAGCCCTGACTTCTTCGCCGACATATGCCAGCCAATCGGACCGGCGATCGCCTTCAGTACCCGTCTCTGCGATCAGCATTGGCCTGCCATATCGAGCGTAGGTTTCGACAAGAATTTTGCGCAATGGTTTGTAGAGAGGGTGTTCGACGTCGATCGTCGGGCCGCCGTGGATCCACTGGTTGTTATGGTAGTAGTTGACGCCGATGATATCGAGATACTTTTCCGCGCCTCCCAACTGGGGCCACAAGCGTCCCGAAATCATGTCCCAGGCTTGGTATTGTGCCAATCGATGGCCTTCAGCAGCAAGTCGATCGCCTGGTCGCTCGGGATCGGCCAAAACATTGATGGCCGGCTCGCAGTGGACAAATCGGGCCCGAGGCTCGACCTCAAGAATAGCATCCATCGCCGCGATCGAGGCGCGCGCAAGCTGCACCTTGAGCTCAAAGCCCCTGCGCCCTGCCCAAGGGTTGAGGTAAGCAGCATCTCCACCCGCCCATGAAAAGAAAGAGATTTCGTTGACAGGCACGAAGAACGGCGGGGCGGCGATTTCGCTTCGCAGGAGTTTTGCGGCAGCCCCCGCAAAACGCGCAAACCGTCTCACAAATTCAGGCGACCATATATCGATATCATCGGGCCAGCCGTAGTGCATAAGATCCCAGATGACCTGCGTTCCGGTGGTGCGCGCTGCGCGCATTAACGGTAAAACACTGCTCCAGTCATATGTTCCGGGCAGTTGCTCGACCAGATGCCAGCGAAAACCATCCCGTACGCTGCGGATATGATGGCTCGCCAGCTGACGGTAATCATTTTCCGCATATTGTTCGTGTTTTATCGAGGCTATCATATCCAGGCGCCGACCCCGGCCCACCCCATCCCTTGGTCGGACGCGGTGGGTAGAACATTCAAAGCCTCCTTGGAAGAAAGACTGGAACAGTCCGGTCGGAGCGCACGGCGTCCTTTCCTCAAGGACTTCGTCAAAAAGCGCCTGCCACTGCGGAACCACCGCTTCGACGCTGTAAGTCTTCTCTACATGCAAACGCAACTGTAGACCGAAGCTGGCGCGCAACTCCGGCGATCCGGCAAGCATTGTGACGGCCTCTGCCACTGCTAGTGGATCGTTATGTCCGACAAAATAACCAGAAAGGCCGTGTTTGATCTGTTGTCGTGAACCGTTGTCGGCCGTTGCAATGACCGGAAGGCAGGCGGCCCCAGCCTCAGAAATGACATGGGGCATGCCCTCATCCCGCGAAAGCCAGACGAACACGTCGAACGCTGCAAGCAGGTCCGCGACGTCGACCCGGTCACCCAGGAAGCTCAAGACGGCATCCAATCCAAGCTTGCTACACAGAGCCTTCAGATGCTGCGCATATTCGGGCATGAATGCATCTGGTCCTCCCACGATCACAAAGCGCATGGTGTGATCTTGTGCGTGAATAATCGCGGCCGCCTCGATGAAGGTCTCGACATTCTTTTTTGCATCAAGACGCCCTACCCAGCCGACCAGGATCGTGTCGTCGTAGATGCCGAGTTGCCGGCGCGTTGCAGACCGCCGGCTCGGCTCGAACTCCTTGAGATCGACCATCGATGGGATCTCTCGGGCATCACATTCCCGCCCAGGCATTCGAGACGCGGCGGCGTCGCGAATGGAGCGACAGACACCCACATAGCGACTGGTCAAATGTTTCGGTCCGCTCAAAGCTTCCAGGACCAGGCCACCATGCTCGATCAACGGCGGGCGAATGTGCAGCCGTTCAAGTGCCGGGTAAATGTCTGCAACATTCTGACATGAAACCACCACGTCATAAGAAGGAATTTTGTCGGCGAGATAGGCAACGGTCTCTTCGAGCGACATAGAATAGGGCGCAGTGTCCACTTCGATGCCCAAAGCCCGCAGCTGCTGATGCGTCTGCGCGGGCATGCCGTCCTTGTGCAAACATGCGACCACATCGATTTTGTAGCGCGAACGGTCGATATTGGCCGCAAGAAGACGAACCTCGGTTTCCTCTCCTCCCACCACCAACCAGCCGAAGACGAAGAGGACGGTCTTGGGGCGGCATGATCCCGTCATGGTCCCACCTTGAAGACGATCTGCAAGAACTCAAACCTCCGCTGCAGCAGATCCGAAAGAAACTCCGGAGCATCCTCGAAGGGGATCACATGGGTGATCATGTGCTGTTTGATCAGTTCGCCCTCACGGGCCAACAGGTCGATTGTTTCGCCCGCAAGCCGGCGTTGGCTCCAATGCGATGAAAGACCGCGTGGAACACGATTGATCTGCGCGCAGCGTATGTTAAGGCCATTGTGGTGGAACTCCTCACCCAATCTCAGCCTGTCAGCTCCACCCTGATAAAATGCCAGGTCAATCACGCTCCCCTGGGGTCGTACGGCCTTGAGTGCGACGTTAAGGCTTTCCGAATGGGCCCGGGTCTGAAACACGATATCGGCTCCGCGGCTTGCAGCGCCGTCGTGCCAGTGCGTCTTCGCGTGTTGCCAGGCGTGTTCCTCTGACATTGCCTGAATGCCCATCGCCTCTGCCTTTTCTCGGCGGAACTGTGACGGATCCGCGACGACGACCTGGCAAGCGCCAAGGGTCTTGGCAAAGAGCGCTGTGAGCAAGCCCACGGTCCCAGCTCCGATAACCAATACGCGTCGACCGACGACACCGCACCCCAGGAAGGGCAGTGCCGTTCCGAACGCATCGGCATCGGCATGGAGAATGCCATTGGCAGCTATCGGGCCCATTTGTGCGACGAAGATGCCAAGCAGCGGATCGATCGTGGTGGGAAGTGGGACGAGAAGGTCGCAAAACGGGTCGGCTACATGGCCGGTCTTGTGGGCGTAGGTTGCAGCGACGATATCGTTTGTTGCGTAGCCGGCGGCGTTTGTGTCTGCGACCCGCGCCACCTCCATGTAGCCTAGAAAGGGAACGGGATATGACAGGTCAGGTTCGTTCGCTATGAAAACCCCCCGCTCGCGGTCGAAGCGCGAATGAAAGTAGGGATTGGTGTTTTTGAGGAACGTTAACTCGGTCCCGGCCGAAAACCCGGTAAAGAGTGTGTCGAGCTGTACGTGACCGTCGGCTGGCGCCTCTTCCTCATATTCCAGGAAGTACATTTTGCCAGGGCGCTCGACGCCGAGGGATCTTATGGTGCGGCTGAACATCGGCACAATTCCTAAAAGTTGTGGAGGTCGATCGGCTGACCGGTTTCGGCAGACTTGCTCAGAGCTAAAGCAATGCGGTGGGTCGCGAGCGCCTCATGGTAAGGGCAACGAATGCGATTTTCGCGGCCCCGCACCGCATCGACGAAGTCGCGATCCTCCAGCCGCACCGGGTCTCCGTCGGCCCGGCGCACCGGCCTCCCCGCCCCGACATCCACCATGATGTCATGGTCTGTCAGTTCAATCGCCAAGCCATCGGCAAAGAGGTTCAATCCCATGTGATGCCCCCACTTCAAGGCACACGTGGACGCAATGTTTCCGATCGCACCTGTTGCGAATAAAAAGCTGGCCGTGCTCGAAGTGGCAACATCGAGATCAGGAAAGTCATCCCTTTTTCTATGCGTCGTCTGGCCGAATACCCGGACGATATCGCCGACAAGATAACGGGCGAGATCGACGATATGGGTCGTCTGTTCGACGGTTTGCCCGCCTGATGTCTCCTTTTTCCACCACCACTTCGGGGGTGGAGTCTGATCGAGCCAGTAGCCCGAAACAAGTTGTGCAGGGTTCTCAGCCAGGCATCGGCGCGCTTCCTCGACGGTGTCGAGGTATCGCCAGTGATAGCCCACCGCGGTAATCAGGCCGGCCGCAGCAATGCTCGCGGCGAGCTCTCTGGCAAGATCGAGATGCAGGCTGATTGGCTTCTCGACAAAAAATGGAATCCGAGCCGAAATGAGCTCTCGCTCGACATCGCCATGCGCAAATGGGGGGACACAGATATAGGCGGCATCCAGTTCCAGTTCGCCCAGCATCTGGGCAGAGGAAGTAAAGGCTCTGGCGCCAAATCGGCCTGCCGCATGCTGGGCCCGTTCGATGCCGGGATCGGCAAAGCCTACGAGTTGCACGTCGTCGAATTCCGCCAAAATATCGAGATGGCGGGACGCGATCCCGCCCACTCCAATAAAACCGATGCGCGTGCGTTTCATGGTTCGATGCTCTCTTTCGTTGGCGATCGCTGAATGGAGAACGGATCGGTAGATTTCTGCGGTCTCCTCGACCATCCGGGCTGCGGTGAATTGTTGCTTGAACCTTCGTCGCTGCGCCTCTCCCGTGCGAGCTGCCCCTGCCGGATCGGCTAGGACGGAGATAATCCCCTCAGCAAGCCCTTCCGGATTGCTGGGCTCCACAAGGAAGGGATGCTCGTCTCCAAGAGCGTCAATCGTGCCTCCGATCGCAGTCGCAACGACAGGGACCCCCACCGACATCGCCTCAAGAACCGCCAGCGGCAGCCCTTCGAACAGCGATGAGAGAACGAAAACGTCCGCCGATGCCAGCAGCGAGGCTATGTCGTTGCGCTGCCCTGCAAACAACACAGCGCGTTCAAGTCCGAGCTCTGCGACCAAATCCTTCACATTGCCGACTTCAGGACCCGTACCCACCAGTAGCAGCACAGCATTGGGGAATTGTTGCAGGACGCGAGGCATCGCCCTGACCAAGGTCAGGTGGTCCTTCTGCCGTGTGAAGCGCGCGATCGATATAAGGGTGTTTGATCGTTGGGAACCCCACTCAGACCGCGCCTCGATGCCATCGCGAAGCGGTGGAATTCCGTTTCGGACAACCTTGATCTTGTTTGGATCGACGCTCTCATTGGGGAAAGTCGACCGCGCCGCGGGGGAGACGACAACCAGTCGCTCGACGAAGCCAAGGCCCTCGAAGAACGCCGCCTTCTGTTCTCCTTCGGTGAGGAGAAACGGCAAATGCTCCGTTCTGATAACCGGAACACCTGCGACTTTTCCGGCGTGTGCGAGCCCATGGCCTTCCCAGCCAATGCCTGCGTGAACATGAATAAGATCGGCATCGACCGATTTCAGCCACAAGCCGCACTCGGCGATGTCGTCGAACTCTTTGACCGCCAAGCCGAGTGCGAAGGCTTTCGAAGCAAGGTTGCCCTCGCATCCTCGCGGCAACACCATCGTAACTTCAAAGTGTTCGCTCAACCCCTCGCCGAGAATAAGCATGTGGGCACCCATGCCCGATGCATCGCAGCTATCGGTCGCAATGACGAGCTTTTGTTTTGGCTTCATGAGAGGGCTCATCGAACACCCAAGCTATGGTCCGCCGTGTCCCTGGCCGCAAATCGCTTGAAAGTCGAAAGTGCCTGACCCACAACCTGGTCCATGTTGTAGTAGCGGTAGCTCGCCAGTCGTCCGACGAAGGTCACATCGCTGCGCGAGCGTGCAAGAAGCGCGTACTGGTTGTAGAGCTCCTGATTTTCGGGCCTTGGGATCGGATAGTAAGGGTCTCCGGCTGAACACGCGTACTCGTGACACACACTCGTCTTGGGATGGACTTGCCCGGTGATGTGCTTGAATTCGGTCACTCTCGTGTAAGGAATCTCTTCAGAGGGAAAATTCACGACCCCGACGGGCAAAATTCGCCGCCGGTCGTAGGTCGTGTGTTCGAACCGCAGGCACCGGTAAGGAAGCCGACCATACTGATAGTTGAAGAACTCGTCGATCGGTCCGGTGAAGATGATATGCGTGCCGGGGAACTCATTCCGGACATCTCTAAAGTCGGTGTTGAGCCGAATATCGATGCGATCGCTATCCAGCATATTCTCAAACATCTTCGTGTAGCCCTCCTTTGGCATCGCCTGGAAGGTGTCCTGGAAGTAGCGATCGTCGGTGTTCGTGCGAGTAGGAATGCGGGCGGTAACTGCCTTGTCGAGTTGAGAAGGATCCAGTCCCCATTGCTTGCGCGTATAGCCCTCGAAAAATGTCCGGTACAAATCCAATCCGACCTGCGCGATAACGACGTCCTTCGAAGTGCGCACCCGGTCCATCGGCTCCGCCTTGGAGGCGAGGTACTGGGCAGCCGCGTCGTCGTCCTTCAAATCAAGTCCGTACAGCCCATTGAGGGTTGTGCGATTGATCGGTATCGGCAAGAGCTTGCCCTCTACATCAGCAAGCACGCGATGTTCGTATGGCCTCCACGCGGTAAAGCGCGAAAGATAGTCGAAGATCATTTCGCTGTTGGTGTGGAAGATGTGCGGGCCATATTTGTGAACAAGAACGCCATGTTCGTTGTAGAAATCGTACGCATTGCCTGCGATGTGGGATCGCCGATCGCAGACGAGCACATTGTGCTTGCCTTTGTTTGCCAGCCTCTCGGCAAGAACTGCCCCAGCAAAACCGGCGCCGACAATCAAAAAATCATAAGCACGGCGCCTAGATCTCATTTTTGCCGGTTTTCGCGAAATGGGCGATATCGAGCGCAGGTTTGTTTCAGCCGCTTCCTGCACCAATCCGTCCATTTTCCGGTGAGTCTCATCCCATGAGACCGTCGATAGAAATTCATCGACGCCTTTCAGCCATTTTCCTGACCGGGGCTTTAATTTCATTGCGGCTTCGCATGCCTCAACGAATTCGCTCGCATCGGATGCAAAGAAGACCCCGCTGATGTCTTTGTATTGACGCACGACGTCGACAACCGGCGTAGTGACCACGGCAAGCCCGGCTGCCAGGTATTCCGGGGTCTTTGTCGGGCTGATAAACCGGGTGGCCTCATTCATGGCAAACGGCATTAGAGCCACGTTCCACCCAGAGAAATAGGCAGGCAGGACCTTGTAGTCCTTCTGGCCGAGGTAGTGGATGTTGGGTGCGCGAGGAAGATCCTCCTCCCTGATCTTGGCCACCGGACCAATGAGAACGATTGACCAGGACGGCCGTCGTGCCGCCAAGACGCTTATCAGTTCCAGATCAAGACGCTCATCGATGACTCCGCAAAAACCGAGGACAGGGCCAGCAAGATCCGCTTGGTCCGGTGGGCTGATCGGCACCGTTCGTGCCGACCGAAAGTGCCCCACATCCACGCTGGAGGGAAAGGGATGAATGTTGTCATGCAGGAGGCGCTTGGCGTCGTAGAGGCTATGGCCACCTGTGAAGACCACGTCAGCCCGATGCATCAGCTCACGCTCCAGTTTCACCATATTTGCCGGCGCGAATCTGAAGTTGGCAAGTTCGTCCATGCAATCATAAACAATTGCGGCCGCATCGACATGCCGGGCAAATGGAAACATCATTGGTGTGTAGAACCACAGGACTGGCTTGGGATGACCAACAAGGTCCAGAAGCTCGTCGAGCAATCCGGCCAAACCCGTGTTTCGTTGTGCCTCGGTCCATTCCCTGGGAATTCGGGGCCTAACGGATTTTACGGTCGTGCCCGCGAAAGGATGGATTTCCAGATAGGCCAGATGGTGGTCTGTCGGAATAAACTCTTCAAAGAAGTAGACGTGTCGGTCGCGAGCAAACCGCTTCATGAGGTGTTGTGGCCGCTGCACGACATAATCCCACCGCAGGTGTGAAAAACAAATCACCGGCGCGCGAGCATTAGAAGAACTCTCTTTTTTCTTCGGATCTGCGGTTAGAACATCCATACTCATTCCGCGCTGAGATGTTCGTAGGCCCGAACAACTTCAATTGACGCGCGCCTCCTTGTTTGCTGACTGTTCGGCTCGAATGAGCTGGCGAAGTTTCTTGATGGAGTGTGGCCAAGTCCAAGATCGGAGGACTGCGTCGCGCGGTCTAAAGTCGGTAAGCCGCGACAACATCTGGGCAATAGCAATATGAAACTCGTCCGACGTTGCGGTCGCGCCGGTCTGCGGGGTTATGTATTGCTGGCCGCATCGCAGTTCGGCGTTGGCAAGTACAGGCAAACCTGCGAGCATGTATTCGGTGAGGACCGCCGGGGCCCCGTCATCGACCCCGCACACCACGCCCATGCGAGCGAGATTCATCAACCTGTTGACCTCCGCGAAGGAGACGCCTGGAGGTCCGACAAAGTCGACATCAATCTGCAATTCCGCCGCGTGTTGACGCAACTGATCCGATCGATCGCCGTAGCCGAAAACGCAAAGTGCGCGCACGGACTTCGGCATCTTGGCGAGCGCGTGAAACAGGACATCGTGACGCTTATAGGCTTGCGCGGCGGCTACATAAATTATGTCGTAAGGCTTGGCCCCCTCGATTGGGTAGAACATCGACGGTGCTGCAAATTCCGGACCGATCGGAAGGACCGCGGTGCGTTTGCCCGGGTGACACGCCTCGACCTCGCGGCTCTGCTCTTCTGATCCGGTCAGGATCAGATCGAAGTGGCGGCTGGTGGCGAAAGGGACCCGCAACGCCGGCGCGTCGATCGAGTTATAGATCTTGAAGCTGTGTCGACAAGCCTGCAGGATTTCCTCATCGACCCCTAGGCCCCAGACACAGAGAATATCCGGAGCGCCATAGATCTCGATATGAGCAAGCATGTCGTCCGACGAAAACGGAGGGGTGTTAGCGTCGAGGTGGAACGAGCGCCGTGTCAGGAAGGAACTTTCTCTTACCGTTGGTGGGGGGCCGCTGGCCAGCCAATGGCTCCAGATCTCCGCCCGATCGACTAGGCCATCGGCTACGCAGGCAATTGGCATTCGTTCGAGATAGCTACCCTTTACCTCGACATTGTCTTCTGCGGTTGGCCGAGCAGCCAAATCATCCGCGAAAGTCGATGCCCAGGCCGCCAAGCGCTCTGACTTAGTCGGGACTGTTGAAACCGGTGGCCAGCCGTCCTGGAAATCACTGATGACGACAATCTTTCGCATTACTCACTTCGCACATCTACAGTCGCGAACGTCTTGACGACCACCGCGTTTGGGGAAACGGAGTTGTATTTGTCAGGAATCTAATAGTCTCGGCTTGGAACCGCCGAGCACACTGTTTGTTCCAGTTTTGGCCAACTTAAATTTCCCAACCCGTCTATTCGGGACCACCGGTGTCAATCGAGTTCCCATTGGTGGCGCCGATTCTGCTCACGAAAGCCGAACTTCAAACGTCCCTGAACACGGGATCGTCAGAAGGAAAAAGGCATCTTGCAGAAAGAAAGAATGAGTTCACTGCGTCGCCGATCTGTGGCACTGCGAGTTTTCGACGCTCCTTTTCACAGAAACCGGAACATAGCGGGCGCCACAACGTTTGGTGTGGTCTGAGGTCATGCGGATTGATGACTTGGTGACCCTCACCTGTGAACTGTTCAAAGAGTGAACTGATGTAGTTCAACTCGAAATGAGAGAAAGGCCACCAAATGGCTACCAAGACGAAAGTCCTGAGCGATCTCTTCCACGATACCCTCATGGACATCTATTTCGCGGAAAAGCAAATCCTCAAGGCGCTCCCAAAGATGGCACGCGCTGCGCGGTCTGAAGAAGGCAAAGCTGGCTTCCTCAAGCACCGGGACGAGACCGAAGGTCAAATCGAGCGGCTGGGGCAGGTTTTTGAGATTATCGGAAAACCTCTGCGGGGTAAGACATGTGAAGCCATCCAAGGCATCCTCGCCGAAGGCGAAGAAATCATGGAAGAGTACCGTGACAGTCCCGCCCTCGATGCCGGCCTCATCTCGTCGGCCCAGGCGGTCGAACACTATGAAATTGCCCGCTATGGGACGCTCAAATCGTGGGCCGCCCAGCTTGGTCTCGATAAAGCCGTTCCACTGCTCGACGCCAATCTCCAGGAGGAGATCGCCACCGATCAAAAGCTGACGGCACTGGGCGAAGCTGCGGCAAACTTAAAGGCTTCCAAGCAGGCCGCCGAGTAGTCCAACTCGACATGGAGAAGCCGCCGTGAACGGCGGCTTTTTCATTCCGGCACAGGCAAGTGCGCACTCTCCGCGTAGTCCCCCGGCCAATCAATTCGAAACAACGGAGTTCGCCCCATGGCCAAGAAATCTCAAGAAAAGTCGACCTTGAAGCAGCGGGAAACTGTGACGATCCATGATCAAAAGGTGCGCCGCGGGGAAGGAGGCGAGCTTCACCAGATCGCGGAAGACGATACGCCCGTCCTGACCACCGCTCAGGGCGGCCCCGTTGCCGACGACCAAAACTCCCTGCGCGTTGGGCCACGCGGTCCGCTTGTGATTGACGACTTTCATTTCCGTGAAAAGATTTTCCACTTTGACCATGAGCGCATCCCCGAGCGGGTAGTCCACGCTCGAGGCTATGGAGCGCACGGCTATTTCGAAACCTACGAGTCGCTCGCCGCCTATACCCGGGCTGATGTTTTTCAGCGAGCAGGTGAGAAGACACCGGCGTTCGTCCGCTTTTCCACAGTTGCCGGCAGCAAGGGGTCGTTTGATCTTGCCCGCGACGTCCGCGGTTTCGCGGTAAAAATCTACACCAAGGAGGGCAACTGGGACCTGGTAGGCAATAACATTCCTGTCTTCTTCATCCAGGATGCAATCAAGTTTCCCGATATTATTCACGCGGTGAAGCCGGAGCCGGACCGCGCCTTTCCCCAGGCGCAATCTGCCCACGATACATTCTGGGACTTCATCAGCCTCACGCCGGAAAGCATGCACATGATCATGTGGGTGATGTCGGATCGCGCGATCCCCCGCTCGTTCCGGTTCATGGAAGGGTTTGGCGTTCACACCTTCCGCCTCGTCAATGCAAAGGACGAGTCGACCTTCGTTAAGTTTCACTGGAAGCCGAAGCTGGGCCTCCAGTCGGTAGCCTGGAACGAGGCGGTGAAGATCAATGGCGCCGACCCGGATTTTCACCGCCGCGATCTTTGGCAGGCAATACAGTCGGGCAATTTCCCGGAATGGGAATTGCAGGTTCAGCTTTTCGATCAGGAATTTGCAGATAGCTTTGATTTCGACGTGCTTGATCCGACGAAAATCATTCCCGAGGAGGTCCTGGCGCCCCAGCCGATTGGACGGCTCGTCCTTGATCGCATGCCGGACAACTTCTTTGCCGAGACCGAGCAGGTAGCATTCATGACGCAGAACGTTCCGCCTGGCATCGATTTCAGTAACGATCCTCTCCTACAGGGGCGTAACTTCTCCTATCTCGATACGCAGCTGAAACGTCTCGGCAGTCCCAATTTTACCCATCTTCCGATTAATGCGCCGAAGTGTCCCTTCGCGCATTTCCAGCAGGATGGCCACATGGCTATGCGCAATCCGATCGGTAGAGTGAACTACCAGCCGAACTCCTTTGCGGAGGGGCCACGGGAATCGCCGATGAGCGGCTACCGGCATTTCCCCGCCGAAGAGACAGGGACGAAGGCGCGGCTACGGCCGGAGAGCTTTGCCGACCACTACAGCCAGGCTCGCCAATTCTACATCAGCCAGACCGCTCCCGAGCAACGCCACATAGCGGCCGCGCTGACATTCGAGCTGAGCAAGGTCGAAACGCCGGCTATCCGCGAACGGATGGTGTCCCATCTCCTCAATATCGACGAAACGCTAGCAACCGCCGTTGCCCAGAAGCTCGGCTTCCATTCGATGCCAAGCCCGGCTGATGCGGCCATGCCAACCCGGCAGGATCTTGAACCGTCCCCAGCGCTCAGCATCGTGGAACGCGGACCGAAACGCTTCGAGGGCCGCAAGCTCGGCATCCTGATCACCGACGGTCTGGATGCAGCGTTGTTAAACGGCCTGACGGCGGCGGTCGCCAAGGAAAAGGGGGCCTGCGAACTTGTCGCTCCGAAGGTCGGGGGCGCTACGGCCTCGGACGGGACCTGGATAGAAGCACATCACATGATCGATGGCGGTCCCTCCGTGCTGTTTGACGCCGTCGTCCTGCTGACTTCGGCTGACGCCATCGACGACCTCGTAAAGGAAGCCACCGCCCGCGATTTCGTGGCGGACGCCTTCCAGCATTGCAAGTTCATCGGCTACGACCCCTCGGCGATGCCGTTGATCGAAAAAGCCGGGATCGCCGATGGCCTCGATGAGGGTACAATCGAGCTTCCAGGCGAAAAGGGAATATCCGATTTCGTCTCGACGCTCGGCAAGCTGCGCGTCTGGGCCCGAGAACCGTCGGTGAAGCTGGGTAAAGCGTCGTCGCCTCTAGACTAGGCTCGCTGAGATCCCGCGCGCCAAACAAGGGACCCGGGCAAACCATCTGCTCTCCACCCCGAAGCCGGCAGGTTACCCGTTCAGCCTGACGCTTCCTCCGCCGCCGGACAGCGAACCGTCCGACGGCCATATCCTTAATTCGGGAAAAAGCGTCCGTGCTAGACGCCAGCGGGCCTCGCAGCCTCTCGCGGGAAGGTTGGTTTAAGGCGAGAGTCGCCCGCCGCCGGACTTTGCTTTGATCATCCACGGCGCAACCGCGGGAGTTTTCACGAGTATACCCTTCTTCTTCGCGAAGGCGCGCAGTGCGTCTCGCGCCACCTGAAGGGGCTTATGTCCGTCGTGGGCGAGGTAGCACGTCTTCAGGGTTGCGTCGTGAATGATGTCACGGTCTCCTTTGGACCACTCCTCAAGGAAATCGATCGCATCGTCTAGGTTTGTGATTTCGAGGATCAGATCCTTCCTTTCACGCAGGTAAAGTGGCCGGTCAAACATCTTCATTTGCATTTCTACCTCACTTAATAGCTGCGGCACCACCAACCTGTGGACCAGCCGGCGGGGCCGATCGGTGGAGTCGTCAGGCCCGCTCCCGTGAGAACGGGCCTGAACCATCGCTTTAGAAGTCCATGCCAGGGCCGGCCGGTAGTGCTGGCGCGGCGTCCTTCTTCGGCTTTTCTGCAATCATCGCCTCGGTAGTTACCAGGAGGCCAGCGACCGAGGCAGCATCCTGGAGCGCTGTGCGCACGACCTTGGCCGGGTCGATCACGCCCTGGGTGTAAAGATCACCGTATTCTCCGGTCTGGGCGTTCCAGCCGTAGGAGAAGTCCGTCTTCTCGCGCAGCTTGCCGACGATGATTGAGCCTTCTGCGCCAGCATTCTCAGCGATCTGGCGAACCGGGGCCTCGACCGCACGCCGAACGATCTCGATCCCAACCTTTTGGTCTCGATTGGCCGAAGGCAGATCGTCGAGCGCCTTGACGGCCCTCAGCAACGCGACACCGCCGCCCGGAAGAATACCTTCCTCAACGGCCGCTCGGGTGGCATGCAGCGCATCGTCCACGCGGTCTTTCTTTTCCTTCACCTCTACCTCAGTCGACCCGCCCACTCGAATGACAGCAACACCGCCGGCGAGTTTGGCCAGACGCTCCTGGAGCTTCTCGCGATCGTAGTCGGACGTGGTTTCTTCGATCTGGGCGCGGATCTGTGCGACACGGCCGTCGATATCAGCTTTGGCGCCAACGCCGTCGATGATCGTTGTGTTCTCCTTCTCGATCGCAACTTTCTTTGCCCGACCGAGCATGTCGAGGGTGACGTTCTCAAGCTTGATACCGACGTCGTCGGAGACAACCGTGCCGCCGGTGAGAACGGCGATATCTTCAAGCATGGCTTTGCGGCGATCGCCGAAGCCCGGAGCTTTGACCGCTGCAATCTTCAAGCCGCCGCGCAACTTGTTGACGACCAGCGTCGCTAGCGCTTCGCCCTCCACATCTTCAGCGATGATGAGCAGCGGCTTGCTGGATTGCACCACCGCTTCGAGAACGGGCAGCATGGCCTGAAGGTTGGAAAGCTTCTTTTCGTGGATCAGGATGTAGGGATCGTCAAACTCGGTCCGCATCTTGTCCGCATTGGTTACGAAATACGGGCTGAGATAGCCGCGGTCGAACTGCATGCCCTCAACGACTTCGAGTTCAGTCTCTGCAGTCTTGGCCTCCTCGACGGTGATGACACCTTCATTGCCCACCTTCTGCATCGCCTCAGCCAGGTAGCGGCCGATCTCCTCGTCGCCGTTGGCCGAGATGGTGCCGACCTGGGCGATCTCCGAATTATTGGAGATCTTGCGGGCGTTTGTCTTGAGTTCCCTCACTATCGCGTCAACCGCAAGGTCGATGCCCCGCTTCAGATCCATAGGATTCATGCCCGAAGCAACGGCCTTCGCGCCTTCCTTGACGATCGCTTGCGCAAGCACAGTGGCCGTAGTCGTCCCGTCACCGGCGAGATCGTTGGTTTTGGAGGCGACTTCGCGCAGCATCTGCGCGCCCATATTCTCGAACTTGTCTTCCAGCTCGATTTCCTTGGCGACCGAGACACCGTCCTTGGTGATGCGAGGGGCGCCAAAAGACTTGTCGATAACGACATTGCGCCCCTTTGGGCCGAGCGTCACCTTGACGGCATTGGCAAGAACATCGACCCCACGCAGCATGCGTTCACGGGCATCGGTATGAAACTTGACTTCTTTCGCAGCCATTTCCTTAACTCCTCAATAGGCAGCTATTTGACTGATGGATTTATGGTGTGGTTGGCTCAAGCTGCCTGCTTGCGCTCGACTTGGGCCTCGAGGACGCCCAGGACGTCGCTTTCTTTCATGATCAGCAGGTCTTCCCCATTGATCTTGATCTCGGTTCCTGACCACTTGCCGAACAGAATACGGTCGCCTGCTTTGACGTCGAGCGCCTGGACTTGGCCCGCTTCATTGCGTGCGCCAGGTCCGACGGAAACGACTTCTCCCTCCTGGGGTTTCTCCTTTGCCGTATCAGGAATGATGATGCCGCCCCTGGTTTTCTCTTCTGAGTCAACCCGGCGGACGAGAATGCGATCATGCAGCGGTCGGAAAGACATGTTTTCCTCCAATGGACAAACACTATTGACGTTGTTCCCCCATCACCGGACCGGACAGTCCGGACGGGTGCAAAACCTCGAATGAGCGTCTTGCGCAAATCATCTGGTTTCACAATTTTTCGAATTCAAGGGGTGAAATCAAAAAAATCAGCACTCGCATCGTGCGGCTGCTAACATGCTGTAAAGGAACAACAAAGCCTCCTTGCCGTTTAGAATTTCGTTGATGACCGCGAACAATTGCGCCACCTTGGCGCTTGTTGAGGCAACGGAGATGAAACATGCGATATTCATCGGATTTCGAGCGTCAAATAAACGTCTACGGACTGACCACCGCGCATATCCTTTACCGCATTCCCGATTTCAGGTCCGTTCTGCAGACCTATATCTGGCAGGATTATGATCTTGCTCCCGAGTTTCCTGAGATGCAGAAATTCCTCGATTTCTGGCAAGCCAATCTTGACGGTCCGCTGCATTCCGTTCGCTATACGCATCACCATCTGATCGGCCCGAATGAATGGCGACGCGTGGATGGCGAGTTCCGACTGAACTGAGCCCTCTGTTGGGGTTTTGAGTCTGCAGATGCAGTCGTTTAAAAACGTCGAAATGCGCACGCGATTTTTTTTGTTATGGGCCCTTGAAACTGCGGTCCATCCTAACCAAATCGCTTGCCGCCAGCCGCTCGTGTAGGGCTGGCCTTGCTGGAAGCGTCGTCTTTCGGCGCTTCCGTACCCATGTTGCTCAAGGAGGATATGGTTATGGCAACAACTTACGACTACGCACCACTGTTCCGTTCGACTGTCGGGTTCGACCGGCTCTTCCATTTGCTCGAAAACGCGCAGCGCGCTCGTTCGATCAGTGATTGGCCTCCCTACGACATTGCCAAGACCGGTGACGATAGCTACCGGATCTCGATTGCGGTGGCCGGCTTTGCTCGCGACGATCTCGATATCACGTTTCAAACCAATCTTTTGACGGTCGTCGGCAAGAAGCAGGAGACCTCTTCCGAAGCCTATCTGCATCGCGGGATCGCCGGCCGACCGTTCGAGCATCGGTTCGAGCTTGCCGACCACGTCCGAGTGATGGGCGCGGATCTGAACAACGGCCTTCTAGAGATCGATCTCGTGCGGGAAATCCCGGAGGAGATGAAGCCACGCAAAATCGCGATCGAAACAGCTGCGGCGGTTGAGCAGTCAAAAGCTCAGATGCAAATCGAAGCATCGAATGCCGCGTAGCTGACGTAAATTGGGCGCCGGTTTCAAGGCGCCCATCGGCATTCCGGGTTGGAAAGGAGAGCACGATGAAACCCGATATGTTCGAGCGGCCGGTTAGCATCCTTGTTGGCCTTGGTTTCCCCGGCGAAATCCGCTCCGTGATGGACGCTTATCGTCTCCTCGTCGATTGGCCAGCCCCGTCGGGGGATGCGGTGCATTCGGTGGCGATCAAGGCCTGTCTGGCTGCATTACGGGGAGAGGTTGAAGCAGAGACTGTGCGCGGCCTTTTCGTCGCCTTCGCCGAAAGGCACCATCTTCTAGCGCCAGCGATGGATGCGAGCATCCCATCTGCGCCGCCGGCTTTTGAGATCGACACCGTGCCTGGCACGGCCGTTGAAAAGTCTTTGTATGGCATCAAGGCGAAGGGAGATCACCATGCTTAATCCCGAACTACTGCTCATGGCACCCATCTCGGTTCAGATGAAGGACGGCACGCGGCAGGTATTTGCGTCTGTCAACGACGTTCTCGATTTCCTGGAAGGCGAATGGACTATTTATAGAGGCCGCAAGCACAATAGGGCGGTTCAAACATGTCGTCGGGCGCTTAACCGAATGACGCCGGTTGCCATCGCCCGCGAAGCGTTCGTTGAGGCCTGCCGAGACGCTGGAATGTCGACAGATGCCGAGCGGCCGTTCGGCGCCAAACCCGATGCTGGTGGCCACCATTCCCCAATTTAGAATGTGATAATCCGGGCAACCCGAAGCGCCCGACTCCCCACTTCTCGAGGCCGCTCGTGCGCCAGACTGCTTTAGCCGCAGGAGTGGCATGTGAGAGACGAGGGTCATCGACCCGGTCGCCGACGCGACCGGGTAGGAGACGAGAAATCAACCTCCGTAGAAGCCAGTCAGAACCCTCGTACGAGCGGAGTGGCTTTTGGGCACCTCTGCACGATTCCTTACCTCGCCCCTACAGCAGCTGGACGGGGCGACTTCGGTTGCAGAGCAGAGCTGTATCCGTCGCCGCTTGTCAAACCGCGTTGGGGAATAACTGGTTCCAGCCCTCAGCAAGCGACAGGTCTCGAGCAGAGAGGGCCGGCGAGAGTGGGTGGCTGCACCCGTCTCACATCGATTGACGGCTCTGCTTGATCGATAGGTCAGTCCCAAGCAAGGGACCTCTTGAGTTTGAGCCACCCATCTGTCGTGCACGGTTCGACGAGTACCGCTGGTTCCCGAGCCGCGCCGGTTCGAAATGAAACTGGCTGGATCGTCGAGTGGCTCGGAACGTCGACCGACGTCCACGAGATGCGGGAGTTGTGGGCACATCAGAAGGTCCTCGTCGCTGAACTGCAATACGGTAATCATCCGGACGTGGTGCTTGCGATGGGGAACAAGACGTCACGCCCCAGAGCGGATCTGTATACCTCCCGGGCTCGCTTCCGTGACCAGCTGTGTGGCCGTCCAAAATGTACTCTCTCAATTGATCTGACCGCGTGACATTTGATGAAATGAACCATGCTGAATCTGCCGCGATGGATGGTTCGACGGACCGAGCAACGGAAGCGGCCGGGTGTTAGACAAGCGATTGGTTGTCGAAGCCATCGGCCTTTCAACGAGGGACGACCGATGAAAGCGTCAGCGAAGACTCTTTGAGAGGATTATCTTGTACAAGCCTCAGCACTTCCTATCTCAGATTCCACCCTCGACATGGAGCCTCGAGATGGACCAGATGGCACGAAAACTCCCTACCGATCGCGTGATCGAAATCATCCCGCCTGCGCCCGTAAAGCGGGACGCGCGGAGCACTTTGACGTGTCAGTGTTGTCAAAAGCAGTTCCCAGCCTCACGTATGGACGTCGATGGTTGTGGCATATGCGAGGAATGTCTCGCCCCGTAAGCATCTGCGGGGCGAGTGGCGCGTTCAAGCTGGCCTGACGTTTGCGGCTCGTACCAGACTGCGTCCAAGCGAAGCGCAGGCCCGCGTTCCGCGGCTCGGATAAGACTGCATAAGAGCCAGTTCGGCCGGCAGAACGTTCCGGCGGTGCAGTAAGGGTCTGAGCGGGCGAGCGGCGCTGTCGCCGAAACACACCAGCTGCTCGGCACTTGAGATGGGCAAAGGCATGCGATCAGAG
Organism: Ensifer sp. Root423; assembly: GCF_001426275.1. Lineage (NCBI taxonomy): Bacteria > Pseudomonadati > Pseudomonadota > Alphaproteobacteria > Hyphomicrobiales > Rhizobiaceae > Ensifer > Ensifer sp. Root423. The sequence continues at coordinate 203,473 of NZ_LMEG01000047.1, read as the reverse complement.
CAAGTGGTGTGAGATAATCGACGGCGCCGGCGCTACTCCGGAGATGCTTTATTGAAAGATTGTCAGGCTTGAGGGAGGTGGTGGCAGATCCTCTCCAGATAACACCGCCCGGAGATACAACAGAGCGTTTTGTAGGCCGTTGGCCGAGTAAGGTTTCTCGATAGCGCCGAGTGCACCCGCGAAGTCCGCCGGAATTCGTTTAAGGTTGCCTGAGACAAAAACGAAGGGGATGCCCCTCGAGGCCAAGTATCGACCGATATCAATACCAGTCGGACCATCGCGCAGGTGGATATCGACGAAAGCGAACTCTGGTTGTTCTCGCTCGACGAGCGCAATCGCTTCGCTTTCATCGCTTGCCAGGCCTATAACCCTGTAACCGCTGGACTCGACCTCATGTTCAAGTTGCAGGGCCAGGAGCATTTCGTCTTCGACAATCAGGGTTCGCAAATATCGGCCCTTCCTAATCTCCTACCGGCAGCGTTACACGAACTTCCGTGCGGTGACCGGAAACCTCTCGCTCGCTGGTTGCCCTTAGCTGCCTGATCGAGGCGTCAAGCATGGCGCGGCTGAAGGACTCTTGTTCTTTGTCGACCTCGACGGGTGTAACCGTGTCCAGGACTCGTATGAGCAAGTGTCCGTTGAGCCTTCGGATTTCGAGGTGTATTTCGCCCCCGCCATCACTGAGGCCGCGTCGGACTGCATCACCAACGAGTTCGTTAACGATAAGGGCGAGGGCCGAAGCTTTCGACGCCGAGACTGTCACAGAATGAAGGTCCGTAGTTAAGATGATGTCTGGCCTTTTCAGAGAACCCACGATTTCGGTAATCAGGTCTCGACCGAAATCGGCCACATCGAACTGACCAACGCGGTTATCATTGAGAAGCTTCCTTTGGGCGGCACTCAGAGCCTCGACGCGGTCGAGTATTGATTTAAGTGTCTGTGCGACCGTAGCGTTGCTGGTCATCCGCATTTGCAATCTGATGATCGAGGCGATTGTCAGAAGGTTGTTTTTAACCCTGTGATCGACCTCGTGGACAAGGGCAGTTTTCACGCGCAGCGCTTCCATGAGCTCCGCAGTGCGACTTGAGACTTCCTCTTCTGCAAGCTGGCGCGCCTTGGCCAGCTCGGCTTCTTTGCTTTTGGTGCTCGTGAAGTCGAGTTGTGACGCGAAGAAGTAGATCACTGCGCCGGCCTGATCGCGGACGGGACTGACAAACAGCGCGTTCCAGAAGCTGCCACCGTCCTTACGGTAATTGAGGATGTCGACCGAGACATCGCGCGCTTCTGAAATGGCATCCCTGATCTTAGCGATCGCCGCTTTGTCCGTGTCCGGCCCTTGGAGAAGGCGACAGTTCCGGCCGACCAACTCATTCTGACTGTAGCCGGTCAACTCGGTGAAGGCGCGGTTCGCGAAGATGATGGGATTATCGTCCTGCCTTGGATCGGTAATTAGCATCGGCATGCGTGTGGCCTTGAACGCAGCCGCGAATGGATCTTCAGATGGGTGTGAAGCTAAGAGGCGGTCGCCCGCATCACGGGCGTCACGAAGGTGGTTTTCGTCGGCCATTTTGCTCATCCAGGTCGGCTGTTGCGGGCCACCCAAACAACGGATTGCAGATGATAGGTATCTATCCGCGCGTTTTGTGTTTTCAAGGTTTTCCTAAATGGGGGCGCACACGGCATCTTATGAGGTCACGCAAACAGTCTTAACGAGGTTGCTCCTCAGTCTGTTAGACCGAGCTCGACTTGCGCGATAAAGTGCGTGCCTTCTGTTGACTTGTATTCGAATGAACCGCGCAACTGACTTACGACCCCGCGAATGATACGGCTGCCCATGCCTTTGCGCACAGTCGATGTGTCGAAGCCCACGCCGTTGTCGCAGATGGTAAGCAGGGAGCGGCGCGAAGACACTTTGTGGAACGCTATTTCGAGCTTCCCTGGGCGGCCGTCCGGAAACGCGTATTTAAGACTGTTTGTCACGACCTCGTTCACCAGGAGCGCGACGGCCGTGGCCTGTTCGGGTGTCAGGTCAAACTCACCGATATCGTACCGTACGGATACGTTGTCAGAATAAGCGCTGACGAGTTTGTCCACGATCGACGGGATAAGATCACGGGCGGACAGGGCGTTGAACTGGTCGCGATCATAAATTTGCTCATGGACCGCGATCATGGCGCCGATCCGGTCAAAGAGCGACTTCTGTGCCTCGGGCGGCAGTAGCTGCATGCGGATGACGCCCTGCACAGCCTGAAAGTTGTTTTTGACCCGATGATGGATTTCGCGCAGCAGAAGGCGATTGTCCTCAAGTGCGGCCTCAAGTTCGGCGGATTTCTTCACATCGCGCTTAACGAGGTGCCTGACCCATCCTCCTGCGGCAAGCGATGAAGCGGCAGCAAGTGCCATAACGGCGATCGCGATGAAGACGTCATTGCGGAAGGGGACCAGCCCTACACGGTAGTCAGCCGACGCGAGCGCAACGATTTCCGTTCCCTCAACAACCCGATAGGCGACCATACGGTGCTCGCCGTCCGCTGGAGATATTGCCTCGTAAGTCCCGTTGGGCGAGGAGGGAAGATAGTCGGTAAACAATACGTACTTGCTCATGTTCAACGGACCGTCGGGGGCGGGGTAGCGTGCGACGAGTTCTCCGTCCTTGCGGATCATGCTGATAGTCGAATTCGTGCCGAGAGATACGGCCTCCCAAACATCCTTCAGCAGGTCGCTCCCTTGGAACGACACCATTGCAGCGCCGACGAACACGCCGTTCCGTTCCAGGCGCCGGCTGAACACGAATATCTGCTGATCGTTGAGTCTGCTGACCAGAAGACCGGAAACGAAAATTTTCGCTCCCTTTTCGACGGCGGCGAAGTATTCGCGGTCCCTTATGTCGATGGGCTTAATATCGGGATCGGTGGACAGAAGTGTCCGGCCATTCCGGTCGACGACGTAGGCCTGAACTTGTCCCGGAAGATTAGAAACCGCCTCGTTGATGTTCTTGACGTCATCCGTGGCAATGCCCAGCGTCGGTCCAAGAGCGTCATCAATTCGTTGAAGTGTCTGTGCCGAGAGCGCGTTTATCCATGAGGCGTTAGTGGATACGATTTTCGAGGCGGCAATTGCGCGCTCTTCGGTCCGCCGTATCGCGGCATGGTAGCTCTCGTATAACCACAGGCTCAGTAGCACGACAAGCGCCGCAAACATTGCCGCAATGACAAACGTCGCGGCTCTGGACACCGTAACCGTCAGACTTCTCGCCATGCCCCAGTCCCTAAAACCTGAGGACATATTAGAAGGCTTCTAATCCAATGCAAGAAACTCCACCCCTCGATCGGACGCCTTTCAGTCCTGGTCACCAAGCACCTGGGCATCATGGAAGCTCCGGCCGATAGATCCTCAAGAGTAGGGTAGGCTGGGAAGCGCCAAGCGACCAAGCAGTACGTGCCTCTCTTTCACTCTCGCCATCCCCTCGTACGGCCGGAGGGTGCATATTCGGTAACTCAGCACGATCTCTGGTTGAGTTGCTACACTCCTCTTTCATAGATAACTGCCATGGCCTTAGCCAGGTCTCGCGCCAAATCATCTCGGGCGATCGTGGCGGCTGCTGGGTCGCCTGCACGCAGGATATAAGAAGGATGCCATGTCACGAGGACGGGGCCGCCGTGAAGACCGGTTTCAATCTCCCCCCGCCGCTCCGCCATTGGACGGTTGTCGCCTGTGAGGGCGAAGGCCGCGGAGGCGCCAAGCGCCACCGTCAACTTCGGTTTGACAAGGGTCAGTTCCAGTCCCAGCCACCAGCGACAATGAGCAATTTCGCCGCGGTCCGGATTGCGGTGCAGACGCCGCTTGCCACGTGGGCTGAACTTGAAATGCTTGACGGCGTTCGTCAGCCACAGCGTCCTTGCGTCTATACCGGCGTCGGAAAGCAATGCCCGAAGCAACTGCCCGGCCGGCCCCGTAAACGGGCGGCCCTCGATATCTTCCCGGTCGCCAGGCTGTTCGCCGACGATCATGAGCTGCGCGTCAGCGGCACCTTCACCCCAGACGGTCTGCGTCGCGGATTCGCACAGGTCGCAACGCCGACATTGTGCCGCGGCCTTCGATGCCTCCTCCAGGGTGTCAATTTGCTCGGGCGGCTGCGGCATTGAGGCCCGATAGCGCTCGGACACCGGGGCTGCGCCCGTTCGCGGCGCGGAGATGCCCGCCTCGCGCATCTTTTGCACCCGTGCCTCCGCTCCGGCGAGCATCTCGGGGATCAGGCGCGTTTCCGGCAGGTTGTGCCAGTATTTCTTCGGCATCTCCGACTGCATGGCGTCGAGCTTGATGCGGGCCGGATTGAAGATGTTGACGAAATAGGCTGCCCAAAGTTTCTCGGCCGCATCCTCCGGCAGGTCTGGTTTCGTGCCACTCTGATCAAAGGTCAACGCGCCGTCAACAAAAAGGGCGGTCAAGCGCGGCGTCGCAATCATCCAATCCATGTCGCCGAACCGGCGGGCGAAGAAAGCGCTTCCCGGCTCCAGCGTATTGTGCGTCGGCTCAAACCAGGCAGCAAAGCGTCGACGCGGTCCCTCTGCTGAGATTTCGCGGAAGCGAACGAATGCATGCATCTTGTGAATGTCCCGTCCGACGGATTTCTGCATAAGCGACAGTTTGCGACCGAGCGGATCGGCGGGCGAGAGCGGCTCGCCCTCGCGCCTGTCGAGGCGCCAAAGCGCGCGATAAAGGAGCGCCAAGCGTTCTGGTGCTGAATGCCAGATCACAGACTGCGCCAAAGTCATGAAGGCTTGAGGAACGCGTGCTGCGTGCTCGCCTGGAGTCTCCGGGAGAAAGGCCCTGTCGAATAGGCCGCCCGCGCTATTCCAGTCAATTTGGTCGGGGGCGATCCGGTGGCTGATAGCGCGCCTGGCGGCATTTCGCCAGGCATCAAAAGTTCCCTTGTCCGGAAGTGAGACCCCGTAAGTCATAGAAGCTGAAGTTGCTTTGGCGGGGGCGCCAGGCGCGCGCGCAGATCGCTGCTGTCCGTCAAACCGCCGGGGCTCCAGCCGGGCAGGGCAACGAAGGGGCGGGCCTTGCGTGTCAGCGCTCCCATTCGAGCGAGATCCTCGACACGGAGGCGGCGATTGCGTCGCGCGGTGATGATGCGGTCGACCACGCGCGTCCCAAATCCCGGCACGCGCAGAAGCGTATCGCGGGAGGCGAGGTTGACGTCGACCGGAAAGAATTGCCGGTTCTGCAGCGCCCATGCCGTCTTCGGATCGAGCTCCAGATCCAGAAAGCCTCCTTGCGTGCCGGTCGCGATCTCGTCGGTCGTAAAGCCATAAAATCGCAGAAGCCAGTCGGCCTGATAGAGCCGGTGCTCCCGAACAAGCGGTGGCTGAACCAGGGGAAGCGCAGAGGAAGCGTCCGGGATCGGTGAGAACGCCGAATAGTAAACGCGCCGCAGCTTGTAACCGCTATAAAGCCGGGTTGCGCAGGACAGGATGGCGGTATCGTCGGCGCCGTCAGCGCCGACAATTATCTGCGTGCTCTGGCCGGCAGGGGCAAAGCGTTGCGGCTTGCGGCCGGTGTGGGTCTTGTCTTGCGCGGCTTCACCTTCCAGCCGAACCTGTGCCATGGCGGCACGAATGGTTTCCGGCCGCTTCTCCGGCGCGAACTTCCTTACGCTCGAATCCCTTGGCAGTTCGACATTTATTGACAACCGGTCGGCCCAAAGGCCGGCCTCACGAATGAGCTCAGCCTGTGCGTCGGGGATGGTCTTGAGGTGAATGTAGCCCTTAAAACCGTGGACTTCTCTCAGCGTTCGGGCAATGCGGACCATATCGGCCATGGTCTGGTCAGGCGAGCGGATGATACCTGAGGAGAGAAACAAGCCTTCAATGTAGTTGCGTCGGTAAAACTCGAGCGTCAATGATACCACTTCTTCGACGCTAAACCGCGCGCGCTCGACATTGGAACTGACGCGATTGATGCAATAGGCACAGTCGAAGATGCAGAAGTTCGTCATCAGGATCTTTAATAGCGATATGCATCGCCCATCTGGCGTGTAGGCATGGCAAATACCGCTCCCACCGGAAGATCCTATTCCTCCTTTGCGTGAATCTCGCTTCTCGCCACCGCTCGAGGCGCATGAGGCGTCGTACTTGGCTGCGTCCGATAGGATCGCCAGCTTCTTTCCAAGTGCCATAGGTGTCATGACGCGACTTTAGATGTTCATGTTATGTTCGTCAAGGTTTCGCGGGGAGCCGCAGGCGAATGTCGAAAGATGAACGGGCGCTGTGTTCCGCTTCCAGTATCGCAGCTTTCAATCAAGAACGCTTTCCCTGGTCGCTTCAGAATTTTCAGTCGCCGCTGATCCATCCCGCATTCCATCCGTATTCAATTGGGTTGATAAATGAAGAAGGATGTGATGCTCAAAAAAACTGCCGGTCACCCCACTATTAAACGCGGCAACATCGGAGTTCTCCTGGTCAATCTCGGCACGCCTGATGGCACCGACTACACCTCGATGCGCCGCTACCTGAAGGAGTTTCTGACCGACCGCCGGGTGATCGAGTGGTCGCGNCTGGTCAATCTCGGCACGCCTGATGGCACCGACTACACCTCGATGCGCCGCTACCTGAAGGAGTTTCTGACCGACCGCCGGGTGATCGAGTGGTCGCGACTGTTCTGGTACCCGATCCTGTTCGGYATCGTGCTCAACACCCGCCCCGGCAAGGTCGGCAAGGCCTATGAGACGATCTGGAACARGGACTTGAACGAAAGCTACCTCCGGACCTACACCCGCAACCAGTCCGAACTGATGGCGAAGTCCTTCGCCGACCAGCCTAACGTCATCGTCGACTGGGGCATGCGCTACGGCCAGCCGTCGATCGCCTCGCGCATGGACGCACTGCAGAAGGCCGGCTGYGAACGCATTCTCGTCTTCCCGCTCTATCCGCAATATGCCGCCGCCACCACCGCCACCGTTAATGACAAGGCCTTCGAGGCGCTTCTGAAGATGCGCTGGCAGCCGGCACTGCGCACCGTTCCGCCCTACCACGACGATCCCGTCTACATCGACGCTCTGGCAACCTCGATCGAGCGTCACCTGGCGACGCTCGACTGGGAGCCGGAGGTGGTTCTGACCTCCTTCCACGGCATTCCGAAGAGCTATTTCGACAAGGGCGATCCCTACTACTGCCAGTGCCAGAAGACCGCGCGGCTTTTGCGCGAAAAGCTCGGCTGGTCGAAGGAGAAGCTGCAGGTCACCTTCCAGTCGCGCTTCGGGCCTGAGGAATGGCTGCAGCCCTATACCGACAAGACGGTCGAAAAACTTGCGCAGGACGGTGTCAAGCGCATTGCCGTCCTCAACCCGGGCTTCGTCTCCGACTGTCTGGAAACGTTGGAAGAGATCGCCGAGCAGGCGGCCGAAAGCTTCCATCACAATGGCGGCGAGAAGTTCACCCACATCCCCTGCCTGAACGACAGCGCCGAAGGCATGGCCGTGCTCGAACACGTCGTGCGCCGGGAGCTTGCCGGCTGGCTACAGGGAACCGGCAAGAATACGGCTAAGGCACCCCAAATTCATTCGGATGGCGGCGAGAAGTTCACCCACATCCCCTGCCTGAACGACAGCGCCGAAGGCATGGCCGTGCTCGAACACGTCGTGCGCCGGGAGCTTGCCGGCTGGCTTTAATCGTCCCATCACCCCACTTGAACGGCGCGCTGGCCGCCAACTCAGGATGAAGGAGCCGCGCTCTTGCCCACCGGCGAGCGCGGCAATCTAACATTTTGAATTTACGCGCAATCCGCGGAAAAGCGATTCCGAAGGGAAACGGAATACGCTAGACTGCAGCCACAGGTCGAGATTGCAATTTAAGGGGGTAAGTCTTGGGCGGAATGGATATCGTCGTCATTGGCTTCGTGGTGCTCATCATCCTGGTCCTCTTCATGGGGATCAAGACGGTGCCGCAGGGCTACCGCTATACGATCGAGCGCTTCGGTCGCTACACCAAAACGCTGGAGCCGGGCCTCAATCTGATCGTGCCGTTCATCGACCGCATCGGCGCCAAGATGAACGTGATGGAACAGGTGCTCGACGTTCCGACCCAGGAAGTCATCACCAAGGACAATGCCAGCGTTTCGGCCGATGCCGTCGCCTTCTATCAGATCCTGAATGCGGCGCAGGCCGCCTACCAGGTGGCGCATCTGGAAAACGCCATCCTCAACCTGACGATGACCAACATCCGCTCGGTCATGGGTTCGATGGACCTCGACGAACTGCTCTCCAACCGTGATACGATCAACGACAGGCTGCTGCACGTCGTCGACGAAGCTGCCAGCCCCTGGGGCATCAAGATCACCCGCATCGAGATCAAGGATATCGCCCCGCCGAAGGATCTCGTCGATGCCATGGCGCGCCAGATGAAGGCCGAGCGCGAGAAACGCGCGCAGGTGCTCGAAGCCGAAGGCGCCAGAAACGCCCAGATCCTGCGCGCCGAAGGCGCCAAGCAGTCGGCGATCCTGCAGGCCGAGGGCCAGCGCGAAGCGGCGTTTCGTGACGCCGAAGCGCGCGAGCGCCTGGCCGAGGCAGAGGCGAAGGCAACCAAGATGGTCTCCGAGGCCATTGCGGCCGGCGACGTGCAGGCGATCAACTACTTCGTCGCCCAGAAGTACACCGAGGCACTCGCCTCGATCGGCACCGCCAACAACCAGAAGATCGTGCTGATGCCGATGGAAGCTTCCGCGCTGATCGGTTCACTCGGTGGCATCGGCGCCATCGCCAAGGAAGTCTTTGGCGACAGCCAGACGGCGCCAGCGACCCGCCCGCGCCAGTCGACGCCGCGCACCACGCCGGCTTTCCCGACCGATCCCGCGCAAGGGAAGTAGACGATGATCGAACGCGCCATTCAAGAACTCGGGCCCTGGAGCTGGTGGGTTCTGGGCTTCGTGCTTCTCGCCGCCGAGCTCATCGCCCCCGGCGTGTTCCTGATCTGGATCGGTGTCGCCGCCTTGGCAGTCGGCATCCTCTCCCTCATGCTTTGGGAGGTCGGCTTCTGGACGTGGCAGGTCCAGCTCGTGCTGTTCGCGCTGCTCTCGGTGGCGGCCGTTCTCCTTGGCCGCCGCTTCGTTCTCTCCACATCCGAGACCACCGACGAGCCGCTTTTGAACCAGCGCGCCGAAAGCCTCGTCGGCCGCACCGCGGTCCTGGAAAAACCGATCGCCGAAGGCCGAGGGCGCATCCGGCTCGACGACACGTTCTGGGTCGTTGAGGGACCGGACCTGCCGGCCGGTACAAGAGTGCGCGTCGTTTCCACCCACGGCCGCAACCTGACCGTCGAAAGTGTAACCGCAAGCGGCTGATGCCACGACGTTTTTTCCGTTTGGAAACGATTGATTAACCACGTCGCTTTACGGTTGCGAAAGGATTGCAATCAGGCTCGTGGACAAACGGCATATGGTGCCAGGCTCATCTCGCTCGATCAAAGGAGGCGCGCGGCGTTCGACGTCGCTGGCGTTGCTGCTGGCCGGCACGGCGATGCTTGCCCCCGCATCCTTGAACGCCCAGACCGCCACGACCGCTCCCGCCACCGCTCCGACGACGACCACCTATGGCGCGGGCACAGCGCCTTCAGCCGTTCCGGCCGCGACGCCCGCAATCACCGATCCGCAGACCACCGGCGCCGTCAGCGCTGACGACCTGACCCCGGCCTCTAACGAGGATTACCTTCGCCTGAACCAGCGCGAGCCGACGATCGACGGTCTGCGGTTGCGGACCGACAACCCCGAATACGATCGCGCCCCGGGCATCCGAATCGGCACCTTCACGCTGCGCCCCAGCGTCAGCGAGACCATCAACCACGAATGGCGCAAGGACGGCGACACCAAGACCAACCGCGGCTATCTCGAAACCGGAATCCGCGGCACCTTGACCTCGGACTGGTCGCGGCATCAGCTGACCGTCACCGGCGAAGGCGTGTTGCAGAACAACATCTCCGGCGAGGGCGAGGAAGAGCCCCGCGCCAATGTCGATGCGGAACTGCGGCTCGATCTCTGGGACGAAACGATCGCCCGTCTGCGCGCCGGCTACAGTTTCGAGCGCGAGGACGCCGACGACCCGAACGCGATCTCCAACGCCAAAAACCAGTCCGCGGTCAACACCTACCGCCTCGGCGCGGCCGTTGAGCGTGATTTCGGTCTGATCCGCGGCTCGGTCGGCATCGATTTCGACCGGCGCACCTATGGTGATGTCGAACTCGAAAACGGCACGAACCTTTCGGTCAAGTATCGAAACCGCAACACCGGTGTGCTCACGGCCCGCGTCGGCTACGAACTGTCGCCGGCATTGATCCCGTTCCTCGAAGCCTCCGTCGGCAAGTCGCTCTACGATCTGCGCGAAGATCCGCTCGGTTTCGAACGCTCCTATCAGACCTATGCCGCACGCGGCGGTATCGAGCTCGACCTCGGCGAGAAACTCTATGGCGAGCTCGGCCTCGGCTACGAAACCTACAATTTCGAGGATGAACGGCTTGGCGAACTCCGCGGCCTGTCGGTCGATGGCCGCCTCAACTGGTCGCCGCAACGCGGCACCGACGTGCTCTTCGCCGTGTCGACCGACCTCAACCCGTCAACGACGCCCGGCGACGCTGGTTCGATCGACTACAACCTCACCAACATCATCACCCACCAGATGCGCTCGGATCTCGTCGCGCGCCTGACGAATAGCCTGACGCTGCGCAACTACCCCTCGAACGCCCGCTCGTCGGACGAGACCACCTGGCGCACCGGCGCCGGCCTCACCTACGACATCAACCGCTACCTGGCGCTGACGGGCGACGTCAGCTACGAGCGCACCACCCGCGATCAGGGCGACACCACCGACATCACCCGCGTCGGCGTCGGGTTGACGCTGCGCCGCTGAGGCAATCCCATTATCCAGATAAAAAAAGGCCGCGCCCGATGGACGCGGCCTTTCTTGCCTTCGAGAAGAGAAAGCCGATTACTTCAGGCTGCCGAGCAGGCTCTTCAGCGGGCCTTCGACGGTCGGACGGATATCGCCACGCTCGAGCGCGAAGGCGACGTTGGCCAGGATGAAGCCGTCCTTGGCGCCACAGTCGTAGGTATCGCCACGGAAGTGGTAAGCGGCGAACTGCTGGTTGTCGGAAAGCTTGAGCATGCCGTCGGTCAGCTGGATCTCGTTGCCGGCGCCGCGCTCCTGCTTTTCGAGAATCGGGAAGATCTCCGGCTGCAGGATGTAGCGGCCGTTGATGAAGAAGTTGGAGGGGGCAGTGCCCGGTGCTGGCTTCTCGACCATCTTGGTGATCTTGAAACCTTCGCCGACCTTGTCGCCGACGCCGACGATGCCGTATTTGTGCGCCTGGTCCGGCGCGCATTCCTCAACCGCGATGACGTTGCCGCCGCTCTGCTCATAGAGCTCGACCATGCCCTTCAGGCAGCCCTTCTCACCCTTCATGATCATGTCGGGCAGGAGCAGCGCGAAGGGCTCGTTGCCGACGAGTTCACGGGCGCACCAGACCGCGTGGCCAAGGCCGAGCGGCGCCTGCTGGCGGGTGAAGCTGGTGGTGCCGGCCTTCGGCAGGATGCCGTCGAGCAGCGCGATCTCGGCCTTCTTGTTGCGCTCGCGCAGCGTCTGGTCGAGCTCGACCTGAATGTCGAAATAGTCCTCGATGACAGCCTTGCTGCGTCCGGTCACGAAGATCAGATGCTCGATCCCGGCTTCCAGCGCTTCGTCGACCACATATTGAATGACCGGCTTGTCCACCACCGTCAGCATTTCCTTCGGCACGGCCTTGGTCGCCGGCAGGAAACGGGTGCCCAGTCCTGCGACCGGGAACACGGCTTTGCGGACTTTACGCTTGTCGGTCATCGATACCTCCTTGAAAGGATTTCACTCATAACTCTTGCCGAATGGTCCTGGACGTCAATCCGTCCCGAACCATACAGCGCTCCGTAATGGAGCCGCAATCTCTATGCCGTCAGCTGAACACAGCATGAACCGACGAAACAAATGCATATGCGAACTCCACGACCAAGGCTTGACATTTTCTGTGGCCGAAGACGCCACCACATTTTCATGGTAAAGGGTTTGTTGACCACGTTTCTGTAGATTCGTTGCAATCCGGCAATGCAACAAGCGCGGCCGGATCCGAAACAGGAGCCGCCGACGACTGCCCCCACCGTCCAGGCTGGCCCCAGACTGCCACCTTGCGGAGTGATTCGGGCCATGACGGCCGAAGCTCCGCAGAGAAACGGAACCGACAGCTGATGATCAGAAACCGCAGGACGTTTTTCCGTCATATCGCAGCCGCCCTCGTCCTATCCGCCGCCACGCTCGGCACCGCACCTGCGCGCGCCGATACCGGGTTCCAGAACTGGATCAACGAGTTTTACGCGACCGCCGCCCAGGCCGGCATCACCAAGTCAACCTACCGCCAGGCCTTTGCCGGCGTAAAGTCGCCCGACCAGACGGTGATCGACAAGGCCAACTACCAGCCGGAGTTCAAGCACAAGATCTGGGAATATATCGATTCCCGCGTGAACCCCTACACCAAGCGCGTCGGCCAGGAGATGGCGACCAAGCACGCCCGCACGCTGAACGCGCTGGAGAAACACTTCGGCGTCGACAAGACCATTCTTCTGGCCATCTGGTCGATGGAGTCCAACTACGGCGCAGTGCTGGAGAAGGATGACCGCCTGCACTACGTGCCGCGCGCGCTGGCAACCCTTGCCTATGCGGATCCGAAGCGGTCGAACTATGCCAAGAAGCAGCTGATCGCAGCACTCAAGATCCTGCAGAAGGGCGACATCACGCCGCGCGAGCTGACCGGCTCCTGGGCGGGTGCCATGGGCCACACCCAGTTCATCCCGACGAGCTACCTGCTCTATGCAGTCGATGCGGATGGAAACGGTCACCGCGACATCTGGAACTCCGTGCCGGACGCGCTGGCGACCGCCGCCAACCTCCTGAAGAAGAATGGCTGGCAACCGGGCGAGACCTGGGGCTACGAGGTCGCCCCGCCGGCAAATGCCGCGAAATATTCCGGCCAGACGAAGACGCTCAAGGAATGGGCGTCGCTCGGTTTTGCCCGGCCGAACGGCAAGGGCTTCCGCAACGGCAGCACCCGCGCCGAACTCAAGCTGCCGAGCGGGGGCCAGGGCCCCGGCTTCCTGATGACCAAGAACTTCTTCGTCATCAAGCGCTACAACGCCTCGGACAGCTACGCGCTTGGCGTCGGCCTGCTCGCCGACCAGATCGCCGGCTACCAGGGCATGCAGCAGCGCTGGCCGCGTCCGGACGGTTCGCTTGATATCAGCGAGAAGTTCGAGCTGCAGAACCGGCTGAAGGAGCTCGGCTACTACAGCGGCGAAGTCGACGGCAATTTCGGCTCCGGCTCCAAGGCCGCGATCCAGGCGTTCCAGTCGAAGAACGGACTGGCGCCGGACGGAGAGCCGACCCAGATGCTGCTGCGGGCGCTCCGCAACTAGCAGGTTCGAAACGGTTTCGCGATCTGAGTATCCGTGAGATACAATAGGGCAAGCGCGCTGCACCCCGTGCGGCGCGCTGAAACTTTTGCGCGGCAAGGCCGCCCGAATACGCGATGAACGGGGCAGAAAGCAGATGATCAGCAAACGCCGCAGGCAAGTTGGCCGAACGCCGTTCGGGATTGCGACGATCTGCATCGCCCTTGTGGCGATGCTCACCGTCAGCCTTTTTGCGAGCTTTGCCGAAGCGCAGGAACGGGTGCAGCGGCGCACTCTGTTCCAGATGCTTTTCGGCGGGCTGACCCGCGAACGGCCGACCTATGCAGATCGCGACTATTATCCCGAACAACCGCGCCCGAAGCGCCAGCGCCAGCCGCAGCAGCGACAGAAGGGCCAGGGCCAACAGAAGCAGAAGCCGAAGGTCGCCGACACCCCTGCCCCGGCGCCGGTGGTGGTGGAGAAAGCGCCAGATGCCAAGAAGGTGCTCGTCGTCGGCGACTTCATGGCCGGCAGCCTCGGCGACGGCTTGAAGACCGCCTTCGAGATGACGCCCGGCATCACCATCGAGACGCGGGCGAACGGCTCGTCCGGCCTCGTGCGCGAGGACTATTTCAATTGGCCGGGCACGCTGCCGGGCTATGTCGGCGACGTGAAGCCGTCGGTCATCATCATCAGCCTCGGCGCCAACGATCGCCAGCAGATGCAGATCGGCAGCACCAAGGAGAAGTTCCGCTCCGACCTTTGGACGGAAGAATATCGCAAGCGTGTCAACGCGCTGGCAGCCCTTGCGCGCAAGGAAAAGCTGCCGGTTCTCTGGGTCGGCATGCCGCCGTTCCAGTCGGCCGCGATGACCGCCGACATGGTCACCTTCAACGGCATCTATCGCGAGGAGATCGAGAAGGTCGGCGGACAGTTCGTCGACATCTGGGACGGCTTCGTCGATGAGGGCGGCAAGTTCGTTCTGACCGGCTCCGATATCAACGGCCAGCAGGTGCGCCTGCGCGGCGCCGACGGCGTCAACCTCACCAAGGCCGGCAAGCGCAAGCTTGCCTTCTACGTCGAGAAGGACATCCGTCGGCTGCTCGGCGATGCCGCCGCCACCGACAAGAACGTGCCGGGCGCCGACGAGCTCAAGGACCTGGTGGTGACCGCACCGCTCGGCAACGAGGATATCGTCAAGACCCAGCCGATCGGGCTGACCGATCCGGCGCTGGATGGCGCCGCGTCCCTGCTCGGCAGCGCCGCACCGGACAAGGGCAACGGCAAGAGCCCACGCGACCTGCTGGTTGGCAAGGGTGACGTCGCCGCCGCTCCGGCCGGCCGCGTCGATGACTTCCGCCTCTCGAAGCCAAACACGGTCATCAGCAACCCGGTGATCCGCAACTAGGCCGACGATCCCCATTCAGCCTTCTGGCACACCATGAAAAAAGCCCCGCATCGCTGCGGGGCTTTTTTCATGCTTGGGAGTAATGCCTTAGCGCGGCAGCGTGGTCGAACCCATCAGCGCCTCGTCGATCGCACGTGCCGCCTGGCGGCCTTCGCGGATCGCCCAGACGACGAGCGACTGGCCTCGGCGCACGTCGCCGGCCGTCCAGAGCTTGTCGACCGAGGTCTTGTAGTCGCGCTCGTTGGCGACGACGTTGGTCGAGCCGCGGCGGTCGGTGTTGAGCGTCAGCTTGTCGCCGAGGTCCTTGATCACGCTGTTGGTGAAGGGACCACTGAAACCGATGGCGATGAAGGCAAGATCCGCCTTGATGATGAACTCCGTGCCGGCGACCGGCTTGCGGCGATCATCCACCTGGCAGCACTTCACGCCGGTCAGGTTGCCGTCCTCGTCGCCGATGAACTCAAGGGTCGCCACCTGGAACTCGCGGATGGCGCCTTCGGCCTGGCTCGAAGAGGTGCGCATCTTCGTCGCCCAAAACGGCCAGACGGCGAGCTTGTCTTCCTTTTCCGGCGGCTGCGGACGGATGTCGAGCTGGGTCACCTTGACGGCGCCCTGGCGGAAAGCGGTGCCGACACAGTCGGACGCGGTATCACCACCGCCGACGACGACGATATGCTTGCCGCCGGCAAGGATCGGCTGCGACGGCCAGCCGACGCTGTCGATGTTCTCGCGGCCGACGCGGCGGTTCTGCTGGACGAGATAGGGCATCGCGTCATGCACGCCGGCGAACTGGACGCCGGGGATGCCCGCGTCGCGCGGGGTCTCGGAGCCGCCGCAGTAGAGCACGGCGTCATGCTCGTCGAGCAGGCGCTGCATCGGAACGTCGACGCCGACATTGATGCCGCAGTGGAAAGTGACGCCTTCGCCGCGCATCTGGTCGACGCGGCGATCGATGAAGTTCTTCTCCATCTTGAAGTCCGGGATGCCGTAGCGCAGCAGGCCGCCGGGCTTGGTTTCGCGCTCGTAGACGTGCACCTCGTGGCCGGCGCGGGCAAGCTGCTGGGCCGCGGCCATACCGGCAGGTCCCGAGCCGATGATCGCGACCTTCTTGCCGGTCTTGGTGACGGCCGGCTGCGGCACGATATAGCCCATTTCATAGGCCTTGTCGGCGATCGCCTGTTCGACGGTCTTGATCGCGACCGGGGTGTCTTCGAGGTTCAGCGTGCAGGCTTCCTCGCACGGCGCCGGGCAGACGCGGCCGGTGAATTCCGGGAAGTTGTTGGTCGAATGCAGGTTGCGGATCGCCTCGTCCCAGTTGCCGTTGTAGACGAGATCGTTCCAGTCCGGGATCTGGTTGTGCACCGGGCAGCCGGTCGGGCCGTGGCAATAGGGGATGCCACAGTCCATGCAGCGAGCAGCCTGCTTCTGCACTTCCGGTTCTGACATCGGAATGGTGAATTCTCGAAAATGGCGGATGCGGTCGGACGCCGGCTGGTACTTTGCCACTTGCCGGTCGATCTCGAGAAATCCAGTTACCTTACCCATCGTTTCATCCTGAAAGCTGTGCGTCTGAACAGGCGCTTTTTGCGAGCGCGCGTGAGGGGCCCCCGAACCGATCTGTGATGAACCGGGAGCCTTGGTCACCGGGGCCTCCTATTCGGCCGCCTCTGCCATTTTCATGCGTTCCATATCCTCGAGCGCACGGCGGTACTCGACCGGCATGACCTTGCGGAATTTCGGCCGATAATCCGTCCAGTGATCGAGGATCTCCTTCGCCCGGGGCGAACCCGTGTGGTGAAGGTGGTTGGAGATGAGCTGATAAAGCCGCTCCTCGTCGTGGCGCGTCATGTCGCCCGACACGTCGACCATGCCCTTGTGCATGATGTCGCCGCCGTGGTGGTGCAGCTTCTCCAGCATGTCGTCCTCTTCCGGAACCGGTTGCAGCTCGACCATCGCCATGTTGCAGCGACGGGCGAAATCGCCTTCCTCGTCGAGCACATAGGCGACACCGCCCGACATGCCGGCCGCAAAGTTGCGCCCCGTTCCGCCGAGCACGACGACGACGCCGCCGGTCATGTATTCGCAGCCGTGGTCACCCACGCCCTCGACGACCGCGACCGCGCCGGAGTTGCGCACTGCGAAACGTTCGCCGGCAACGCCGTTGAAGTAGCACTCGCCCGAGATCGCGCCGTAAAGCACGGTGTTGCCGACGATGATCGATTCTTGCGGAACGATCGTCGCATTTTCCGGCGGCCGGACAATGATGCGACCGCCCGAAAGACCCTTGCCGACATAGTCGTTACCGTCACCCACGAGATCGAAGGTGATGCCGCGTGCGAGGAACGCGCCGAAGGACTGGCCAGCCGTGCCCTTGAGGGTCACGTGGATGGTGTCGTCCTTCAGGCCCTTGTGGCCCCAGCGCTTGGCAAGAGCACCGGCAAGCATCGCGCCGGCCGAACGGTCGACGTTCTTGATCTCGGCTTCGATCTTGACCGGAGCCTTGGTTTCGAGCGCGACCGCCGCTTCCTTGATCAGCTTGCGATCGAGAACATCGTCGATCGGGTGCTGCTGGCGCGTGGTCCAGTAGGTCTCTTCCTTTTTGGCTTCCACCTTGTGGAAGATCTTCGAGAAGTCGAGGCCGTTGGCCTTCCAGTGCGCAAGCGCACTGTCCTTTTCGAGCAGTTCCGAAGCGCCGACGATGTCGTTGAGCTTCCTGACGCCGAGCGACGCCAGGATCTCGCGCACTTCCTCGGCCACGAAGAAGAAGTAGTTGATGACGTGCTCGGCCGTGCCCTTGAAGCGCTTGCGCAGCACCGGATCCTGGGTCGCAACGCCGACGGGACAGGTGTTGAGGTGGCACTTGCGCATCATGATGCAGCCGGCGGCGATCAGCGGTGCGGTGGCGAAGCCGAATTCGTCGGCACCGAGCAGCGCGCCGATGATGACGTCGCGACCGGTCTTCAGACCACCATCGACCTGAAGGGCGACGCGCGAACGCAGGCCGTTCAGCACCAGCGTCTGCTGGGTCTCGGCAAGACCGATTTCCCAGGGGCTGCCTGCGTGCTTCAGCGAGGTGAGCGGCGAAGCGCCGGTACCGCCGTCGAAGCCGGCGACAGTGATATGGTCGGCACGCGCCTTGGCAACGCCGGCGGCAACCGTGCCGACGCCGACTTCCGAGACGAGTTTGACCGAAACGTCGGCTTCCGGATTGACGTTCTTCAGATCGTAGATCAGCTGCGCCAGGTCTTCGATCGAGTAGATGTCATGGTGCGGCGGCGGCGAAATCAGGCCGACGCCCGGGGTCGAATGCCTAGTCTTGGCAACCGTCGCATCGACCTTGTGGCCGGGCAGCTGCCCGCCTTCACCGGGCTTGGCCCCTTGCGCCACCTTGATCTGCAGCATATCGGCATTGACCAGGTACTCGGTGGTCACGCCGAAGCGGCCGGACGCGATCTGCTTGATCGCCGAGCGTTCCGGGTTCATCGAACCATCGGGCAGCGGCAGGTAGCGGTCGCTTTCCTCGCCCCCTTCGCCGGTGTTCGACTTGCCGCCGATCCGGTTCATGGCAATCGCCAGCGTCGTATGTGCCTCGCGGCTGATCGAGCCGAAGGACATGGCCCCGGTCGAGAAGCGCTTGACGATATCGACGGCCGGTTCGACCTCGTCGACCGAGATCGGCTTGCGGCCAAGGGCTTCGGCGCTCTTGATCGTGAACAGGCCACGGATGGTGTTCATGCGCAGCGCCGAGTTGTTCACCATCTCGGCGAACTCGCGGTAGCGGTCCTCTGCGTTGCCACGAACGGCGTGCTGCAGCGAGGCGATCGCGTCCGGCGTCCAGGCATGGCTTTCGCCGCGCATGCGGAAGGCATATTCGCCACCGATATCGAGCGAGTTGGCGAGAACCGGGTCGGCGCCGAAGGCCGCCTTGTGGCGGGCGACGGTTTCGGCGGCGATCTCTTCGAGGCCGATGCCTTCGATCGTCGTCGCCGTGCCGAAGAAGAACTGGTCGACAAGCTTCGACGACAGGCCGACGGCGTCGAAGATCTGCGCGCCACAATAGGACTGGTAGGTCGAGATGCCCATCTTGGACATGACCTTGAGGATGCCCTTACCGACGGCCTTGATGTAGCGGTAGACCACTTCGCTGCCGTCGACTTCCTTGGGGAACTCGCCACGCTTGTGCATGTCGGTGAGCGTATCGAAGGCGAGATAGGGGTTGATCGCCTCGGCGCCGTAGCCGGCGAGCAGGCAGAACTGATGCACTTCGCGCGGTTCGCCGGATTCAAGCACGATGCCGACCGACGTGCGCAGACCCTTGCGGATCAGGTGGTGGTGCACGGCCGCGGTCGCGAGCAGCGCCGGGATAGCCACGCGGTCCGGTCCGACCTGGCGGTCCGACAGAACGATGATGTTGTAGCCGCCCTTCACCGCCGCTTCCGCACGTTCGCAGAGCCGGTCGAGCATTTCCGGCATGCCTTCGGCGCCGCGCGAAATGTCATAGGTAAAGTCGAGCGTCTTGGTGTCGAAACGATCCTCGGTGTGACCGATCGAGCGGATCTTTTCGAGATCGCCGTTGGTTAGGATCGGCTGGCGCACCTCGAGCCGCTTGGCATGCGCCATGCCCTCGTGGTCGAGGATGTTCGGACGCGGACCGATGAAGGAGACGAGGCTCATCACCAGCTCCTCGCGGATCGGGTCGATCGGCGGGTTGGTGACCTGCGCAAAGTTCTGCTTGAAATAGGTGTAAAGCAGCTTGCGCTTGTCCGACATCGCCGAGATCGGCGTGTCGGTGCCCATCGAGCCGATCGCTTCCTGGCCGGTCGTCGCCATCGGCGACATCAGGATCTTGGTGTCTTCGAGCGTGTAGCCAAAGGCCTGCTGGCGATCGATCAGGGAAACGTCACGGCGGAGCGCACGCGGCTCCACCGGCTTCAGCTCCTCGAGGATCAGCTGGGTGTCTTCGAGCCACTTGCTGTAGGGGTGCTTTTGCGCGAGCGAGGACTTCACCTCCTCGTCGGAGATGATGCGGCCCTGTTCCATATCGATGAGCAGCATCTTGCCCGGCTGCAGGCGCCACTTCTTGACGATCTTGTCTTCGTCGACCGGCAGCACGCCGGCTTCCGACGCGAGGATGACGCGGTCGTCCGAGGTGACGATGTAGCGGGCCGGACGCAAACCGTTGCGGTCGAGCGTCGCACCGACCTGGCGACCGTCGGTAAAGGCGACAGCTGCCGGACCGTCCCACGGCTCCATCAGCGCTGCGTGGTATTCGTAGAACGCCTTTCGCTCAGGCGACATCAACTGGTTGCCGGCCCACGCCTCGGGGATCAGCATCATGACGGCATGCGACAGCGAATAGCCGCCCTGCACCAGGAACTCGAGTGCGTTGTCGAAGCAGGCGGTGTCCGACTGGCCTTCGTAGGAGATCGGCCAGAGCTTGGAGATGTCGTCGCCGAAGAGCGGCGAGGAAACCGAGGCCTGGCGCGCTGCCATCCAGTTGACGTTGCCGCGCAGCGTGTTGATTTCGCCGTTGTGGGCGACCATGCGGTAGGGATGGGCGAGCTTCCACGACGGAAACGTGTTGGTCGAGAAGCGCTGGTGAACGAGCGCCACCGCACTTTCGAAGCGCGGGTCGGACAGATCCTTGTAATAGGCGCCGACCTGGTAAGCGAGGAACATGCCCTTGTAGACGATCGTCGAGGACGACAGCGACACGGGGTAGAAGTTGCTCTCCTCGCCCTTGTATTCGTCATAGATGCGGTTGGAGATCACCTTGCGCAGCGTGAAGAGACGGCGCTCGAACTCCGGGTTCGTGGCGGCGTCACGGCCGGCACCGATGAAGATCTGGACATGGCGCGGCTCGGTCGCGGCGATTTCCGGCGCCTTCGACAGCGACGCGTTGTCGACGGGCACGTCGCGGTAGCCGATGAGCACCTGGCCCTCTTCGGTGACGACGTCCTTGATCACCTGCTTGAAGTGTTCGACGAGCGCATCGTCCTGCGGCATGAAGATGTGGCCGACGGCATATTCGCCCGCCTTCGGCAGGGTGATGCCCTGCTTGGCCATCTCCTCGCGGAAGAAACGGTCGGGAATCTGCACGAGGATGCCCGCGCCATCTCCCATCAGCGGGTCGGCGCCGACGGCACCACGGTGCGTCAGGTTTTCGAGCATGAAGAGGCCATCGCGCACGATCTGGTGCGACTTCTGACCCTTCATATGGGCGACGAAGCCGACACCGCAGGCGTCATGTTCGTTGCGCGGATCGTAGAGCCCCTGTTTTCGCGGCAGGCCAGTCGGGAATGCGGGCGTTTTTTCAGCCGTCGCAACGCTGTGTGCGAGGTTGAGCCCAGATTGCTGTGATGGCGAATGATCCGTCATCGTTTTCCCTCCTGTTGAACCCGGCACCGCCGGGCATGGCACCGCCCGCGCATGACTCTTCGTTGCGTGCAAAGACACGCCGAAAAGCCGGGGCACTCATCGTCTCATGATCCTGATCAGGTCGCAAATAAGCACGGCATCATCAGGCACTGATGTCTGCGACCATCCTGACGGCAGGCGATAACAACCGGATGAAATCCGGCCAATCCTCCCGCTTCGCACGCCGGATGCCACTTTTTTAGGCACTCACGGCGATTGTTCCGGTCCCTAGACCGAAATAGGACAGCAAACCTGTCCTATTTCATGTGCTCTATGCCAGAAACCACCCCCCTCTGCAAGAGGCATATCAGCAAATAATGGAGAAGATTTTGCCGAACATTGCCGGAAATTTCCGGCTTTTATAATTAAATTACGGCATATCGTCGTTTTCTTCATTTTGGTTTCAAACTGGTCTCCTGTTGGCCTTTCGGCCGCTGACCGTGATTGATCCGGCTATAAACTCGGCTAAGGTCGGCAAAAGCCGTCGAATTGACGGTGAAACAGGGTGAGAAGTGATGATTTTTTCGTCTGATAACTGGGCTGGCGCCCATCCCGCGATTGCCGAAAGCCTGATGGCCCATGCCGGCGGCTACGCGTCGGCCTATGGCACCAGCGAGCTTGACCGGAAGGTGGAGAAGAAGTTCGCGGACATCTTCGAAAGGGACGTCGCCGTCTTCTTCGTCGGCACCGGAACAGCCGCCAATTCGCTGGCACTGGCAACAGCCAACCGCGCCGGCGGCGTCGCCTTCTGCCATCGCGAGGCCCATGTCATCGCCGACGAATGCGGCGCGCCCGAATTCTTTTCGCATGGCGCCCGACTGAAACCCGTCGACGGACCGCGGGGCAAGATGGAGGCCTCCCGCCTTGAAGCCGAGATCCGGCGCTTCCCGCTCGATAACGTCCATGGCGGCCAGCCCAGTGCGGTATCGCTGACGCAGGCGACGGAAAGCGGCACGGTCTATTCGCTCGCCGAAATCGAAGCGATCTCGGCCGTCGCCAAGGGACACAGGCTGCCGCTGCACATGGATGGTGCGCGCTTCGCCAACGCGCTGGTCAGCCTCGACGTAACGCCCGCCGAAATGACCTGGAAGCGCGGCGTCGACCTCGTCTCCTTCGGCGGCACCAAGAACGGCTGCTGGTGCGCCGAGGCGCTGGTGCTGTTCGACCTCTCCAAGGCCCACGAGATGCACTTCCTGCGCAAGCGCTCCGCCCAGCTTTTCTCCAAGTCGCGTTTCGTCTCGGCGCAGTTCGACGCCTATTTCGCCGGCGATCTCTGGCTGAATCTCGCCCGTCACGCCAACGCCATGGCCACACGCCTGGCCGAGGGCATTGCCGCCGCAAAGACGAGCCGGCTTGCCTGGCAGGCCGATGCCAACGAGGTCTTCGCCATCATCAACAAGGATGTGGCGGCGAAGCTCAGGCAGGATGGCGCCGTCTTCTACGACTGGCCAGTGCCGCACGACCTCGAGGGCAAGCTTGCTAAGAACGAGGGCCTCTATCGCCTCGTCACCAGCTTTGCGACCAAGGCCGAGGACGTCGACCGCTTCGTCGCCAGCTGCTGAGCAGTATCGGTATCAGCCCTGCCTTCAAGACTGCCCTTGCAGGGTCCTCAGATTGGCGAGGATTTCGACCGAGAGCGCCGCACTCAGCTTTCGGTCGACGCCCTTGCTCGGCACCAGCACGAATTCCACGTCTTCGAGCGGCGGCAGGAGCCCGGCCGGGATTTCCTTCAGCCCCGAGGGCACCATGCTGCGCGGCTGCACGAGCACGCCCATGCCGGCACGGGCCGCCGCCGTCAGGCCGCTGAGGCTGCCACAAGTGCATACGATCCGCCACGGCAGACGGTGACGGTCGAGCACTTCGAGCGCGACGCTGCGGGTGATGCTCGGCGGCGGAAAGGCGATCAGCGGCAGCACCTTGTCGCGCTTGATCCTCTCGGGATCGCGCGCGAGCCAAACCAGCGGTTCGCGATAGACGAGCTCGCCTCTGAGGTCGCCGAGCCTGCGCTTGGCAAGCACCAGATCGATCTCGCCATTGTCCTGCATCTGGTAGAGCACGCCGCTCAAGGCCACCGTGAGTTCCAGATCGACCGACGGATGCGCGCGGACGAAGTCTTCCAGCACCGCCGGCAGCCGGCTCATGACGAAGTCCTCGGAGACCCCGAGGCGGAGACGGCCGCGCAAACTGCTTTCGGCAAACAGCGCCCGGACCTCGCCGTCGATCGCCAGCATCGAGCGCGCGTGGGCAAGCAGCGCCTGCCCGTCTGCCGTCAGCGAAACGCGGTGCGTATCGCGGTCGACGAGCGTGCGTCCGAGCGAGGCTTCGAGCCGCTGGATATGCTGGCTGACCGTCGATTGCCCGAGCGATAGTTTTTCCGCCGCAAGCGTGAAGCTGCCCATCTGTTCGAGGGCGACGAAACTGCGCAACTGCACGAGATCCAACATAGCTCATCTCATTTCGTGATAACTGTTATTCCTTGCATCCTGCTTCACAATGAGCGATCCCCGCAAGACGTTCGTTAACGAGCAAGTGAGCTGATATGCGCCGCTACCTTCCCGATACCTTCACGATCCTGCTTCTGGCGACGGTGCTGCTTGCATCCGTCCTGCCGATCCATGGCGAGGCAACCGAATGGTTCGGATTGGCGACGAAGGTGGCTGTCGGCATGGTCTTCTTCCTACACGGCGCGCGCCTGTCGCGCGACGTGGTGATCGCCGGCATCCTGCACTGGCGCCTGCACCTGACGATCCTTGCCTCGACCTTCGTGCTCTTCCCGCTGATCGGCCTTGCGATCGGCTTCGTGCCGGATTCGATCCTGCCGCAGTCGCTCTATACCGGCATCCTCTTCCTCTGCGTGCTGCCCTCGACGGTGCAGTCGTCGATCGCATTCACTTCCATGGCCGGTGGCAATGTGCCGGCCGCGATCTGCTCGGCGTCGGCCTCCAACATTTTCGGCATGTTCCTGACGCCGCTGCTCGTCGGGTTGCTGTTTTCCGCCGGCGGCCATGGCACCGTCACGCTCGATGCGGTCAAGCAGATCCTGCTGCAGCTGCTTGCCCCCTTCGTCATCGGCCAGATGCTGCAGCCCGTGATCGGCAACTGGATCCGCGCCCGCAAGGGACTGTTGGCGCCGGTCGATCGCGGCTCGATCCTGATGGTCGTCTACCTCGCCTTCAGCCAGGCGGTCACCTCCGGCCTGTGGCAGACGTTTTCTCTGACCGATCTCGGCGTGCTCGTCGTCATCGAAATCGTCATGCTGGCACTCGTGCTTGCCGTCACCATGTATGGCAGCCGCCTGCTCGGTTTCGACAAGGCCGACGAGATCGCGATCACCTTCTGCGGCTCGAAGAAGAGCCTTGCGAGCGGTGTCCCCATGGCAAGCGCCATCTTCGCCGGCCAGAACATCGGCGCGATCGTGCTGCCCGTCATGCTGTTTCACCAGATCCAGCTGATGGCCTGCGCGGTGATTGCACAGCGCTATGCAGCAAGGAAAGCGGCGGCTTCCGCCATGCCGGTACCGGCCCAGCCCTGATTGATCCGACAACAAAAAACGGCGCCCGTAGAGGACGCCGTTCTTTGTGGGAGGTCTATTTCATGCCCTGTTCGGGCGTGATGTTCAGAGGGTCTGAGCCTCGATCTGCTTCGGCTGCGATGCGACCGACGCGATCTCGATCCGGCGGGGCTTGGCGGCTTCCGGGATCTCGCGGGTAAGATCGATGTGCAGCAAGCCATTCTTCAGCGAAGCGGACTTGATCTCCACGTGATCGGCGAGCTGGAAGCGGCGCTCGAAGGCGCGCTTGGCAATGCCGCGATGGAGAAACTGGCTTTCTTCGCCCTTGTCCTCGGCCTTTTCGCCCTTGACCGTCAGCGTGTGTTCACGCGCCTCGATCGAAAGCTCGCTCTCGTCGAAACCGGCAACGGCCATGGTAATGCGGTAGGCGTTTTCGCCGGTGCGCTCGATGTTGTAGGGCGGATAGGTCTGGGCTTCACCCGGCTGGCCGAGGCTGTCGAGCATGGTGAACAGGCGGTCGAATCCGACGGTGGAGCGGTAAAGGGGAGAGAAATCGAAGTGACGCATGGTGTCCTCCTTGGAGCAACTTTTGCGATGTCTGGTCGGCCACCCCATTCTGGCAGTGGCAAGACCGGTGAACGGACCCGTCTTCGGCGCCCGTGACCCTGATTTGGGGAGGCGATTTGACGACTTCAAGACGCCCCCGCCGACGATTTTTCCGTGAACCCGACATGAACGCCGGCTTCGGCTTCCGTTCAGCCCGGCGGGACTAAAACAAAATCCTGGGCCGCAACGCCCAGGCTGAAGTGACATGTCCCTTCCCCTTCAGCGGCCGGAAACGGTGATCGTCCGGATTTCACCCACCGTTTCCGGCTTTTTTCTTTGACGGCGAAGACCCTGCCGCCTATCCCTTGATGCTACCGATCAACACGCTTTCACCTCCGGCCACGACCCCATGAGCTCGATCCTCCACGCGACACCGGACAATCCGATCCCGGACAATCATGTCGCTGGCTTTTTCGATGGCATCGGCGGCCGCAAGATCCGCTATGCGATCTTCAAGACGAAGCAGCCGGTGGCGCGCGGCACGGTCGTTCTGCTGCAGGGCCGCAACGAATCGATCGAGAAGTACTTCGAGACGATTGCCGATCTGACTGCGGCCGGCCTCTGGGTCGCCACCTTCGACTGGCGCGGCCAGGCCGGCTCCGAGCGGCTGCTGGCGCACCCCGGACGCGGTTATGTCGACCACTTTTCCGACTATGAGCGCGACCTCAGCACCTTCCTCGAACAGATCGTGCTGCCCGATACCCGCCTGCCCTTCTCGATCGTCGCCCATTCCATGGGCGCTCTCGTTGCCCTCTCCCTCGCCCCGATGCTGGCAAGCCGCATCGATCGGCTTGTAGTGCTCGCACCCTTCGTCGGCCTTGGCGGCCAGGCGCTCGGCGAAAAGAGCATCGCGACGGTTGCGACCTTCATGCGGCTGGTCGGTCTCGGCGCCCTGCCGGCACACCCCGACAAGGGCAACCGCCCCTTCGAAAACAACGTGCTGACGGCCGATCGCCGCCGCTACGCCCGCAACATCGCGCTAACCGATGCGCATCCGGAACTTAGGCTCGGGCCCCCGACGGCGCGCTGGCTGAGCGAGGCTTTCCACGCCATGCGCCGGGTCATCCGCCGCGAGCATCTGACCCGCATCACCCTGCCGACGATCATCCTGGCACCGACGGCCGATCGGCTGGTACCCCATATCGCCGTCGAATGGCTGGCGCGCAATTTCCGCGCCGCCCAGATGATCCCGATCGACGGCGCCCGACACGAGCTGCTGCACGAGGCGGACCGCTACCGCGCCCAGGCGATGGCAGCGATCCTCGCCTTCGTCATCCCCGAAGAAGGCGACGCGCGCGAAACCAGCGCCGCCTGAAGCAAGCGATCGCTCGCGACAGCGCCGCACGTCCTATCAGACGCGCAAAGGTCACTGTAACACGTTGATTTTACGGATATCTGCACCTGCCGCGCGAGGCGCAGGGCGGATCAGCCCTCCAGGATTTCCAGCGCCTGCGCGTGCAGTTCGGCATTGCCGGCAGCAATAACTTCGCCGCCCATTTCCGCCGGACCGCCCTGCCAGTTGGTGACGATGCCGCCGGCCTGCTCGATCAGAGGGATGAGCCCGCCGACATCATAGGGCTTCAGCCCGCATTCGATTACCAGATCGACATGGCCGGCGGCCAGAAGCGCGAATGCGTAGCAATCGCAGCCGTAGCGGAACAGCCGCACCTTGCTTTGCACCGTCTCATAGCGGGTCTTGAGATCGCCGGAATAGAGATGCGGCGAGGTGGTGAAAAGCACCGCGTCGTCAAGCGATCTGCAGGCGCGGGTCGAAAGCACCTGCTCGCCACCCGGCCCGCGGTAGACCGATTTCGTGCCGTCGGCGAAATAGCGCTCGCCGGTGAAAGGCTGGTCCATCAGGCCCATGACCGCATCGCCATTGCGATAGAGGCCGACCAGCGTGCCCCAGACCGGCAAGCCGGAAATGAAGGCGCGCGTGCCGTCGATCGGGTCGATGACCCAGACATACTCGCGGTCGAGGCCAATATTGCCGTGCTCTTCGCCAAGAATGCCATGGTCCGGGAAATGCGCCTCGATCAGCGCGCGGATCGCCGCTTCCGCCGATTGGTCCGCTTCCGTTACCGGATCGAAGCCGCTCTCCAGCTTGTTGACCACGCTGGTCCCGATCCGAAAGCGCGGCAGGGTTTCCGCCTTGGCGGCATCTGCAAGACGATCGAAGAAGGCGCGGTCAGGCAACATGGCGATCTCTCAGGAAAACATGGAGGAAGGTACGTCCTGCATAGACGAAATTTGTCGAAAGGCAAACGACCGAGCACGCCCACCTGCGGGCGTCGTCGGCGTCAGGGCAGGAGCATTTCGCACTGCACCACGACCGCTTCGTACTTCAAACGCGGCTTTGGCGAATTCAATCGGTTGATTCGCCATTTCCGGCTGAAAAACTTTTGACGCGACGCAAAAGTTTTCACCGGCAAACTTGACATTTGTGCAGTGCAATATTATGGTTTTCCTACAGTCACCTGTGACTGTAAATACCCTCCTTGGGTGTTTCCTCCCTAGACTTGACCGCGCCGTTGGCGCGGTTTTTTTTGAACCTCCCCGACAGCAAAATACCAAGCGTCGCCAGTACCTTGCTGGACGCCATCCCGCTTTGCCGGTTGTTCCTGGTTTTTGGGAAAGGCTACTCGGCCGCCAGCGGCAGGTAAGCGCCGTAGTCCTCGACGTGACGGGCAAGCGAGCCGATGAAGGTCGTGAGATCGGCAACCAGCGCACCGAAGCCAGGTTTGCGCACCAGCGTCGCCTCGTCGACATAGAGCGCCCGGTTGATCTCGATCTGCAGCGCATGCAGCCCGCGCGTCGGCCGGCCGTAGTGCTCGGTGATGAAGCCGCCGGCATAGGGCTTGTTGCGCACGACGCTGTAGCCGAGCTGCTGCAGCAGATCGACCGCAGCGCGCGAAAGCTCACCGGCAGCACTGGTACCGTAACGATCGCCGATGATGAAGTCGGGCCGCTGGGCGCTGCCCGGCAAATGCACGTTGCCCGGCATCGAATGGCAGTCGATCAGCACCGAGAGGCCGAACTGCACATGGGTGCGGGCGATCAGCTTGCGCAAGGTGGCGTGATAGGGCTTGTAGATGGTCTCGATCCGCGTCAGCGCGTCCTCGACCGGGAACCGTCCGCGATAGATTTCCATGTTCTCGGCCACCAGCCGCGGGATCGTTCCGAGCCCGCCTGCGACGCGCATCGAGCTGATATTGGCATGCGGCGGTAGCGGCCCGTCGAACATGCGCGGATCGAGTTCGTATGGCTCGCGGTTGACGTCGAGGAAGGCGCGCGGGAAATGCGCAAGCAGCATCGGCGCGCCAAGGAACGTCGCGTTCTGGAACAGCTCATCGACATAGTGGTCTTCCGACCGGCGAATCGAAAGCGCGTCGAGCCTGGACTGGTCGAGAAAACTCTGGGGATAGGAGCGGCCGCTGTGTGGCGAATTGAACACAAAGGGAATGCGCTGGACTGGAGGTTCAAGGACCTCGAACAGTTCCCTCTCCGCAATTTCCCCCATCTGAACCCTTTTTTACCATATGCGGTACTTGCAATTGTCATCATGTTGCCAGTTGGCCCGCTCTGTGTCCATAGTGGCCAATCACAGCATCCCGGGGAATTGACGTCCCGCGTTCACGAGATATTTACCGCGTTGCGGTTTGGATAAAACGCCGCAATCTACGCGCAATGAACTGAATAAAGAGAAGCACGGCCCAATTCATGACTGCGAAAATCCTTCTTGCCGAAGACGACAACGACATGCGCCGGTTCCTGGTGAAGGCGCTGGAAAAGGCCGGCTACAAGGTCATGTCCTATGACAACGGCGCTAGCGCTTACGACCGGCTTCGCGAAGAACCGTTCTCGCTCCTTTTGACCGACATCGTCATGCCTGAGATGGACGGCATCGAACTGGCGCGGCGCGCGACGGAACTCGACCCGGACCTCAAGGTCATGTTCATCACCGGCTTTGCCGCCGTTGCGCTCAACCCCGACAGCAAGGCGCCGAAGGATGCCAAGGTACTGTCCAAACCCTTCCACCTGCGTGACCTCGTCGACGAGGTCAACAAGATGCTGGCTGCTGCCTGATCAAGGCAGTTTTCCACAGGCGCGACGTCCCGCGACTGTAAAGAATGCGACTTAGAACCGACCGCCGCGATCCACAGGGATCTCCGGCGGTCTTTTCGTTTCAATACCTTAGCGGAAACCCAGCAAATCCGGCGTCTTGCCGGTGTCTCATCGACGCCGCCCCCATGGGGAAAATCACCGCCTCTAAATTTCTGTCAAAAAACCTTCGAAAACCCTATTGACGCGACAACGGCTTTTGTGGTCTATGCGCCACATCGGATGGGCGTGTAGCTCAGCGGGAGAGCACTACGTTGACATCGTAGGGGTCACAAGTTCGATCCTTGTCACGCCCACCATTCGAATTCAAAGGCCTTTCGAGAAATCGAAAGGCCTTTTTCGTTTCCCTCGATTTCTTCCTGGCAGCAACAGACGAACGGCCCGCTCGCCGCGGCCTTGATCAAAACGCTGTGCGCCAAGTTGCCCACAGCCAACGCTCAGACTTTGGTCCGACGGGGGCCGGCAAAGGTCCGGGGCGCATTGTCGAATCGGCTTCGCGGTGACTTGATGCCGATGCGCCCGGAAGCACAGCCCGCCTCCTGGGCGCAACCGGTCCCAGAGCGATGCCCCGTAGCCCCAATACGCCGCTCTGGGACCCCGTCTTCTCCTCATCCTGTCGCCATCGGCCTGCCATCGCGGCCACCGCCTGCGGGGACGCGCAGGGTTGGTCTTCCGTCACGAAAATTTGTGGTTTGCGTCATGGAACGCACGCCTTCCCGCCCTAATTTACGTCCGCAATCTCAACGCCTTGCCACGCGCCAGGCGCAAAGCAAGGGAACCCACCAAAACCGACGACGGGCAGCATGCCTCGCCTCACCACGAGCGAGTGTGATGCCGAACCGAGCACCTCTCCATTCGAGCGAAAGGAACTGATCATGCCGGCAGTCAAGAACATCGTGCTTGTGCACGGCGCCTGGGGTGATGCCTCCCATTGGCGCCACGTCATTCCGCCGCTCCACGCCAAGGGCTACAGAATTGCCGCGGTTCAGAACCCGCTGACCTCGCTTGCCGACGACGTCGAGCGCACCCGCAAGCTGGCCGAATCGCTCGAGGGCCCGACCCTGCTCGTCGGCCACTCCTATGGTGGTGCTGTTATCAGCGGCGCCGGTCATGCGGCCAACGTCGTCGGGCTCGTCTATGTCGCGGCCTTCGCGCCGGATGAAGGCGACAGCCTCGGCAGCATCTTTGCAAGGCGCGAGCCGCCATCCGGCGCCGCCAGCATCCGTCCCGACAAGGACGGCTTCCTCTGGCTGGCGCAGGATACGTTCCGTGAGAGTTTCGGCCAGGACCTGAGCGAGACCGAAGCACTGGTCATGGCGGTCGCACAGAAACCGATCGCCGGGCGTTGCTTCGAGGACAAGGCCGGGGCTCCCGCCTGGAAGACGAAGCCCAGTTGGTACCAGGTCTCGCGCCACGACCACATGATCCCGCCGGAAACCGAACAATGGATGGCCGAGCGCATCAAGGCGAAGAAGATCATCACGCTCGATGCCAGCCACGCCTCCCTTGCCTCGCACGCCAAGGAGATCGTAGCGCTGATCGACGAGGCGATCGCTTCGCTCGGCTGAGCGTCCGCCAGCGCAGCACCCCGACAAGAGAAAACCCCGCCAGCGCCGAGCTGGTGGGGTTTCTTCCTTACGCCTGCATCAGGATGCGGCGTCAGGCATAGGCGCCGCGCCGGCGCTGTCGCATGGCCCTCGGCCTGCGCGAAAACGTATCAAGATCGATGGCCGCCCCTTCCGGCGCGCGACACACCTCCTCCGGATGCCGGTCGCTCGCTTCCACGGCGAAATGGATTGCGGCGCTCTCATTGGTAAAGAGGCCGCCGACGAGACCCTTGCGGTCGGATACGACCCACCAGCCGTGCCGGTCGCGGCCGACGACGAAACGCGCGCGCGCCAGGAAACCACGACGGATCTGCTGCATACTGCCCATGATCGAACAATCCTTTTGACGAAAGCGAAGCCTTAGCCGGCAATCCACGGAAGTGCCGCCTGGATGCCGTAGGCAAGGCCGAGGACGACGGCGAGCCTGATGCCGATACCGAGAAAGGCATCGCGAACGGCGCTGTCCCTGGGCGGAAGGCGCTCGGCGCGCTCGCTGCTTTCGACGCGCCGGCGCTCAGCGGCGCGCGCGGCAAGATGGGGGAAACGGGACATGGTCTTTCCTTTCGGGTGAGATGGATGCGGACGGCGGGAGCCGCCGCGGCAATCGGGCACGACAGATCCGTGCGATGACGAACCGTCAGCCAGCAAGCGCGATGCGCACCCCGCGGCCGATCTGAGTGGAGGCTGGAAGCTCGGTCAGCGGTTCGAGCGCCGCGCGGATCTCGGCCGCCGTCTCCGGCGCCACCTGCGTCAGCGGCAGACGCACCTCCGGGCTGAGCGCCCGCACCAGGTGCAACGCGTATTTCACCGGCCCCGGATTGGTCTCGCGCTCCAGCGCCGTGAGCAGCGGGCGGAGCCGCTCATGAAGGGCGAGCGCCGCTGCGACATTTCCGGTCGTGACAGCCTGGTGCATGGCGACCACCAGCCGCGGCACGACATTGGACGCCACCGAGATGGTGCCGTGACCGCCGCAGAGATTGAACGGCAGCGCCGTCTGGTCGTGACCCGAGAGCTGCATGAGCCTGGCCTTGAGAGCTGGCGACGAAGACAGGAAGCGACCGACGTCGCCGGTGGCGTCCTTGATGCCGACGACATTTTGAAGCTCCGCCAGCCGCTCGATCGTCCGCGCGGCGAGATCGACCCCGGTGCGCGAGGGCACATTGTAGATGATGACGGGAAGATCCACCGCCCGGGCGACCGCCTCGAAGTGGCGATAAAGCCCCTCCTGCGACGGCTTGCTGTAATAGGGCGCAACGACGAGCGCCGCGTCGGCGCCGAGCGTTCTGGCTTCCGCCGTCAGTTCGATCGTCGTCGCAGTACTGTTGGTGCCGGTTCCGGCGATAACCGGGATCTTGCGTTCCGCCACCTCGACGCAGCGTTCGATCACCATGGCCCGTTCCGCCCGCGACAGCGTCGGCGCCTCGCCGGTGGTGCCGCAGGCGACGACGCCGGAAATGCCGTGTCGGATCTGCCATTCCACGAGCGACATCAGGCCGACGACATCAACCTTGCCGTCCCGGAACGGCGTGACGAGCGCCGTGATCGCGCCTTCGAGGCGCAGCGAATGCATGTTCATGGAAATATCCTTCAGGTGGGAAGTTGGCCACGGCCGGCAGCAGCCGCAAGCTGATGGCCGCGGCAGGAGCGCAGGAAGGCGCCAAGGATCGCCGCGGCAAGGTCGGCATGCCGTGCCTTGAAGGTGATGCGGCCGGCTCCGGTTGGTTGATAGCGCAGCGCGCAGGTCCACAGCCCGAACTCGTGACTGAGCGTTCGAAGGCACAGTTTCGCTTCGGTCGCCGACGTCAGGTGAATGACGGCATCGACCAGCGCATCGGCGGCCATCAGTTCACGGAACCGACGCGACGGCCATTCTCCAGCCGTCAGGTCCGGCAGGTCCGCGATCACCCGCACCGCCTCCCAGACATGGTGCTCGCGCAGGCGGCGAACGCCGGTGAGCCGCAGCATGAGCGCATCGAGCGCCTCCGGAGCCCTTTCGCCACCGGTGAGCTCAGGGCCCGCATCGACCTCGCGTAGAGCCCCGGGCAAATGACGGTTGATGTTGAAATCCTGGAGAGACATGGCACGCATCCCTATTCGATGCGACAAGGCTAGACCCGTCAGGCGTCCAGTTTCGATTGCGACTTCAGGCGCTCGACATAAGATTTCCGTAAAGCGCTTCGGCGGGTGTTGTCCAAGGCGCCGGCCGCGGTCTAGATTTGATTTCCGAAGCGGCGAAAGCCTGGCGCGACAGCGCGCGCAGCGTCGAAATAATCTGACGCAAAAGATGACGCGCGCGCAATTTTGCGCTAGGTAGCCCCTTCGGTGGCGATCAGGGATCGCCATTCCCGAGCAATACCCCTTGTCCGTGAAGGAACATGCCATGCCTGCCTATCGCTCACGTACCACCACCCACGGCCGCAACATGGCCGGTGCCCGCGGCCTCTGGCGCGCGACGGGCATGAAGGACAGCGATTTTGGCAAGCCGATTATTGCGGTGGTGAACTCGTTCACCCAGTTCGTGCCCGGCCACGTGCACCTTAAGGATCTTGGCCAGCTCGTCGCCCGCGAGATCGAGGCTGCTGGCGGCGTCGCCAAGGAATTCAATACCATCGCCGTCGACGACGGCATCGCCATGGGTCACGACGGCATGCTCTATTCGTTGCCGTCGCGCGAAATCATCGCCGATAGCGTCGAGTACATGGTCAACGCCCACTGCGCCGACGCCATGGTCTGCATCTCCAACTGCGACAAGATCACGCCCGGCATGCTGATGGCGGCGCTGCGTCTCAACATCCCCGCCGTCTTCGTTTCCGGCGGCCCGATGGAGGCCGGCAAGGTCGTGCTGCACGGCAAGACGCATGCACTCGACCTGGTCGACGCCATGGTCGCCGCAGCCGACGACAACGTCTCGGACGAGGACGTCAAGGTCATCGAACGCTCGGCCTGCCCGACCTGCGGCTCTTGCTCCGGCATGTTCACCGCCAACTCGATGAACTGTCTGACCGAAGCGCTCGGCCTGTCGCTGCCCGGCAACGGCTCGACGCTCGCCACCCACGCCGACCGCAAGCGCCTCTTCGTCGAGGCCGGCCACCTGGTCGTCGATCTCGCCCGCCGCTATTACGAGCAGGAAGACGAGAACGTGCTGCCGCGCAAGGTCGCCTCGAAGAAGGCGTTTGAAAACGCCATGGCGCTCGATATCGCCATGGGCGGCTCGACCAACACCGTGCTGCACATTCTCGCCGCCGCCCACGAGGGCGAGGTCGATTTCACCATGGCGGACATCGACCGCCTGTCGCGCAAGGTTCCCTGCCTGTCGAAGGTCGCTCCGGCGAAAAGCGACGTGCACATGGAAGACGTGCACCGTGCCGGCGGCATCATGTCGATCCTCGGCGAACTCGAGAAGGGCGGCCTCATCAACCGCGATTGCCCGACGGTCCACAGCGCCACGCTCGGCGACGCCATCGACCGCTGGGACATCACTCGCACGACCAGCGAAACCGTTCGCAACTTCTTCCGCGCGGCACCGGGCGGCATCCCGACCCAGGTGGCCTTCAGTCAGGAAGCGCGCTGGGACGAGCTCGACACCGACCGCGAAAAGGGCGTCATCCGCTCGGTCGAACATCCCTTCTCCAAGGATGGCGGCCTCGCCGTCTTGAAGGGCAACATCGCGATCGACGGCTGCATCGTGAAGACCGCGGGCGTCGACGAGAGCATCCTGAAGTTCTCCGGCCCGGCCCGCGTCTTCGAAAGCCAGGATGCGTCGGTCAAGGCGATCCTCGGCAACGAGATCAAGGCCGGCGACGTCGTCGTCATCCGCTATGAAGGCCCCAAGGGCGGCCCGGGCATGCAGGAAATGCTCTATCCGACGAGCTACCTGAAATCGAAGGGCCTCGGCAAAGCCTGCGCGCTGATCACCGACGGCCGCTTCTCCGGCGGCACTTCGGGCCTGTCGATCGGCCACGTTTCGCCGGAAGCGGCCAATGGCGGCACGATCGGCCTGGTGCGCGAAGGCGACATGATCGACATCGACATCCCGAACCGCACGATCAGCCTGCGCGTCGACGAGGCGGAACTTAGCCGTCGTCGCACTGAGCAGGACGCCCAGGGCTGGAAGCCGACCGAACAGCGCAAGCGCAAGGTGACGACGGCGCTCAAGGCCTATGCCGCCTTTGCCACCTCCGCCGACCGCGGTGCTGTGCGCGACCTCGGCGAACACTGACCAGCTAAGTTCGGGCAGCGCCCGAGCGGCGCAAGAAACAACGAAGGGCTCCCGCGCGTCGGGGGCCCTTTTCTTTGATCTCATCCTAGGGATCGGCCCGACTTTGCCGGACAGGAAGCATCTGCTATTTTAGTTTATCCTAAAATCAAACAGGTGGGTCATGGCGGACGAGTCTGGATTGCTCGGCACCTGGAAGATGCTTTCCTGGACGCGCGAGGTCGTCGCCACTGGCGAAGTCACCGATGCCATGGGCCCCGATCCTATCGGCTATCTCTCGTACTTTCCCGATGGCCGGATGACCGCCGTTGTGGTGAAACGCGATCGACCGCAGCTCAAAGGACTCGTGCCGTCTCACGACGAAAAGGCGGCACTGTTTGACTCCATGCTCGCCTATTCCGGCTCCTATTCGCTCAAGGACGGCCGGATCATCCATCATGTCGAGGCAAGCTGGAACCCGGCCTGGGGCGTCTCCGACCTGATCCGCCCCTTTGTCCTGCAAGGGGATAAGCTGGTGATCTACGGCGCGCCGGGCGTGGACCCGGCAACCGGCGAGGAGGTCATCTACCACCTCGAATTTCGCAAGATGTAACCAGCTTCGCTGTGGGCTTTAGAGGTGACGGGTCTCGGCTGGCGCGTGGAACCAGTTGTTGTTGCGCCCGTCCATGTACTGCACCGGTGCTTCGGCCAGCACCGCCGGATCGAGGTCGTCGAGGCAGGCGAGGTTGACGGAGTAATAGGCGCCGCCAATCTCCTCGATATAGCCGTGGCCGAAGGCGGCAACGCCGCAGGTCCTGCAGAAGCGGTGATGCACGCTGTCGCTGCCGAACTGGTAGTCAGCGATATTGGCTTCGTCGCACTGCAGCCGGAAGGCGTCGGGCTTCACGACCGCCCCCCAGTAGCGCCGCTTCCAGCAAATCGAGCAGTTGCATTTGCCGGTGCCGGCATCGAGGTCGATGTCGGCCTCATAGCGGATGTTTCCGCAATGGCAGCTTCCCTTATAGGTCAGTTTCATACCCGTCGCTCCTGCGTGGCGGGCCAGGCAGGCCCCCTATTGCCGCCCACCCGGCAGGCGATATGCTGCCAGGTGAAACTCATGCAGTCCATATGCCATATTGACAATATATTGTCAAATAGGTGCGAGATCTCGCACGCGTCAGAGATGACGGAATTCGGCAGGCGTTTCATCCCAGCGGTCGTTCCGGCCATCCAGATATTGCACCGACACCTTAGCCAGGACCGTCGGATCGACATCGTCCAGCGTTGCGACATTGATGCTGCAATAAGCGCCGCCGAGTTCCTCGACATAACCATGGCTATAGGAGGCGATGCCGCAGGCAGGGCAGAAGCGGTGGTTGCCAACCTTGGCGCCAAACTGATAGAGCCCAACCTGATCTTCCGGTGACAGGAGGCGAAAATCCTCCGGCTGGACCTGTGCACCCCAGTAGCGGGCCTTGCCACAGAACGAGCAATTGCATCGCGTCGTCCCCGCATCGAGATCGAAAGTCGCTTCGTATCTGACCTTGCCGCAATGGCAACCGCCGCTGTAAGTCCTTCTCGCCATGCTCTCATCTCCCTTGCTAAATTGACTTGCTGAAACGACCGCATCATGACAACATGATGTCATACAAACATTCACACGACGGTGGTGCTGTCAACATGAAAGATCCCGATCGGACACCCGCCGGAGACGCCTTTGCGGAGTTCGCCATATCGGTACTGCGGCTAGCGGGCCCGCTGACGCAGGCCGGCGACGCACTCGCCAAACCTTCCGGACAGACGAGCGCCCGCTGGCAGGTGCTGGCCGCGGCAAACCATGCGCCGATGTCGGTTGCCGATGCGGCACGCGCGCTCGGCCTTGCGCGCCAGGGGGTGCAGCGCATCGCCGATCTCTTGGAGGCCGAAGGGCTGATCGCCTACAGGGACAACCCGACCCACCAGAGGGCAAAGCTCATGGTTCTGACTGCGGCGGGAGAAACGGCACTGCACGACATCAAGGAGCGGCAGGCGGCCTGGGCGGACGGCCTGGGCGGCGCACTCGGCGAACGACGGCTGCGGCAGGCCTCTGCCTTGATCGCCGAGGTGATCGAGGTGCTCAAGGAGCGCCCCGCGCCAGAGCCGTCCGAGGACTGACCGGCCGCGCGTCAAGCCAGCCTTAAGAGATCGGCACGCAGGCGGTCCGAACCGCCGTCATCGAGCACCGGATCGAGCGCCTCATGCAGGTTCCGCCAGATCGGCACGGCGCGCGCCAGCAGCGCCTGCCCTTCGGTCGTCAGCCGCAATCGCCGCGACCGCCGGTCGTCGGCATCCGGGAAGCTTTCGACCAGGCTGCGCCGTTCCAGCGGCTTCAACGCCGCCGTCAAGGTCGTCCGGTCCATGGCAAGAAGCGACGCCACCGAGCCCATATTGGGCGGCGCCGGGCGGTTGAGCGACATCAGGAGAGAGAACTGTCCGTTGGTGATATCGAGCGGGCGCAGCGCCTCGTCGAACCGGCGGGCAATGGCGCGCGCTGCGCGTTGCACATGCAGGCAGAGGCAGGTGTCCTTCACATGCAGGGTAGTGTCGAACGAAACAAGCGGCATTTTTGACATGCCCGATTAATGTTGATATCAACGTAAATAGTCAAGTGCAACGTTGGAAGGAGGAACGGGCATGAGACAGGATCACGCAGTGGTATCGCCTGGAGAGTGGCTGAAAGCGCGCAAAGATCTGCTTGCGCTGGAAAAGGAACACACCCACGCACGCGACAAGGTCAATGCCGCCCGGCTGGCCTTGCCCTGGGTGAAGATGGAAAAGACCTACGTCTTCGATACGCGGGCGGGCCGCAAATCCCTGTCCGAGCTTTTCGACGGCCGCAGCCAGCTCATGGTCTACCATTTCATGTTCGGCCCCACCTGGGAGGCCGGTTGCCCCGGCTGCTCCTTCCTGGTCGATCATTTCGCCGGCATGCTGCCGCACCTCAACCATCACGACGTGACGCTGGTCGCCGCATCGAACGCGCCGCTCGCAAAGATCGAAACCTACAAGAAACGCATGGAGTGGGATTTCCCCTGGGTCTCGGCGGAAGGCAACGGCTTCAACCATGACTTCCACGTGGCCTTTTCGCCAGACGAGCTCGCAAGCGGCAAAGTCGGGTACAACTTCACCGACATAGAAAGCGCCAATGCGCATGAGGAACTGCCCGGTCTCAGCGCCTTCCAGAAGGGCGAGGACGGCACGATCTACCACACCTATTCGTCCTATGCCCGCGGGCTCGAGGAACTCGTGGGCACACTGATGCTGCTCGACCGCGCACCCAAGGGGCGCAACGAGGACGGGACCATGAGCTTCGTTCGCCGCCACGACGAATATGATCGGGAGCCCGGACGCAAGGCGGGCTGAGGTCCGCATCCCGGCGGACGGAACTTTTCGCCCGCAAAATCGTTTTGAGAACGCTCGCGTGCCGGGCCGAACGTCTGCGCCCGGTCAAGAAGGAAATCCCGTGAGAGCAGAACCGGAAGAAGCGCACCGCTGGCTCGAGCAATTGCTGGGCGACTGGCACGTTCGCGCGGCCGGCTCCGATGGCGAGCCCGATGGCAGTGGCCCCTGGACCGAGCATGTCCGGTCACTCGAAGGCCTCTGGATCGTCTGCGAGGGTCAGGGAACGATGCCGGGCGGCAGTTTCGGCCAGACGCTGATGACGCTCGGCTTCAATCCGCAGACAAAACGTTACGTCGGCACCTGGGTCGGTTCGATGATGAGCCACATGTGGATCTATGACGGAGAACTGGACGCGGACGGCACGTCCCTCTCCCTCTACTGCGAGGGGCCAGATTTCGAAAACCCCGGCAGGACCATGCGCTACCGCGACGTCATCACGCTTGCCGGGCCATCCCGTCGGCTGCTGACGGCGCAGGCGCAGACAGCGGACGGAAACTGGAAAGACTTGATGACGGCGGAATACCTACGTCGGGATTGAAAGCCGCGCTGACGACGGCCTTGGCTGTTCGGCCATGCATCATGTCAGGCTGACCCGACAACAGTTCATTCGAACAGGCAAACAAGTGGCGCCAGATACGCCGCGCCAGAGCAAAACCGGAGGAAGGCAATGGCAGATCACGGCAAATTCGTTTGGTACGAACTGATGACCACCGACATGGCGGCCGCCGAGACGTTCTACAAGGACGTGGTCGGCTGGGCCGCCAGCGATGCCGGCATGGCCGGCATCAGCTACACGCTGTTCAACGTCGGCGAGATTCCGGTGGCGGGATTGATGACCATGCCGGAAGGCGCGCTCGAAATGAACGTGCCGCCCGCCTGGCTCGGCTATGTCGGCGTCGACGATGTCGACGTGAGCGCCGCCAGCATCGCCGCCAAGGGCGGCAAGGTGCACCGGGCGCCGGACGATATCCCGGGTATAGGGCGCTTCGCCGTCGTCACCGATCCGCACGGCGCGGTCTTCTCGATCTTCAAGGGTACGGGCGATCCGCCGCCGGTCACCGACCCGATGGCGCCCGGACTGATCGGCTGGCACGAGCTTGCCTCGGGCGACCTCGACACCGCCTTTCCCTTCTATTCCGAACTCTTCGGCTGGACGAAGGACCAGGGCATGGACATGGGCGAAATGGGCATCTACCAGATCTTCGCCCATGGCGGCGCCCCGATCGGCGGGATGATGACCAAGCCGAAGGAAGTGCCCGCGCCTTACTGGCTCTACTACATCAACGTACCGGCCATCGATGCCGCCATCGAACGCATCAAGGCTGGCGGCGGCAAGATCGTGCTGGAGCCGATGGAGGTCCCCGGAGGCGCCTGGATCGTTCAGGCGCTCGACCCGCAGGGCGCCCTCTTCGCACTGGTCGGGCCGAAGCGCTGAGACGACTGCTTGTCTCCTTAAATCGTCCTCGACGTAAGGGAACAGACTTGCAGAAAATCAAAGTGTTACAGCGACCTTAGCCCGTCTGATAAGACGCGCGGCGCTTTAGGCGGCAGCACAGATCACGTTGCCGTGAAGAGTTGCTGAAGTAAAATGACGACCAACCAAGTCCAGGCCCGCTTTCGGCAAGAAGGCGGGCAGGATTTATTGCGATCATGGACCGGAAAGCGAATACGGGGGCCGCAAAGCTGGGGTCTGCCGTGCGCCGGGCGCATCCCTCGGTTGCGGAATAGCCCCTAGTATTTCAGGGTATTTCAAGCATATTTAACATCTTATACGATAGCAGGGGCGGCAAGCACACTGATTTCGGATGGGTTTCTTGTCGGGTGGCAAGAATTTGTCGCGATTGTCGAGCAGACGGGCGGCGACGTGAGTGGAGCAACTTCGCGCAAATGAGCAATAAGGGCAGCACCTATGCGTCCCCTCAGATGGGCGTAGGGGAAGCGCGTACGGCCAAGGCCCTGCGACGCAAGCTCCAATGGCTGGTGGCGATCGTCGTTGCCTGCACGGGCATTCTTGCGACCGAAATCATCGCCGCATCCTATAGCGACTTTGTCGTCGCGCGCCGCAACCTGACGGAAGTCATGGCCTTTTGCCGCGTCCTCGACGCCGCAAACTACCTCTCGGCCGAACGTGGCCCGTCCAACGGTGTGCTCGGCCTTGGCGTAGCGCCCGGCTCGACTGTCCAGGCGCGGCTGGCGGAGTTTCGTGCCCGCAGCGACGCGGCATTGGCTCAGATCACCGCCGACATCGACAATGCCAGCCGCTCCGAACCGGCCGGCGCGCTTTCGCCCATCCTGGTCGAGGTCCATCGTCGGCTGATACTCGCGCGTGCGGAAGTCGATCGCATTGCGGCCCTTCCGCCGGAACGGCGGAACCTTGCCGAAATCGAAGCGACGATCGAGGCCATGTTCGGCGTGATCGATGCGCTTCGCCCCGCGATCGACTGGAACATTCAGCGCCTGACCAACACCGACCCGAACCTTGCGGGCATTGCCCTTGCAGCCCAGATGCTTGCCAATCTGCGTGAGGACGGAGGGCGCCTCGGCTCGCACGTCATGGCGCCCGTTGCCGTCGGCAAGCCGCTCGCGATCAAGAATCTGGCCGACAGCGAGCGCACGCGCGGCAGGCTGCAGGAGGTCTGGGCGATCGTCGGCAAGCCGGGCGCGCTTCCAGGCTTGGATCCGTCGAAGATCGGCGATCTCGCCAAGATCGACCGCGAGTTCTTTGCCGAAGGTTTTGCAATCATCGACAACATCGTCGCCGTCGGTAAACGCTCGGGCGACTACCCGATGACCGCCGAACAGCTCACCGACCTTTTCGTCCCGAAGATGAAACCGCTCGAAGATCTGCGTCGCGCCTTCATGGATTCGACCGTCGAGCGCCTGTCCGCCAACAAGACCCGCGCGTCGATCAAGCTCGCCGTGGCGAGCCTTGCGACCTTCTCGCTCTTCCTGATGTTGCTGATCTTGATGCGGCGCGCCCGATCGCTGGTGTTCGAACCGCTGCTTCTTGCGCGCCACAGCATCATCGAGCTTGCCAATGATCGCCCGATCGCGCGCCTTCAGGGCAAGGGTGGAGAAGGCGAAATGGGGCGCCTGTTCGATGCGATCGACATCCTGCGCCAGCGCCTCGACGAGCGCACGTTGCTGATGCAGCATCTCGAACGCCAGGCGGAAACCGACGAACTGACCGGCCTGCTCAACCGCCGCGCGCTGGAGCTGATCGGCGGCGCGGAAGACACGGACGGCAAGGATCAGGACGCCTGTCTGATCCTGATGGACATCGACCATTTCAAGCAGATCAACGATACCCACGGCCATCTGATCGGCGACATCGTGCTTCAGGAAACCGCCCGCATCATCCGCAATTCCGTGCGCAATTCCGATCTCGTCGCCCGCTTCGGCGGTGAGGAGTTTGCCGTGATCACGCCCGGCGACAGCATCGAGTCCGCCCTTGCCCTTGCCGAAAGGATCAGGGTCAACCTCGCGCACGAACCGATCGTCCTTGCCGACGGACGGAAGCTGAACGTCACCGCCAGCTTTGGCGTGGCCGAGGGCCGCAGCGCGAACGGTGGCTGGAAGCACCTGATCGAACTTGCCGATAACGAGCTCTATCGCGCCAAGTCCGAGGGCCGCAATCGCGTCTGCGGCCAGCCGGCCGAAGCGACGCACCAGCCGTTCAAGGCGATGAAATCCGCGCGCGCTTAGCCAGGAAATCAAGTACCACCCGCACGCGCGCCGGCAGGGCTCCACCCTGCCCGTGGAACACCGCATGGAATGCCTCGATGTCGCCCGGGTTCAAGTGCTCGGCGACCGCCGTCAGCCGGCCGCAACGGATATCCTCCTTGACCGTAAACGTGGGCAGTCGCGCCAGCCCGACACCGGCGAGCGTAAGCTGGCGCAAACCCTCGCCGTCGCTCACGCGGACCTGCTCCGTCGGCGCCAGCGTGAAAGGCTCCCCGTTCGACAGGAGCGGCCAACCATCGATCGAACGCGCATAGCTATGGCTCAGCCTGTTCATCGCTTCGAGGTCGCCGACACTCTCGGGCATGCCGAACCGTTGAAGATAGGACGGCGCGCCCACGATCGTCATCGACGTGCTGCCGAGCTTGCGGGCGATCAGGCTCGAAGACTTCAGAGGACCGGCGCGCACGGCGATGTCGGCCCGCTCCGCCATCAGATCGACCACGGCGTCGGTCTGCAGGATATCGAGCGAGACCGATGGAAAGGCCGAGAGAAACTCCGGCAGCACCGGCATCAGCACATGCACCGCATAGGAAGCGCTGACGTTTAGCCGCACGCGGCCCTCGGGCGTTTCGCCTGAACCCGCCTCGCGCTCCGCCTCGTCGATATCGGCAAGGATGCGCACCGCCCGCTCATAGAAGGCACAGCCTTCCGCCGTCAGCTGCAGCCGCCGCGTCGAGCGGTTGATGAGCCGGACGCCGAGCCTTTCCTCCAGCCTCTGCACGAGCTTGCTGACGGCCGAGGGTGTCATGCAGCAGACCTTTGCGGCGGCCGAAAAGCCGCCGAGCTCCACCGCCTTGGCGAAAACCGCCATCTCCCCCGAACGGTTGATAGACAAGCGCGACATGTGACTTCAACTCACAAATGATGTTCTTTCATCCGGTCTACATCGCAAATGGCTGCGATACCACCTTCTCCTGGTGGGCGAGCGGACTTCCGCTCTCGCAAAGACAAAACCAACGAGGAGTTTGACGACATGGAATACAGACGGCTTGGATCATCGGGACTGAAAGTGCCTGCCTTGAGCTTCGGCGCCGGCACCTTCGGCGGCAAGGGGCCGCTCTTCAGCGCCTGGGGCAACAGCGACGCCGCGGAAGCCCGGCGGCTGATCGACATCTCGCTCGAAGCCGGCGTCAATCTCTTCGATACCGCAGACGTTTACTCCGACGGTGCGTCCGAGAGCGTGCTCGGCGCGGCCATCAAGGGCCGGCGTGATGCCGTGCTTCTCTCCACCAAGATGGCATTGCCGATGGGCGACGGACCGAACGACGCCGGCACGTCGCGCACGCGTCTCGTCAAGGGCGTCGACGATGCCTTGAAGCGGCTCGGCACCGACTACATCGACCTTTTGCAACTGCACGCCTTCGACGCGGGAACGCCGGTCGAGGAGGTGCTTTCGACACTCGACAGTCTGGTTGCCGCCGGCAAGCTGCGCTACGTCGGTGCCTCAAACTTTGCCGGCTGGCAATTGATGAAATCGCTGGCTGTCTCGGAGAAGCACGGCCTCGTGCGCCACGTCGCCCACCAGGTCTACTATTCGCTGGTTGGACGCGACTACGAATGGGAACTGATGCCGCTGGGCGCCGACCAAGGCGTCGGCGCTCTTGTCTGGAGCCCGCTCGGCTGGGGACGTCTCACCGGCAAGATCCGCCGCGGCAAGCCGTGGCCCGAAGGCAGCCGCCTGCACGACACCGCGGCCTTCGGCCCACCGGTCGATGATGAGAAGCTCTACGATGTCGTCGACGTGCTCGACCAGCTCGCGGAGGAAACCGGCAAGACGATCCCTCAGATCGCCATCAACTGGCTGCTGCAGCGCCCGACGGTCTCGAGCGTCATCATCGGCGCCCGCAACGAGGAGCAGCTTCGCCAGAACCTCGGCGCCGTCGGCTGGTCGTTGTCAGCGGACCAGATCGCCCGACTCGACGCGGCGAGCCGAACGACGCCGGCCTACCCCTACTTCCCCTACTACCGCCAGGAGGGTTTTGCCCGCATCAATCCGCCGATCGTCTGACCGAGGATGGCCAATGTTTCGCACGCCCGTCCGGGCGTGCGAATGCGTTGCGCCGCCCTGATTTTCTGCGGGCGCTTTCGCGCTTGCATTCTCGATTTGCATTGCACAAACTTCGTGGCGATGGGGGGCGTCAGACCCGCCACGAAGGGGATCAAATCCGGCATGTCGATCAAGGCCAGTATCTATCACCTGACCCACTATATCTATGACCGTCCCGTAAGCCTCTCGCCGCAGATCATCCGGCTGAAGCCCGCTGCCCATTCCAAGACCAAGGTCATCAGCCACTCGCTGAAGGTTTCGCCCG
Source organism: Ensifer sp. Root423 (assembly GCF_001426275.1). Taxonomy (NCBI): domain Bacteria; kingdom Pseudomonadati; phylum Pseudomonadota; class Alphaproteobacteria; order Hyphomicrobiales; family Rhizobiaceae; genus Ensifer; species Ensifer sp. Root423. Next base: position 158,652 of record NZ_LMEG01000047.1, on the reverse strand, counting down.
GCAACCATTTCGTCAACCTGCAGCAGGACCCCTACGGCAACTACCTCGCCCGTTTCGTCTTTCCCGATCCGGTGAGCGAGCTGAAAATCGAAGTCGATCTCGTCGCCGACATGACCGTCTACAACCCCTTTGACTTTTTCGTCGAGGAAGAGGCCGAACATTGGCCCTTCCCCTACCCCGAGGATCTCAGCGACGATCTCCGGATCTATATGACGCCGGAGCCGCTCGGCCCGGCGCTCTCCGCCTTCATGGCAACGGTCGACCGTTCCCGCCAGCGCACCATAGACATGGTCGTCGGGCTCAACGCACGCCTGCAGAAGGAAGTCGGCTATGTGATCCGCATGGAGCCGGGCGTGCAGGACCCGGAGCAGACGCTGACATCGGCAAGAGGATCCTGCCGCGATTCCAGCTGGCTGCTCGTACAGATCCTGCGCAATCTCGGCTTCGCCGCCCGCTTCGTCTCCGGCTATCTCATTCAGCTGACGCCGGATCTGAAAGCCCTCGACGGCCCCTCCGGCACCGACCACGACTTCACCGACCTGCATGCCTGGGCCGAAGTCTACCTGCCCGGCGCCGGCTGGGTCGGGCTCGACCCGACCTCGGGCCTGCTGACCGGCGAGAGCCACATTCCGCTTGCCGCAACGCCCCATTACCGCAACGCCGCGCCGATCTCCGGAGAATTTTTCGGCGATCCCGAGACCCGCACCGACTTCGCTTTCGACATGAAGGTGAGGCGCGTCGCCGAGCACCCGCGCATCACCAAACCCTTCTCCGACGAAAGCTGGGATGCGCTGAATGCACTCGGCGGGAAGGTTGACCGGGAGCTTGAGGAAAACGACATCCGCCTGACGATGGGCGGCGAGCCGACCTTCGTTGCGATCGACGACTTCGAGTCCGAGGAATGGAACACGGAGGCCGTCGGACCAACCAAGCGCGAGAAGGCCGACACACTGATCCGCCGGCTGCGCGAACGCTTCGCCCCCGGTGGCTTCCTGCATTATGGCCAGGGCAAATGGTATCCGGGCGAAACCCTGCCGCGCTGGACCTTCTCCCTCTACTGGCGCAAGGACGGCGTGCCGATCTGGCGCCGGCCGGACCTGATCGCCGAGGAGACCAGCCGCCACGACGTGACGGTAGCGGATGCCGAACGCCTGCTGCATCTGGTCGCAGGCGAATTGAGCCTGCCGACCGAAATGGTCGTGCCGGCCTTCGAAGACCCGGCCGACTGGCTGCTGAAGGAGGCAAACCTCCCCGACAACGTCGATCCTGCCAACTCCAAGCTGAAGGATCCCGAGGAGCGCAGCCGCATGGCCCGCGTGTTCGAGCGCGGCCTGACGGCGCCGACCGGCTATGTTCTGCCGGTGCAAGCCTGGAACGCGCGCGCCACCGGCGTGAAGTGGATGAGCGAGAAATGGCAGACGCGCCGTGGCCGCATCTTCCTCGTTCCCGGCGACAGCGCCGTCGGCTATCGCCTTCCGCTCGGCGCCCTACCCTATGTCGCGCCCTCCGCTTACCCCTATATCCATCCGGTCGATCCGACGGTCCCGCGCGACGATTTGCCGGACTTCAGCGAAAGCAGCGCCCGCACGCAGCATGCACGCTTCCAGGCCTCGGAAGTTCCGGAAACGCCGCTCCCGGCGCCGCGCGACGAGATCGCCGGACTGGTGCGCACCGCCATCAGCGTCGAGCCGCGCGACGGCCGGCTCTGCGTCTTCATGCCGCCGACGACCAGCGTCGAGGAGTATCTCGATCTGATCGCGTCTGCGGAGCGCGCTGCCGCTGCGATCGGCCTGCCCGTGCACATCGAAGGCTATGCACCGCCGCAGGACGAGCGCATCAACGTCATCCGCGTTGCGCCGGACCCGGGCGTCATCGAGGTCAACATTCATCCGGCCGCCCATTGGCAGGACTGCGTCGATATCACCACGGCGATCTACGAGGAGGCGCGCCAGAGCCGGCTCGGTGCCGACAAGTTCATGATCGACGGCCGTCACACCGGCACCGGCGGCGGCAATCACGTGGTCGTCGGCGGCGCCAATCCGAATGACAGCCCGTTCCTGCGCCGCCCGGATCTGCTAAAAAGCATGGTGCTGCACTGGCAGCGGCATCCCTCGCTCTCCTACCTGTTCTCCGGCCTCTTCATCGGCCCGACCTCGCAGGCGCCGCGTATCGACGAAGCCCGGCACGACCAGCTCTATGAACTCGAAATCGCCCTGGCGCAGGTGCCGATGCCGGGCTCTGCAACGCCGCCGCCCCTGCCCTGGCTCGTCGACCGGCTGTTCCGCAACCTGCTCGTCGATGTCACCGGCAACACCCATCGGGCGGAGATCTGCATCGACAAGCTGTTTTCGCCTGACGGGCCCACCGGCCGCCTCGGCCTCGTCGAGTTCCGCGGTTTCGAGATGCCGCCGAACGCCCGCATGTCGCTTGCCCAGCAATTGCTGGTGCGCGCCCTCATCGCCCGTTTCTGGAAACACCCGGTCGACGGTCGCTTCGTGCGCTGGGGCACAGCTTTGCACGATCGTTTCATGCTGCCGCATCACGTCTGGCAGGATTTTCTCGACGTGCTCGCCGATCTCCGGGCGCATGGCTTCGATCTGAAGCCGGAATGGTTCGAGGCCCAGCTCGAGTTCCGCTTCCCCTTCTGCGGCGAGGTCGAATACGAGGGGGCAAAGCTCGAAATCCGTCAGGCGCTCGAACCCTGGCACGTGATGGGCGAACAGGGCGCGATCGGCGGCACCGTGCGCTATGTCGACAGCTCGATCGAACGGCTGCAGGTCAAGCTCGATACCGCCAATCCCGAGCGATATACGGTCGCCTGCAACGGTCGGCCCTTGCCGCTCACACGCACTGGTTCGAATGGCACGGCGGTGGCCGGCGTCCGCTACAAGGCGTGGCAGCCGGCCTCAGGGCTACACCCGGTGCTACCGGTCAACACTCCCCTTACATTCGATATCTATGATACATGGTCGAATCGGGCGATCGGCGGCTGCATCTACCATGTCGCCCACCCGGGTGGGCGCCACTACGACACGTTTCCGGTCAACGGCAACGAGGCGGAGGCGCGACGCCTGGCGCGGTTCGAGCCTTGGGGCCATACGCCGGGAGGCTATCCGCTGCGCCCCGAAAGCCCGTCGACGGAATTCCCGATGACGCTTGATCTCAGGCGTCCACCAGGAGCGTAAATGCCGAAGAAGCAGACAGCGGCCGCAAACCATCCGGGCACCGACGACGATCCGGTCTTCGGCTACCGTGCCCTACCGGGCATTGCCGACGAAATGCTCGACCAGGAGGGCAATGTCCGCCCGGTCTGGCAGCGGCTGCTCGCGACGCTTGGGCGGCTCGACGAGACCGAACTTGCCAACCGCTTCGCGCGCGCCGACCGCTATCTGCGCGACGCCGGCGTGTTCTATCGCGTCTATGGCGCCAAGGAGAGTTCCGAGCGAAGCTGGCCGCTGTCGCACATTCCGGTTCTGATCGACGAAAAGGAATGGGCGCACGTCTCGCAAGGCCTCGTGCAGCGCGCCGAACTTCTGGAAAAGGTGGTCGCCGACATCTATGGCGAGAACCGGCTGGTGCGCGAAGGGCTGTTGCCGCCGGCGCTCGTCGCCTCCAATCCGGAGTTCCTGCGCCCGCTCGTCGGCGTCAAACCGGCCGACGGCCACTTCCTGCATTTCGTCTCCTTCGAGATCGGCCGTGGCCCCGACGGTAACTGGTGGGTCCTGTCCGATCGCACCGAGGCACCTTCGGGCGCCGGCTTCGCCCTGGAGAACCGGGTCGCGACCACGCGTGCCTTCTCCAATCTTTATGCCGAAAGCCACGTCCACCGGCTGGCCGGCTTCTTTGGCGAGTTCCGCGACACGCTGCAGAGCCGCCGGCTGCACCCGGACGACCGCATCGCCGTTCTTTCGCCGGGGATCGCCAACGAGACCTATTTCGAACATGCCTATATCGCCCGCTATCTGGGCTTCATGCTGCTTGAAGGCGAGGATCTGACCGTGCTCGGCGGCCGGGTGATGGTGCGCACCGTCGCCGGCCTCAAGCCCATCGGCGTGCTCTGGCGTCGTCTCGACGCGGCCTTTGCCGATCCGCTCGAGCTCAATCAGTCCTCGCATATCGGCACACCCGGCATTGTCGAGGCGCTCAGGGCCGGCTCGGTCTCAATCGTGAACGCGCTCGGCACCGGCATCGTCGAAACCCGCGCCTTCCTCGCTTTCATGCCGGCGATCTGCCGCCATCTGCTGGGCGAGGAACAGAAGCTGCCCTCGATCGCCACCTGGTGGTGCGGCCAAGGCGCCGAACGCGAACAGGTCGCCGCCAACCTCGACCGCATGGTCATCGGCCCCGCCTACCAGACCCGCCCTTTCTTCGACGACAATGGCCAGTCGGTACTCGGCCGTACGCTTGATGAGAAGGCTCGAGCCTCGATCGCAGATTGGCTTAGCGCCGAGGGCGGCAAGCTCGTGGGCCAGGAGGTGGTCACGCTCTCGACCACCCCTGCCTGGGTGCGCGGGCGGCTGACGCCGCGGCCGATGAGCCTGCGGGTGTTTGCGGCACGCACCCGCGACGGCTGGCAGATTATGCCAGGCGGCTTTGCCCGCATCGGCTCCGGCGACGATGTCGCCGCGATCGCGATGCAGGCGGGCGGCACCGCCGCCGATGTCTGGATCGTCAGCGACCGACCGGTCGAGCGCACGACGCTGCTTCCGGCCGAGGAAAGTTTCACCCGCAACATGCCGGGAAGCCTGCCGAGCCGGGCGGCCGACAATCTCTTCTGGCTCGGCCGCTATATCGAGCGTGCGGAAGGGGCGCTACGCATCCTGCGCGCCTGGCACGGCCGCTTCGCCGAAACCGCCGATCCGGACCTGCCGCTCCTTAAGGATGTCGGCGACTATCTCGCAGCCCTCGACATCGATGCGCGCCAGCCTGTGCCCGACAGCCTGCTCGCCAATATCGCAAGCGCCCTCTTCAGCGCCGGCAACATCCGCGACCGGTTCTCGCCGGACGGCTGGCTGGCACTGAACGACCTGTCGCAGACGGCGCGCAAGTTCCACGCGACGGTGCAGGCCGGCGACGACGCGACCCGCGCGATCACCGTGCTCCTGCGCAAGCTCGCCGGCTTTGCCGGTCTCGTGCATGAAAACATGTACCGCTTCACCGGCTGGCGCTTCCTTTCGATCGGCCGCTATATCGAGCGCGGCCTGCACATGACCCGGCTGCTCGGCCACATGTCGGGGCCGGATGCGCCCGATGGCGCCTATGACATGCTGCTCGAAATCGGCGACAGCGTCATGACCCATCGCCGGCGCTACAATGTCAGCACCGCCGCCTTGACGGTCACCGACCTCCTGGCGCTCGATCCGCTCAATCCGCGCTCGGTGCTTTACCAGTTGAATGAGATCAAGACCGAGGTCGAGCTGTTGCCGAACGCCTTCGTCAACGGCCAGATGTCCTCCTTCTACCGCGAGGCGATGCGGCTGCATTCGGGCCTGGCGGTGATGACACCGGAAGCCATGAACCTCGGCGTCTACAATCGGTTGGAGCGGGATCTCGAAAGCCTGTCCGATCTGCTCGCGCGCACCTATCTCGGCTAGCCATGCTTTACGACATCAGCCTGAAGATCATCTATGACTACGAAGTGCCGGTGTCCGGCGGCCGCCACCTCGTGCGCGTGCTGCCGGCGACGCTGCCCGGTCGCCAACGTCTCGTCGTCGGCTCGCTCAGCTGCCATCCCATGCCGGCCGAACGTACCGAGAGCATCGACTTCTTCGCCAACCCGTTTACGTCGATTCTCTTTCGCAACTCGCATGCAGACCTGACGATCCGCATGCAGGCGCGCGTGCAGGTGGAAGCACAGGCCCTGACCGCGGACTTCTCCCCTGACCTCACCGGCCTGCCGGCCGAGCTTGCGGCCTGCTGGTCCGTCGATGCCGACGCGCCGCATCACTTCGCCGGCCCGAGCCCACTCTTGCCCGAGGTCGCCGACATTGCCGCCTACGCGCGTGACACCATTACCGACACGATGACCGTGCGCCAGATCGCCGTTGCACTGTGTGACCGCATCCATCGCGACTTCGCCTATGACGGCGAGGCGACGACCGTGAACACGACGCCGGCAGAAGCGTTCAAGCTCAAGCGCGGCGTCTGCCAGGATTTCGCCCATGTCATGATCGTGGCGCTCAGAAGCCTCGGCATCCCTGCCGGCTATGTTAGCGGTTTCCTAAGGACGATCCCTCCGCCCGGCAAGGAGCGCCTGGAGGGGGCCGATGCCATGCACGCCTGGGTGCGCGTCTGGTGCGGCACAACCGGTGGGTGGCTCGAACTCGATCCGACCAACAATATTCCGGCTGGAACCGACCATATCGTCGTCGGCCATGGCCGCGACTACGGCGATGTCGCGCCCGTCATCGGGGTCCTGAAAAGCTACGGCAGCCAAACGACGAAACAGGCGGTCGACGTCATTCCGGTACCGTGACCCGATTTGGCACAGGCCGATTCCCGCTTCGGAACAGACAGGGTGCCGCAGAACCCCTTACAACAACCGGTTTTCCGGCAATCCATTAAAATTGCAAGGATTGCCGGAACGATATCGTAAGCCATCGCCGCTATTGATGCCCCCAAGCTTGCAACGTGTTCCTTTGGGGTGTGCAAAGATGGGAAGACGATACACGGTAGGCCGGTCCTTCGTAGCTATGCTCAAGGACCGGGGTGGCAATTTTGGCATCATGGCAGCACTCGCGGCGCCATTGGTGTTGGCAGCCGGCGGCGTCGCCGTCGATCTGGCCACCATGATGACGACGAAAAACCAGATGCAGGATGCAGCCGACGCGGCAGCACTTGCGGCTGCGTCCGCACTCGTTGCAAACAAGGATACCCTGGCGACCGAGAAGGCCAAGGAAATCGCCTTGAACTTCCTGAAGGCGCAGTCGGGCGCAAGCTCGACCGATCTGCCCGGTGGAGCCGGCGGCAGCGACCCGGGCACCAGCAGCGCTTCCGCGGGCGGCGTGACCGACCCGACGGAGACCCAGGTTCAGCCGACGGTCGACATCGTCATGACGACTGTCGGCAAGAGCGACAAGGCCTTCAAGGTCACGATCGTCAACAAGCAGACAATTCAGCTCAACCCCATGACGCGGTTGCTCGGACAGAAGTCCGTCAATCTGGAAACGGTAGCCGTTGCCGAGAGCGCGACGGAAACCAAGAACGCCATGTCGATGTATCTCGTGCTCGACCGCTCGGGCTCGATGGCCTTCGTGACGAATGTGAAGGACGAGAAGCGCACCAAGTGCAAGAACTGGACGGCGGAGAACTGGGGCAAGAGCATCTCTGAGACCAGCCCTTGCATGATCGACAAGATCACGACCTTGAAATCCGCGGTTGAGACGCTGCTGAAGCCACTCACCGAGATGGACCCCGACAACAAGTATGTCCGTGTCGGCGCTGTTTCCTATAGCAGCTCCATCTTCCCGGAAGAGAAACTGGCCTGGGGCACGACGAAGGCCAGTACCTACGTCAAGAACCTGGAGGCGAACGGCGGCACGGATTCGAGCGGCGCTTTCGCCAAGGCCGTCACGGATCTGAAGCTCAAGGGCGAAAACGACGCGCACACGGCTTCCAACGGCCTGACGCCGAAAAAGTACATCGTCTTCATGACCGATGGGGCGAACACACATTTCGAAGGAAAGGCGTTGACCATCCCGGCGGCGCCAAAGCCGGAACCGGAACTCGACAAGTACAAAGCCCAGGATTCCAAATCCGACACGGCAACGCTCAAGGCGTGCCAGGATGCCAAGGACGCCGGCATTCGCGTCTTCACCATCGCCTTCATGGCGCCGATCCAGGGAAAATCGGTGCTCAGCCGATGCGCCAGCAGCACAGCCGACTACAAGTCGCCGGAAGATGCCGCAGCTCTGGTCAAGGTTTTCGGTGAAATCGGCGCCACCACCTCGGGCAAGATGGCACGCCTGACAAGGTAAGACAGACCACATCGCTGACGATGCCGCCCGGCCCCGCCGGGCGGCATTTTGCGTTTCGGCGGGATACGTTCTCCACCGTCTGAGACAAGTCTAATCCATTTAAAAACATCTGTTGCAAGCGCTTCGGATCGATGCATAAATTGGCTTTATCCCCGGTCGGGTCCGGCCTGCGATCTCCCAACGCAAAAGGGTAAAGACAGTTTCATGATGAACAGGCTCTCCACCAACGACGTGCCGCAGCCCGCCCCAAGGTCGTCTGAACCTAGCCAGCTCGCCGTCGAAATCCTCGAACGTCTGAAGTACCGCATCGGCAAGGACCCGAAGGTCGCCAAGCCCCATGACTGGCTGACGGCGGCGATCCTGGTTGCGCGTGACCGCATCACCGACAAGTGGATGGACTCCACCCGCAAGACCTACGCAACCGGCGCCAAGCGCGTTTATTATCTCTCGCTCGAATTCCTCATCGGCCGGCTGATGCGCGATGCGATGACCAATATCGGCCTGATGGACGAGATGCGCGACGCACTCGCCTCCCTCGGCGTCGATATCGATGTCGTCGCCCAGCTCGAGCCGGATGCGGCCCTCGGCAATGGCGGTCTCGGACGGCTGGCTGCCTGTTTCATGGAATCGATGGCGACCGTCGACGTACCCGCCTATGGCTACGGCATCCGCTACATGCATGGCCTCTTCCGCCAGCAGATGGCCGATGGCTGGCAGGTGGAACTACCCGAAACCTGGCTTGCCCACGGCAACCCCTGGGAATTCGAACGCCGCGAAAGCTCTTACGAAATCGGCTTCGGCGGCGTGGTCGAAACCGCCAATGTCGACGAGGAAATCCAGCGTTTCGTGTGGAAACCGGCCGAGCGCGTCATCGCCACCGCCTTCGACACGCCCGCCGTCGGCTGGCGGGCAAAACGCGTCAACACGCTGCGCTTGTGGACCGCGCAGCCGATTGACCCGATCCTGCTGGCCGCCTTCAACGCCGGCGACCACATCGGCGCCCTTCGCGAAAGCAACAAGGCGGAAAGCCTGACGCGTGTTCTCTATCCGGCCGACGCGACGCCAGCGGGCCAGGAGCTGCGCCTACGCCAGGAATACTTCTTTTCCTCGGCCTCGCTGCAGGACATCCTGCGCCGTCACCTGCAGCAATACCCGGACTTCAACTCGCTGCCGGACGCCGTCGCCATCCAGCTCAATGACACCCATCCAGCCATTTCCATTGCCGAACTGGTGCGGCTCTTGACCGACCTGCACGGCCTCGATTTCGAGCAGGCCTGGGACATCACCCGCCGCACGATCTCCTACACCAACCACACGCTTCTGCCCGAAGCGCTCGAAAGCTGGCCGGTACCGCTGATCGAGCGCCTGCTGCCGCGCCACATGCAGATCGTCTATGCGATCAACGCCAAGATCCTGATCGAGGCCCGCCGCCAGAAGGGCGCCACGGACGACGAAATCCGCAACATCTCGCTGATCGACGAAAGCGGCGAACGACGCGTGCGCATGGGCAATCTCGCCTTTGTCGGCTCGCACTCGATCAACGGCGTTTCGGCACTGCACACCGAGCTGATGAAGGAAACGGTGTTTGCCGACCTGCACAAGCTCTACCCGGACCGCATCAACAACAAGACCAACGGCATTACGCCGCGCCGCTGGCTGATGCAGTGCAATCCCGGTCTCTTCGGACTGATCCGCGACGCGATCGGCGACGAGTTCATGGACAATACCGAGGCGCTGCAGCCGCTCGACGTCTTCGCCGACAAGGCGGACTTCCAGGAACATTTCGCCGCGGTCAAACGCGCCAACAAGGTGCGCCTCGCGCAGCTCGTGCAGAGCCGCCTCGGCATCCGGCTCGATCCGTCGGCGATGTTCGACATCCAGATCAAGCGCATCCACGAGTACAAGCGCCAGCTCCTCAACATCATCGAGGCGGTGGCGCTCTACGACCAGATCCGCTCCCATCCGGAGCTCGACTGGGTGCCGCGCGTCAAGCTCTTTGCCGGCAAGGCGGCGCCGAGCTATCACAATGCCAAGCTGATCATCAAACTGGCCAACGACGTCGCCCGTGTCGTCAACAACGATCCGGCGGTGCGCGGCCTCCTGAAGATCGTCTTCGTGCCGAACTACAACGTCTCGCTCGCCGAGATCATGGTTCCGGCTGCCGACCTTTCCGAGCAGATCTCGACGGCCGGCATGGAAGCATCGGGCACCGGCAACATGAAGTTCGCGCTGAACGGCGCCTTGACGATCGGTACGCTCGACGGCGCCAATGTCGAAATGCGCGACTGGATCGGCGAGGAAAACATCAAGATCTTCGGCATGACCGCCGAAGAGGTGACCAGGGCACGAGCCGAAGGTCACAACCCGCGCGCCATCATCGAAGGCTCGCGCGAGCTGTCGCAGGCGCTGCAGGCGATTGCGTCCGGCGTGTTCTCGCCCGATGACCGCAATCGCTTCGCAAGCCTCGTCGAAGGTCTCTACAATCACGACTGGTTCATGGTCGCTGCCGATTTCGAAGCCTACGCCAAGGCGCAGCGCGAGCTCGACCAGCTCTGGACGACGCCGTCCGACTGGCACGCGCAGGCAATCCGCAACACCGCAAGGATGGGCTGGTTCTCGTCCGATCGCACCATCCGGCAATATGCCGGGGAAATCTGGAGAGCTGGATGACGCCCTCGGCCGGCAAGGACCCGGAACCCGCAGCTTCAGGTCTGCTGTCAGCCCCGGATATCGCGGCCATCCTCAAGGGCACGCATGACGACCCCTTTGCGGTTCTTGGCGTGCACCCCGTCGGCAAGACCGTCCTTGCCCGCTGCTTCATCCCCGATGCCGAGACGGTGACGGTCGAAACGCTCTCGGGCAAGGACCTGGGGGCGATCGAACGGCGCGACGATGCCGGCTTCTTCGAAGGCCCGGTGGCGCTGAAGAAGCCACAGCCCGTCCGCTACCGCGCCCGCAATCAGGGCGGCGAATGGGTGGTCGTTGATCCCTACAGCTTCGGTCCGGTTCTCGGGCCGATGGACGATTATTACATTCGCGAAGGCTCGCATCTCAGGCTCTTCGACAAGATGGGGGCGCACCCGATCGAGCATGACGGTGCCAGCGGCTACCATTTCGCCGTCTGGGCACCCAATGCGAAGCGTGTTTCGGTCGTCGGCCAGTTCAACGACTGGGACGGCCGTCGCCACGTCATGCGGTTGCGCACCGACACCGGCATCTGGGAAATCTTCATTCCCGGCGTCGATGCGGGCCTTGTCTACAAGTACGAGATCCTCGACCGCAACGGCACGCGTCTGCCGCTCAAGGCCGATCCCTTTGCCCGGCGCTCCGAACTACGCCCGAACACGGCCTCGATGACCACGCCGGAAATCGCGCAGACCTGGGACGACGAGGCACACCGCAAGCATTGGGCCTCGGCCGACGCAAGACGGCAACCGATCTCGATCTACGAAGTGCACGCCGGTTCCTGGCAGCGCCGCGACAATGGCGAGATGCTCTCCTGGGACGAGCTTGCCGACCGGCTGATCCCCTACTGCGTCGACATGGGCTTTACTCATATCGAGTTTCTGCCGATCTCGGAGTTTCCTTTCGACCCCTCCTGGGGCTACCAGACAACCGGTCTTTATGCGCCGACCGCCCGTTTCGGCGAGCCCGAAGGTTTTGCCCGCTTCGTCAACGGCTGCCACAAGGTCGGCATCGGCGTCATCCTCGACTGGGTGCCGGCGCATTTCCCGACCGACGAGCACGGCCTGCGCTGGTTCGACGGCACCGCACTCTACGAACACGAGGATCCGCGCCAAGGCTTCCACCCCGACTGGAACACGGCGATTTACAATTTCGGCCGCCAGGAAGTGCTGTCGTTCCTCGTCAACAATGCGCTCTACTGGGCGGAAAAATTCCATGTCGACGGCCTGCGCGTCGATGCGGTCGCCTCGATGCTCTACCTCGACTACTCGCGCAAGCACGGCGAGTGGGTGCCGAACGAATATGGCGGCAACGAGAACCTCGAGGCCGTCCGTTTCCTGCAGACGCTGAACACGGAAATATACGGCTCTCACAAGGGTATCCTGACGATCGCCGAGGAATCGACCTCCTGGCCGAAGGTCTCCCATCCGGTCCATGCGGGGGGTCTCGGGTTCGGCTTCAAGTGGAACATGGGCTTCATGCACGACACGCTGCAATATCTGTCGCGCGAGCCGGTGCACCGCAAGTTCCACCACAACGACCTGACATTCGGCCTGCTTTATGCCTTCAACGAGAACTTCGTGCTGCCGCTGTCCCATGACGAGGTCGTGCACGGCAAGGGCTCGCTGATCGCCAAGATGGCCGGCGACGACTGGCAGAAGTTCGCCAATCTCCGGGCCTACTACGCCTTCATGTGGGGCTATCCCGGCAAGAAGCTCTTGTTCATGGGTCAGGAGTTCGCGCAATGGCGCGAATGGTCCGAGGATCGGGCGCTCGACTGGAACCTGCTCGAATACCATCTGCACGAGGGCATGCGACGGCTGGTGCGTGACTTGAACGGCACCTACCGCGCCAAGCCGGCGCTGCATGCGCGCGATTGCGAAGGCGAAGGTTTCGAATGGCTGCTGGCCGACGACCGCGACAACTCGGTCTTTGCCTGGCTGCGCAAGGCGCCCGGCGAAAAACTGGTCGCCGTCATCACCAATTTCACCCCCGTCTACCGGGAAAGCTACGCCATCCCGCTGCCGGTCAAGGGTCGCTGGAAGGAGATCCTCAACAGCGACGCGGAAATCTATGGAGGAAGCGGCAAGGGCAATGGCGGCGCGGTTTTTGCCGAGAAGAACAGCACGGGAGCGATCATGGCCAACATCACCCTGCCGCCGCTCGCGACACTGATGCTGGAACAGGAGTAATTTATCCGACCCGCCAGCCGAAGGCGGCGGAAGACTGCAAATATCGAGGGCCGCAAGGCGTCGCAGAAGGCCGCCGTGACGACCCCTTAAGGTCAATGAATGGGGAGGACAAATGGTGGAAAAGCGTACGCAACCTCTGGCACGTGATGCCATGGCCTATGTTCTCGCCGGCGGTCGCGGCAGTCGCCTGAAGGAACTGACCGACCGACGGGCGAAGCCGGCGGTCTATTTCGGCGGCAAGGCCCGTATCATCGACTTCGCGCTGTCGAACGCGCTCAACTCCGGTATCCGCCGCATCGGCGTCGCCACCCAGTACAAGGCGCATTCGCTGATCCGCCACCTGCAGCGTGGCTGGAACTTCTTCCGCCCGGAGCGAAACGAAAGCTTCGATATTCTCCCGGCCAGCCAGCGCGTTTCCGAAACGCAATGGTACGAAGGCACGGCCGACGCCGTTTACCAGAACATCGACATCATCGAGGATCATGGCGTCGAATACATGGTGATCCTTGCTGGCGACCATATTTACAAGATGGACTACGAATTGATGCTGCAGCAGCACGTCGATTCCGGCGCCGACGTCACCATCGGCTGCCTCGAGGTGCCGCGCATGGAAGCAACCGGCTTCGGCGTGATGCATGTCGACGAAAAGGACCGCATCATCGCCTTCGTCGAGAAGCCGGCCGATCCGCCGGGCATTCCCGGCAATCCGGAGATGGCGCTTGCCTCCATGGGCATCTATGTCTTCCACACGAAGTTCCTGATGGATCTTCTGCGCCGCGACGCCGCCGATCCGAAATCGAGCCGCGACTTCGGCAAGGACATCATCCCCTACATCGTCGATAACGGCAAAGCCGTCGCCCACCGTTTCGCAGAGTCCTGCGTGCGGTCGGACTTCGAGCGCGAGGCCTACTGGCGCGACGTCGGCACGATCGATGCCTATTGGCAGGCCAATATCGACCTGACCCACGTGACGCCGGAGCTCGACATCTACGACAGCACCTGGCCGATCTGGACCTTTGCCGAGATCAAGCCGCCGGCGAAATTCGTGCATGACGATGAAAACCGCCGCGGCTCGGCAACCTCGTCGCTGATCTCCGGCGACTGCATTATCTCAGGCGCCGCGCTCAACCGCAGCCTGTTGTTCACAGGTGTCCGCGTAAATTCATATTCCCGTCTGGAGAATGCCGTAGTTCTTCCCGATGTGAAGATCGGTCGCCACGCGACGCTGCGCAACGTGGTCATCGACAGCCGTGTCGTGATCCCCGAGGGCCTCGTCGTCGGTGACGATCCGGTGCTCGATGCCAAGCGTTTCCGGCGTTCGGAAAACGGCGTCTGCCTGATCACGCAAACGATGATCGACAAACTGGGAATGTAGGCACTTCATGAACGTCCTGTCCGTTGCGTCCGAAGTCTATCCGCTGATCAAGACCGGGGGGCTCGCCGATGTCGTCGGCGCGCTTCCGGCAGCGCTTTTGCCGCACGGCGTCAAGACCCGCACGCTGGTGCCCGGCTATCCGGCCGTGCTGCAGAAGCTGAAGAAGAAAAAGAAGGTCGGCAGTTTCGAAAACCTGTTCGGCAATCCGGCGACAGTTCTCGCCGCCGAAATCGACGGGCTCGATCTGCTGGTCCTCGACCTGCCTGAACTCTACGCTCGAGACGGCGGCCCCTATGTCGATGCCACCGGCCGCGACTACGTCGACAATTTCCGCCGCTTTGCCGCACTCTCGCTTGCGGCGGCCGAAATTGCCGGCGGCGATGTCGTCTCGGGCTGGAAACCCGATATCGTTCACGCCCATGACTGGCAGACGGCGCTGACGCCGGTCTACATGCATTTCGGCCCGGCGGCCGCAACGCCGACGGTGATGACGATCCACAACATCGCCTTCCAGGGCCAGTTCGGCGCCTTAGTCTTCCCCGAGCTTGCCCTTCCCGCCGAAGCCTTCTCGATGCAGTTCGTCGAATATTACGGCGACGTCGGCTTCCTGAAGGGCGGCCTGCAGACCGCCGACGCCATTACCACCGTCAGCCCCTCCTATGCGCAGGAAATCCTGACGCCCGAATTCGGCATGGGCCTCGAAGGCCTGTTGAAGAGCCGCGTCGCCGACCTCTCTGGCATCGTCAACGGCATCGACGCCGACATCTGGGATCCGCAGACCGACCCGCACATCGCCCAGCATTTCAGCGCAACGAGCCTGAAGCAGCGCGCGGCCAACCGGCGTGCGCTCGAGGAACGCTTCGGCCTTGAAAAAGGCAACGGCCCGATCTTCTGCGTTGTCAGCCGGCTCACCTGGCAGAAGGGCATGGATCTGGTCGCCGAGATCGCCGACGAGCTCGTCGCCATGGGCGGCAAGCTCGTGGTGCTCGGCTCCGGCGACGCGGCGCTCGAAGGCGCGCTGCTCGCCGCTGCCTCCCGCCATCGCGGCCATATCGGCATGGTCACCGGCTACAACGAGCCGCTGTCGCATCTGATGCAGGCGGGCTCCGACGCCATCCTCATTCCGTCGCGCTTCGAGCCCTGCGGGCTTACCCAGCTCTATGGCCTGCGCTACGGCTGCGTGCCGGTCGTCGCCCGCACCGGCGGCCTTGCCGATACCATCATCGACGCCAACGAGGCCGGGCTTGCGGCCAAGGTCGCGACCGGCTTCCAGTTCACGCCTGTCAATGCCGATGGGTTGCGGCTTGCGATCCGGCGGGTGCTGCGTGCATACAGCGAGCCCAAAGTCTGGTCGAAAATTCAGACCCAGGGCATGAAATCGGACGTTTCCTGGGCCACAAGTGCCGAGCGTTACGTCTCTCTTTATTCCGGACTTCTCGGGAAAGGTTAAGTCAGCATGATAAGAACGGTTACCACAACCCCCTACGGCGACCAGAAGCCTGGCACGTCAGGGCTGCGCAAGAAGGTCCCGGTCTTCCAGCAGAAGAACTATGCCGAGAACTTCATCCAGTCGATCTTCGATTCGCTCGAAGGCTTTCAGGGCGAAACGCTTGTCATCGGCGGCGACGGTCGCTTCTACAACCGCGAAGTCATCCAGATCGCCATCAAGATGGCGGCGGCCAACGGCTTCGGCCGCGTGCTCGTCGGCCGCGGCGGCATCCTGTCGACGCCGGCTGCCTCCAACGTCATCCGCAAGTACAAAGCCTTTGGCGGCATCGTGTTGTCGGCCAGCCACAATCCTGGCGGCCCGACCGAAGACTTCGGCATCAAGTACAACATCGGCAATGGCGGCCCGGCACCGGAGAAGATCACTGACGCGATCTTCGCGCGCAGCAAGGTGATCGACAGCTACAAGATCTCCGATGTCGCCGACATCAACCTTGATGCCGAAGGCACGCAGGACATCGACGGCATGACGATCACCGTCATCGATCCCGTCGCCGATTATGCCGAGTTGATGGAAAGCCTGTTCGACTTCGGCGCGATCCGCAAAATGATTGAAGGCGGCTTCCGCGTCGTCTTCGATGCGATGAGCGCCGTTACCGGTCCCTATGCCAAGGAGATCATCGAAAAGCGACTCGGCGCGCCTAAGGGCTCGGTGATGAACTTCATCCCGCTGCCCGATTTCGGCGGCCACCACCCGGACCCGAATCTGGTTCATGCCCGCGCACTCTATGAGACGATGATGGCGCCCGACGCACCGGATTTCGGCGCCGCTTCCGACGGCGACGGCGACCGCAACCTCGTCATCGGCCGCGGCATCTTCATCACACCGTCCGACAGTCTGGCCATGCTCGCCGCCAACGCGCATCTGGCACCCGGCTATGCCAAGGGTCTTGCAGGTATCGCCCGTTCGATGCCGACCAGTGGTGCTGCCGACCGTGTCGCCGAAAAGCTCGGCATCGGCATCTACGAGACGCCGACCGGCTGGAAGTTCTTCGGCAACCTGCTCGACGAGGGCATGGCGACGATCTGCGGCGAGGAAAGTGCGGGCACCGGCTCCAACCACGTGCGCGAGAAGGACGGGCTCTGGGCAGTCCTGCTGTGGCTCAACATTCTGGCGGTGCGCAAGGAAAGCGCGCTCGACATCGTCAAGAACCATTGGGCGACCTACGGCCGCAACTACTATTCGCGCCACGACTACGAAGAGGTCGATTCTGATGCGGCCAATGGCCTGATCGCCAACCTGCGCGACCAGCTTGCCACGCTGCCCGGCAAGTCCTTCGGCGCGCTCAAGGTCGCGACCGCGGACGACTTCGCCTACAACGATCCGGTCGACCATTCCGTCAGCAAGAACCAGGGCATCCGCATCCTGTTCGAAGGCGGCTCCCGCGTCGTCTTCCGCCTGTCGGGCACCGGCACATCGGGAGCAACGCTGCGCGTCTATATCGAGCGCTTCGAGCCGGACGCCTCGCGTCACGATATCGAGACGCAGACGGCGCTCGCCGATCTCATCGCCGTTGCCGAAGAGATCGCCAGCATCAAGACCCGCACCGGCCGCACCGAGCCGAGCGTCATTACCTGAAATACCGCACTATCGGGGCCGCTGATGCGGCCCTTTTTCGTTTGCCGCTTACCCCCCTCTGCCCTGCCGGGCATCTCCCTCACAAGGGGGAGATCGATCTGCGGCACGGCCTTGCCCTAAGATGGCGTTGACGTCGCAGGGATCCCCTCGCCCGTAAACCAACGCATCGGTTTATCGGTGGAATGGGAGGATGCCACAAGTCAACCTCCCCCTTGTGGGGCAGATGCCCGGCCGGGCAGAGGGGGGTGGGTCACACACACCGACGACACCACGAAGAGGGCCGCCTTCATGCCGACCAAAGGAAACCCACCCCTCGGTGCCACCATCACCTCCGAAGGCACCGTGTTTTCGGTCTGGTCGCACAATGCCGCCCGTATCGATCTCTGCCTTTTCGACAAATCAGGCGCCAAACAGCTGCGCCAGCTGCCGATGACGCGGAACGGCGACATTCACAGCTTGAAGGTTGCCGACGCGCCGAAAGGAACGCGCTACGGCTTCCGGGCCGATGGCGTCTATTCGCCCGATCACGGTCTCTGGTTCGATCCATCCAAGCTTCTCGTCGATCCCTATGCCATCGAACTCGACCGCCCGTTTGGCCATCATCCGCGCCTGACGATCTTTGGCGAAGACACCGCCGACCTCGTACCGAAAGCGATCGTCACCGAGGTGAAGGCTGCCAAGGTGAAGGCGCCGCTCTTTCGCTCCGGCGGCCTTGTCTACGAAATCGCCGTCAAGCCTTTCACCATCCTCCATCCCGACGTACCCAAAGCCAAGCGCGGCACGGTGGCCGCCCTCGCCGAGCCCGCCATCATCGAACATCTGAAGCGCCTCGGCGTCTCGGCCATCGAGCTGATGCCGATCGTCGCCTGGATCGACGAACGCCATCTGCCACCGCTCGGTCTGAAGAACGGCTGGGGTTATAATCCGATCGCCCCTATGGCACTCGATCCGCGCCTGGTGCCGGGCGGCATCAAGGAGCTGCGAAAGACCGTCGAGGCGCTGCGCAAGGCCGGCATCGGCGTCATCCTCGATCTCGTTTTCAACCACTCCGGTGAAAGCGATTGCTTCGGCACAACGCTGTCGATGCGCGGGCTCGACAACCTGACTTATTATCGTCACGCCACCGACCGCCCGGGCGAACTGATCAACGATACCGGCTGCGGCAACACGATCGCCTGCGACAATCCGGTTGTCGAGGCACTGATCCTCGACAGCCTGCGCCACTTCGTCAGCGCTGCCGGCGTCGACGGCTTCCGCTTCGATCTCGCCTCGATCCTCGGCCGCGACATGGGCGGCTTCCACCGCGATGCCCCACTCTTTCAGGCGATTGCGGCCGATCCGCTGCTTGCCGACCGGGTGCTGATCGCCGAGCCCTGGGATATCGGTCCCGGTGGCTACCAGCTCGGCAATTTCCCCGCGCCCTTCCTCGAGTGGAACGACCGCGCCCGCGACGACCTCCGCATCTACTGGCGCGGCGATCGCCATTCGATCGGCGCGCTGGCGACAGCGCTTGCCGGCTCCTCAGGCAGTTTCGCCCGCTGGGGTGAGAGCGGCACGCGCACGGTCAACTTCATCGCCGCCCATGACGGCTTCACGCTGGCCGATCTCGTCTCCTATGCCGGCAAGCACAACGAGGCGAACGGCGAGGAAAATCGCGACGGCCACAACGAGAACCATTCCTGGAACAATGGCGCCGAAGGGCCGACGGCGGATCCGGAAATCAAGGCGGCTCGCCGCCATGACGTGATGGCGCTCATCGGAACGCTCTTTGCCACCCGCGGCACGATCATGCTGACCGCCGGCGACGAAGCCGGGCGCAGCCAGCGGGGCAACAACAACGCCTACTGCCAGGACAACGCCATCACCTGGCTCGACTGGACGGCGATGGACGACGAGATCGTCGCCCATACTGAGGCCCTGTCAGCCATGCGCTCCCGCTTCGGCGTTTTCGACGAGACCACGTTCCTGACAGGAAACGGCGACGTCGAGTGGTGCCGTCTCGACGGTCACCCGATGACCGTGACCGACTGGGAGCATCCGGCAACGGACAATCTGACAATGGTGCTGACCACCCCCGACCGCACGCAGAAGCGGGCAACGCGGCTTGCCGTCGTCATCAATCGCAGCCATGCGCCGCATCCCCTCCGCCTGCCCGACAGCGTCGATGGAAAATGGCAGGATGCGCTCGCAGCGTCATCCCCCGCCGATCACGTGGCGCCGCGCTCGGTTGCCTTCTTCGTCGAGGTTTTCTAAAGCTTTTCCACCACTTGCAGGTTGCAACGGGCGAGCCTATAGATCGCTTGGGGGGCTTGTTTCGAGGCGTTTACATGCTGCACGACATTTCACTTTCTGAGATCAAGGTGCTGGTCGGCAAGGAGGTCGGCGTTTCCGACTGGATCACGGTCACGCAGGAAACAATCGACAAATTCGCCGAGGCAACCAGCGACTATCAGTATATTCACGTCGACCCGGTGCGGGCCGCTGCCGAAACGCCCTTCGGCGGCACGATCGCGCATGGCTTCCTGTCGCTCTCGTTGCTCTCCGCGATGAACTACAATTGCCTGCCGAAAATCCGCGAACAGACCATGGGCATCAATTACGGCTTCGAGAAAGTGCGCTTCATCGCGCCGGTGAAGAGCGGCGCCAAGGTGCGCGGCCACTTCACCATGGCCGATGCCCGCTTCCGCGGCGCCAGCATGCTGATGATCACCTACGACGTCAGCGTCGAGATCGAAGGCGAGCGCAAGCCGGCGCTGACGGCAACCTGGCAGACGATCATCCAGTTCGATCCCAAGGATCGCCCCGCCGATGCCTGAGGCGGTTTGAGCAGGAAGATCCCATGACAGTAGCAGTCATCGTCGAGCCGGCCGACGGGCGTTTCGTCAGCGACTTTGCCGGCTGCGACTTTTCCTTCGAGGTCACGTCCGAGGCACGGCCGCCCTTCATCGGCCCCGATCTCGGCGACGTCGCTCCGGTCGAGAGCTACATCAAGACCTATGGATCCGACCCGGACGAGCTTGTGGAGACCGCGGCTGGGCCGGATGCCGCCCTCTTCACAGCGCGTCTCGACGGCCGGCTCGCCGGTTACATTGCACTCTCGAAGGCGTGGAACGGCTATGCCGAGGTGGACGATATCGCCGTCGACAAGGACGCGCGCCGCGCCGGCGTCGCGCGAGCTCTCATGGACAGGGCAGTGTCCTGGGCGCGGGAACGGGGCCTGCCGGGGATCAGGCTTGAGACCCAATCGAACAATGTCGCCGCCTGCCGCTTTTACGAGCGCTACGGCTTCGAGCTCGCCGGCCACGACCGACACCTCTATTCGGCATTGACGCCGGGAACGCACGAGATTGCGCTCTTCTGGTACTTGCGCTTCGCGTAAAAAAGCCAGGCGGCTGTCGTGGTCGCCAAATCAGTAAATGGAGAAGTCATTGCGCCAGCGTATCATCGTCTGCCCGCTCATTCAGAACAGGGGCGCCTACCTGCTCTGCAAGATGCCGCCCGATCGCGGCGTGTTTCCCGGGCAATGGGCGCTTTCGGGTGGCGGCCTCGAGCCGGGCGAACGTCTCGATGAGGGCCTGCGCCGTGAAATCCGGGAAGAGCTTGGAGACCGTCTGGAGATCGGAACGATCAAGCCCTGGACCTTCCGGGACGACATCCGGACAAAGTCCTATGCCGACGGCTCAACCGAGCAGCTTCATATGATCTATCTGATCTTTGACTGTGAGGCCGAAAATCGCGAGGTCAGCCTCAACGACGAGTTCGTCGAACATGCCTGGGTCGAACCCGAGCACCTTCAGGATTACGACCTGAACGACGCGACGAAGCGCACGCTCCTCGAAAAAGGTATCTTGCTCGCTCGGCAATGAGAGCGAGCTGTTTCAAACAGTCTTCGAATGCCGGGAGGTGCTTGCTCGCACCTCCCGGCTTTTTCATTTAGTGGCCGGCGTCAGCAGCGCCCTCGGAAAGCAGTCCGAAGACGAAGGGCGAGAACGACCGCCAGCACTCGACCCGGAACTGATCCTCAGCTGTGCGGAAGAGGATGATCTCCGCCTTGCCGAGGATCGTGCGCGAGCAGCCACCTACCGGGAAGATCGCCAGCGACAGATCCTGCGGGCAGCCGCTGTTGATAGCCACGTCGGCGCCCGGACCGCTGACAATGACGGCGACGTTGCGATGCGAAATGTCGACCGCCGAATGCAGCGTGCCGCTTGAGGCCGCTGCCGCCATCAGGTCGGCTTGGCTCTCATCGATGACCAGCCACTCGTCCGGGCCGATCCACAGCGCATGGCGCTGGCCGGAAGAAGCCGAGGTCTTCGGCCGGGTCGGCAGCGTCACGCCAAGTGCGGCCGAAAGGGCCGGCAGTGCGTCGGCGCCGGCGCGCAGCGAAATGCGCGTTGCTGCCGGTGCAGGCGTCAGGATCGCCTCGGCCGAGCCCCCGCGCGCGGTGAGTGCCGCCTTGCGGCTTGCAGTAACCTGGTCAGCCATGGAGGCGGCCCCCTTCCTTGTCAAAGAACACCATGTCGCTCACTTCGACGGCAATGGTGCGATCGGTCATCGGCACGTAGAGCGTCTGGCCGAGGCGCTCGCGGCCACCGGCCACCATGGCCAGCGCAATCGAGCGACCGCAGTTTGCCGACCAGTAGGACGACGTCACGTGACCGAGCATGGTCATCGGCTTCGGCTGGTTCGGGTCGGCGACGATCTGCGCGCCTTCCTCCAGCACCACCTTCGGATCCTTGGTGAGAAGACCGACGAGCTGCTTGCGGCCATCCTTGACGAGATCCGGGCGTTTCAGGCCGCGGATACCGACGAAGTCGGGCTTCTTCTTCGAGACGGCCCAGGAGAGGCCGGCATCGTCCGGCGTCAGCGTACCGTCGGTATCCTGGCCGACGATGATGTAGCCCTTTTCGGCGCGCAGCACGTGCATGGTTTCCGTGCCATAGGCGCAGGCGCCCATCGGCTCGGCCCGCGCCCAGATCGCTTCCCATACCGCCTGGCCGTAGTCCGCCGGCACGTTGACTTCGAAGCCCAGCTCGCCGGTGAACGACATGCGGAAGAGCCGTGTCGGCACGCCGCAGATCCTGCCCTCGGCGACGCTCATGTGCGGGAAGGCCTCGTTGGAGAGGTCGATGCCCTCGACGAGCGGAGCGATGATCTCGCGCGCCTTCGGTCCCTGCACGGCGATGACGGCCCACTGTTCCGTCGTCGAGGTCAGCCACACCTTCAGGTGCGGGAACTCGGTCTGCAGATAATCTTCCATGTGGTTCATGACGCGCGGCGCACCGCCGGTCGTGGTCGTCACGTGGAAGCGATCCTCGGCCAGTCGACCGACCACGCCGTCGTCATAGACGAAGCCGTCGTCGCGCAGCATGATGCCGTAGCGGCAGCGGCCGGGCTTCAGGTTGTCCCAGGCGTTGGTGTACATGAGATTGAGGAACTGCGCCGCATCCGGGCCAACAACCTCGATCTTGCCGAGCGTCGAGGCGTCGAAGACACCAGCCACGTCGCGCACCGTCTTGCACTCGCGCGCGACCGCCTCATGCATGTCTTCGCCGGAGCGCGGGTAGAACCAGGCGCGCTTCCAGTTGCCGACATCCTCGAACTCGGCGCCATGCGCCTCCTCCCAGGCGTGGATCGGCGTCTTGCGCGCGGGGTCGAACAGGGCACCACGCGAGTGGTTGACGATCGCTCCGAAGGTCACCGGCGTGTAGGGCTGGCGGAAGGTCGTCAGACCCACCTGCGGAATGTCCTTGCCAAGCGCTTCGGCGGCGATCGCCAGACCATGCATGTTGGAAAGCTTGCCCTGGTCGGACGCCATGCCGTTGGTGGTGAAGCGCTTGATGTGCTCGATCGAGTGCATGCCTTCGCGCACCGCCAGACGAATGTCCTTGGCGCAGACGTCGTGCTGGAAGTCGATGAAGGCCTTGACCGTGGTATCGGGACCAGCGCCTTCGGCAGCGCCGATCATGCCGCCGGTCCAGCCGTAGCGGTTTTCGCCCGAAAGCGTCACCTGCGCACCGCCCTCTGTACCGGCCGCACGCGCGGTCAGTTCGCCGGCCGCAAGCGCCTCGTCGATGGTTGCCTGCAGGTCGTCGGTGCCGTTGCAGGCGCCGATCGACAGGCAATCCTGCAGGTACGTGCCTGGCAGGAAGCGCTGCGTCGCCGCATCGAACTTCACCTTGCCGCGCGACTGCGAGAACAGGTGCACCGACGGTGTCCAGCCGGCCGAGACCAAAAGCGCGTCGACGGCGAACTTGCGGGCCGAGCCGCCGCCATTGCGGGCGACACTGATCGAGTTGACGCGGAGCTTGCCACCGGCCTTGATCACCGAATGCCCGGTCAGCACCTCGATGCCGAGCTTGCGCGCTTCCGCCAGCACCGCCTCGCCCGGATTTTCGCGGCAGTCGACGATAACAGGAACCGAAACACTGGCCCGCTTCAGGTCGAAGGCCGCCTCATAGGCCGAGTCATGCGCCGTGTAGACGCCAACCTTGGAGCCGACTGCGACGCCGAAGTGATTGAGATAGGTGCGGCCGGCCGAAGCGAGCATGATGCCCGGGCGGTCGTTGTTGGCGAACACCATGTGCCGCTCGATCTGGCCGTTGGCGAGGATCACCTTCTTGGCGCGCACCTGCCACAGCCGTTCACGCGGCAGCGACTTGTCGAGGGCCGCCAGATGATCGGTCACGCGCTCGACGAGGCCGACGAAATTGTGGTTGTAGTAGCCGAAGCCGGTGGTGCGGGTGAGCACCGTGACGTTGTCCATGGAGGCAAGCGTCTTGGCGGTCTCCTGCGCCCAGTCCCAGCCATCCTTGCCGTCGATGGTCGTGCCGCTCTCGTAGCGAAGCGCACCACCGACTTCCGGCTGCTCGTCGCAGATGATCACCTTGGCGCCGGCCTTGGCAGCGGCAAGTGCTGCGGATAGACCGGCAACACCCGCACCGATGACAAGCACATCGCAATGCGCGTAGCGGCTGGCATAGTGATCCGGATCGGCTTCCGTCGGCGTAACGCCGAGGCCGGCAGCACGGCGGATGAAGGGTTCGTAGATCGCGTGCCAGGCAGCCTTCGGCCACATGAAGGTCTTGTAGTAGAACCCGGCGGCAAAGAAAGGCGACAGGAGATCGTTGAAGCCGCCGACGTCGAAGGCAAGCGACGGCCAGCGGTTCTGCGATTCCACCTTCATGCCGTCGAAGACTTCCTGCACCGTGGCGCGCACGTTCGGCTGGCGGCGGGCGGCATCCCGCGAGACGTCGAGCAGCGCGTTCGGCTCCTCGGCTCCGGCCGAAAGAATGCCGCGCGGGCGGTGGTACTTGAACGAACGGCCGACCAGATGAATGCCGTTGGCAAGCAGCGCCGAAGCGACCGTGTCGCCCTCGAGCGCCGTCAGCGTGCGGCCGTCGAAGGTGAAGCGCGCGGTGCGGGCGGGGGTCAGGCGGCCGACGCCTGGAATGCGATTGGCGCCCATCATTTCGCGGCTCCCTTATCCTGGCCGTTCTTGTCCTGCTCGCTCTGGAGAATGGTGGCGATGTCAGGCTTCGGTTCGCCAGCCTTGTAGGTGGTGTAGAAACGGTCGCTGACCGTGTCGCGGGCGGCGTTGAAGAATCGGCCGCAGCCATGGATGTGGCGCCAGCGTTCGAAGATCAGACCCTTGGGGTTCTGACGCAGGAAGAAATATTCCTCGAACTGTTCGTCGGTGATGTCGGCGATGTTTTCCGGACGGGCGATATGGGCGTCGCCGGCACCGCGGAACTCGAGCTCGGAACGCTCTTCCTCGCAATAGGGGCAGTAGATCAGAAGCATCTCGAAATCCTCAGTGCGCAACGGCGGCGGCAGCCGCTTCGTCGATGAGCCGGCCGGTGCGGAAGCGCTCCAGCGTCAACCCTGCGGCGAGACGATGCGGCTCGCCCTTGGCGATCAGATGGGCGAAGAGATGGGCCGAGCCCGGCGTCGCCTTGAAGCCGCCCGTACCCCAGCCGGCGTTCAGGTAGAGGCCCGGAACCGGCGTGACACCCTGGATCGGCGAGCGGTCCTGGGTGACGTCGACGATGCCGCCCCACTGCCGCATCATCTTGACGCGGCGGAACATCGGGAAGAGCTCGCAGATCGCATCGAGCGTATGGGTAATGATCTGCAGGCCGCCGGTCTGCGAATAGGAATTGTACTGGTCGGTGCCGGCGCCGATGACGAACTCGCCCTTGTCGGACTGCGAGATATAGGCATGCACCGAGTTCGACATGACGACGCAGGGGAAGATCGGCTTCAGCGGTTCGGAGACCAGCGCCTGCAGCGGCTGGCTCTGCAGCGGCACGCGCACATCGGCCATCTGCATCAGCACCGAGGTGTGGCCGGCGGCGGAAATGCCGACCTTCTTAGCGCCGATATAGCCGCGATTGGTGTCGACCCCGACGACCCGGCCGGTCTCGTCGCGGCGGATCCCGGTCACTTCGCAGTTCTGGATGATGTGCACGCCGCGGTCGGAGGCCGCACGCGCATAGCCCCAGGCAACCGCATCGTGGCGGGCCGTGCCGCCACGGCGCTGCAGGGCCGCCCCGTTGATCGGGTAGCGCGCAGTCTTGGCGATATCGAGCGGCGGGCAATAGGCCTTGGCCTGCTCCGGCGTCAGCCACTCGTTGTCGATGCCGTAGAGACGGTTGGCATTGATGTGGCGCTTGAACGACTGCTGGTCATGGATGTTGTGCGACAGCATCATCACGCCGCGGGGCGAATACATGACGTTGTAGTTCAGATCCTGCGAGAGGTTTTCCCAGAGCTTCAGCGAATGCTCGTAGATGTCCATGCTCTCTTCATAGAGATAGTTGGACCGGATGATCGTCGTGTTGCGGCCGGTATTGCCGCCGCCGATCCATCCCTTTTCGAGCACCGCGACATTTGTGATGCCGTGCTCCTTGGCAAGGTAATAGGCTGCTCCCAAGCCATGGCCGCCGCCGCCGATGATGATGGCGTCATACTCCTTTCGCGGCTCCGGCGATGCCCAGTGCGGGCCCCATCCCTTGTGGCCGCGCAGCGCCTCGCGCGCCACGGCGAAAACTGAATATTTGCGCATCGGCCCGTTACTCCCGGTGATCATTCTCGTTGGAGTTAGAAATCGCAAATCCGAGACCTGCGCAACGTTTCTTTTGCGACGCATTTGCGTGGACTTGCGCGCAGTTGCGACATGACTATGGATCGGTTAAGCGGCGGGGGAGAAGTCGCGCGACACTCGTATCTCAGGTTTTTTTCAGCGCCGCCTCATGTCGTCGCTGGACTTTCGCCTGATGATCTGGTATCCGCTCATCTAATCGTAAAGCTTCCAGCTTAGCGAATGTCACTCTTTTGCCTCCGCACCTGACGGAGCAGCAAACAACACGAACCAAGGAACGGGATTCACGTGCAGGTACTAGTCCGCGATAACAATGTCGATCAGGCGCTCCGCGCTCTCAAGAAGAAGATGCAGCGCGAAGGCATTTTCCGCGAAATGAAGATGCGTGACTACTACGAGAAGCCGTCCCAGAAGCGCGCTCGCGAAAAGGCTGAAGCCGTTCGCCGCGTCCGCAAGCTGGCACGCAAGCGTGCACAGCGCGAAGGCCTCCTGGCTCGCTGATTTGTCGTTTTTTCGACGCTATTCGATGTAAGTCGTGGCGGGGGCGAAATATCGCCACCGCCTTTTTTTGGTATGGACATCTTTTCCGCCGACAGGCTAGCGTGCTCGACGCTGCCACCGACGGACGACCGACCGGAGTGTTTGGACCGGTGGTCTGCCAAGGCCGACTTTGGCCCGGCTTGAGGAGCCCGCGGGGAGTTCAGCGGCTCCAGAAACGGAAAGCCGATGGCTTTCGAGACCTTGTCGATTTGAGGGATCAACCTTTGACACTTGCTGCCATGACTGCGGACGTCTCCGGTTTTAATGTCCATGAGGCGTCTCGCCGCCACCAGCGCAAGCCGAGGCTTGCCGCCATGCTGCTTCTCGGCTCGGCCCTCCTCATCGCCGGCTGCACGACCGACGGTCCGGACTCCGTCACCAACAAGGTCGAGCGCGAACAGGGCTCGCAGGAAAACATCGCCTCGCTTTCGAGCGTCATCGCCTCCAACCCGAGCGATCCGGAAGGCTACAATGTCCGCGGCTCGGCTTACGGCCGCGCCGGCGAATACCGCCGCGCGATTGCCGATTTCGACCAGGCGATCAAGCTGAACCCGCGCTTCTACCAGGCCTATGCCAACCGGGCGCTCGTTCATCGCAACATGGGCAATACCCAGGCAGCGCTTGCCGACTACAACACGGCCCTGCAGCTCAACGCCAACTACGACGTCGCTTATATCGGCCGCGGCAATCTCTATCGCCAGGCCGGCCAGCTCGATTCCGCCTTCAACGATTTCAACAAGGCCATCCAGCTCGATACCACCGATCCGCGCGCCTATCACAATCGCGGCCTGATCTACCAGGCACGCAACCAGCACGGTCAGGCGATCGAAGACTTCTCGACCGCGATCTCGCTGTCGCCGAGCTCGCCGGAACCCTATAACGGCCGCGGCATCTCCTATGTCGCGCAAGGCGACGACGACAACGCCTTCTCCGACTTCAACACCGCGATCAACCTGAACGGCAAGGTCGCCGAATCCTGGGCCAACCAGGCGCTGATCTACGAGCGCAAGGGCGACAAGGCCAAAGCGTCGAAATCCTATTCGCACGCGCTGCAGCTCGACCCGAAATACGAGCCGGCCCGCGCAGGCCTTGCCCGCGTCAAGGCATCCTGAGCCAACCCGTTCACGCATTTCGAAACGCCCGCGACCGCATCGCGGGCGTTTTCGTTTGCAGGCATTGCCCCTGCACAGCGGAACCTTCCTGCCCGCCATCCGTTTGCTTGAAGCATCAAGAACGGAGACTAGCCATGATCAAACGAACCCTCGTCACTGCGCTGGCGCTCGCCGCGCTTGCCACGGGCCCGGCCGCCGCGCAAAACTATGTCGCCCTTGGCCGCCTCGTTTGTGGTTCGGAAGGCGGCACTGGCATGATCCTGACCTCAACCAAGAACCTGATGTGCACCTTCACGCCCACCAATGGCGCACCGAAGGCCGTCTATGCCGGCACGATCCGCAAGATCGGCATCGACATCGGCAAGACGGGAAAGAGCACGATGATCTGGGACGTGCTTGCCAAGACAGGCACACCGATCAGCGAATTCGCGCTTGCCGGTGAGTATTACGGCGTCGGCGCCGATGCGAGTCTCGCCGTCGGCGGTGGCGCCAAGGTGATCGGCGGCGGCACCAACAAGGCGTTTATGCTACAGCCGGTCAATGTCCAGGTGCAGGAAGGCCTGAACCTCGCCGTCGGCATTGACGAGCTGACACTGGCACCGGCTGGCTAAGTCGACCTGGACTAAAGCTCGACACATCGCCGCATACGGCGCGCGCATCTCCTTCAACGCGAAACGCCCGCCGAAAGGCGGGCGTTTCTTTATCGGTCGATGCGAGCAGCCCTCAGGCGTGCAGCGCCTTGACGATGTCTTCCGTCACCTTCTTGGCATCACCAAGCAGCATCATCGTGCCGTCCTTGTAGAACAGCGTGTTGTCGATGCCGGCATAGCCGGAGCCGAGCGAACGCTTGACGAACAGGCAGGTCTTGGCCTTGTCCACGTCGAGGATCGGCATGCCGTAGATCGGCGAGGACTTGTCGTCGCGCGCCGCCGGGTTGGTGACGTCATTGGCGCCGATGACATAGGCGACATCGGCCTGCGCGAACTCGGAATTGATATCCTCGAGCTCGAACACTTCGTCATAGGGAACGTTTGCTTCCGCCAGCAGAACGTTCATATGGCCGGGCATGCGGCCCGCGACCGGATGGATCGCATATTTGACCTCGACGCCGGCCGCCTTCAGCTGATCGGCCATTTCGCGCAGCGCATGCTGCGCCTGAGCAACCGCCATGCCGTAGCCGGGCACGATGATCACCTTGGAGGCGTTCGCCATCAGGAAGGCCGCGTCATCGGCCGAGCCCTGCTTGACCGTGCGCTGGACGCCGTCGTCACTGCCGGCCGCTGCTGTCTCACCGCCGAAGCCGCCGAGGATGACCGAGATGAACGAGCGGTTCATGCCCTTGCACATGATGTAGGAGAGGATCGCACCGGACGAACCGACGAGCGCCCCGGTGATGATCAGCGCCAGGTTGCCGAGTGTGAAGCCGATGCCGGCCGCCGCCCAGCCCGAATAGGAGTTGAGCATCGAGACCACCACCGGCATGTCGGCGCCGCCGATCGGAATGATGATCAGCACGCCGAGCGCCAGCGACAGTGCGACGATCAGCCAGAACACCGTCGTGCTCTGGGTCAGGACCAGCATGATCACCAGCACGACGAGCGCCGCGGCCAGACCGGCATTGATCGCATGGCGACCCGAAAGCATGATCGGCTTGCCGGACATGCGACCGTCGAGCTTGAGGAAGGCGATGACCGAGCCGGTAAAGGTGATCGCGCCGATGGCGACGCCGAGCGACATTTCGACCAGCGCCTGCGCGTGGATGTCACCGATCGTACCGATGCCGAAGCTTTCCGGCGCATACATGGCGGCAGCCGCGACCATGACGGCCGCAAGACCGACCAGCGAGTGAAAGGCAGCAACAAGTTGCGGCATCGACGTCATGGCGATGCGGCGGGCGATGAACGCACCAATACCGCCGCCGATGGCAAGGCCAAGCACGATCAGCATCAGGCCACCGAAGCTCGGCTTGGCGAGCAGCAACGTCGTGACGATGGCGATGCCCATGCCGACCATGCCGTAGGTATTGCCCTTGCGGCTGGTGGTCGGATGCGAGAGGCCGCGCAGCGCCATGATGAACAGGACGCCGGAGACGAGATAGAGGAAGGCTGCGAAGTTGGCGTTCATCGGGCCGGCCTCACTTGTCTTTTTTCTTGTACATGGCCAGCATGCGCTGGGTGACGAGGAAGCCGCCGAAGATGTTGACCGAGGCCAGCACCAGCGCAATGAAGCCAAAGCCGGTCGCCAGCCCCGAGGCGGAAATGCCGACCGCCAGCAGGGCGCCGACGACGATGACCGAGGAGATCGCGTTGGTGACCGCCATCAGCGGCGTGTGCAGCGCCGGCGTCACCGACCAGACCACGTAGTAGCCGACGAAGATCGCCAGCACGAAGATCGCCAGGCGAAAGACGAAGGGGTCGATCGCCCCGCCGGTGGCGCCATGGGCGACGGCACCGGCCGCATCCGGCACATACTCGGCCGCGGTGCGGACCGCTTCCACCGCCCGGTCGAGATCGGCGAGCGCCTTGTCGAGAAGTTCATTCGCCATCACTTGTCCCCCTTGCTGGCGCCGAAGTTCGGATGCACGACCTGACCGCCATGGGTGAGCGCCGTCGCCTTGACGAGCTCGTCTTCCATGTTGAGCGCGAGCGCCTTGGTCTCCTTGGAGACCATCGTCTCCAGGAAGGTGACGAGGTTCTTGGCATAAAGCCCGGAGGCGGAAGCGGCGATGCGGCCAGGCACATTCAGATGGCCGATAACCTTGACGCCTTCGACCTCGGCGACCTTGCCGGCCTCTGCCCCCTCGACGTTGCCGCCGCGCTCGACCGCAAGGTCGACCGCGATCGAACCGGGCTTCATGCTCTTCAGCATCTCGCGGGTAACGAGCCGCGGCGCCGGGCGGCCGGGGATAAGCGCCGTGGTAATAACGATGTCCTGCTTGGCGATATGCTCGGCGACAAGTGCTGCCTGCTTGGCCTGATAGTCCTTGGACATTTCCTTGGCGTAGCCGCCGGCGGTCTCAGCCGCCTTGAACTCGTCGTCCTCGACGGCGATGAACTTGGCCCCGAGCGAGGCGACCTGCTCCTTGGCGGCGGGACGCACGTCGGTTGCCGAGACCACGGCCCCGAGACGGCGGGCCGTCGCGATCGCCTGCAGACCGGCAACGCCGGCGCCCATGACGAAGACCTTGGCGGCAGGAACCGTGCCGGCCGCCGTCATCATCATCGGCAGCGCCCGGTCATATTCGTAGGCCGCGTCGATGACCGCCTGATAGCCGGCGAGGTTGGCCTGGCTGGACAGCACGTCCATCGACTGCGCGCGCGTGATGCGCGGCATCAGCTCCATCGCAAAAGCGGTCAATCCGGCATTCGCCATGTCGGCGATCGCCGCCTCGTTGCCGTAGGGATCCATGATGGCGATGACGATGGCGCCGGACCTGTAGCCGGCAATCTCGACACTCGTCGGCCGACGGACCTTGAGCACGACATCCGCCGCCCTGTAGTCTGCCGTCGTGCCGATCCGGGCTCCGGACTTTTCGAACTCGGCATCCGGAATGCGCGACAGAAACCCGGCGCCCGCCTCGACGACGACGTCGAAGCCGAGACCTTTCAGTTTCTTCACAGTATCCGGTGATGCGGCAACGCGACCCTCATTCGGATCCGTTTCCTTGGCGACGAAGACGATCTCGCTCACAAGTCCCCCCTCCTGGCCGCAATCGAGCCAGGGCCGGAATGCGGGCATTCTCTCCGACTGCAAAGCGGGTGGCCTACCGGGCCGACACGCCCTCATGTGCGCGGCACACCTGTGCCCGGCGCAATCGTCTGGAGCAAGCCATCGCCTGGATGCGGGACCTTTGGCGATCCACCGGCATCGAGCCGCAATCGGGCTCTGCGGGCCTGCTGTCCACTCCTCCCTCACTCGGGTGAGGACTATCCACCTCTGCCCTACGACGGGCATCCGGGCCTCAAGCCATATGCGTCGGCACCTCCAGCCGGCGACATGCAGCTTCTTCCGGGCAAACGCCCGGTCGCCGAGGCAGCACGGTGTGCGCTCCCTCAACAGTCGGTTTGGTCGCGCCGATTAGCGAAGGAAGAAGAAACCGGCGACGTTGATCAGAATGAAAAGCACGATCGAGGAGATCAGGCCCATCGTCGTGAAGAAGCCGGCAGCCATCGCGATCAGCAGGGCGACGCAGAAAAGCGTGCCGTACTTCGAGGCACTCAGGAACATGAGGTAGGTCTTCTCGTGTTCCGGATAGTCCATCGGAGCGCCCACATCGACCGGTCCAGAATGATGCTCAGCCATCGTTCAAAATTCTCCCTGAATGCCGCGGCGCCACCTTGGGGTCATCGCCGCCCCTATCGAAGCATGGTCTCGCGAAAAGCCGCGAAACCCTTATAGCTGCCCTTACACAATGCGCACGGCTGGCGCAACGAAAACCCGTTCTTTAGCCGTGCCTGATGGGGCGAAATGTCACGCCACACAGCAAGGTGCGGCGCGCCTCGACGCGCCCCGAATTCGCATTCGCAATCGAGGCCGCTTACCGGAAGACGGACGTCCGGTAGGAGCGGCCGTAGCCGGTCTGCGCCATGCGCGCGGTCGGCAGGATCGTCAGCGGCGCAAACGGCACCTCGCTGCGGTCGGCAAACATCATGCGGCGTTCGAACGGTTCGGAATCGAAGACCGGGTAGCGGTCGAGGATCGACGGCCGCTGCCCCCGCACCTGTGCCACCAGAAGCGCGCCGTCGGCATTGTAGACACCGAGGTTCTCGCGCTTGGCGACAACCGTCTCCGACGCAAAGATGCGCTTGTAGAAAGCCGCGTGGCGCGGACGGCAGGCCGTCAGGCAGCGGTCGGCAGCGAAGTACTCGCACGCCATCGCGACCGGTCGCAGCGTCAGATAGGGAAGCGCCCGCATCTCGTCGCCGATCACGTCAGGATCGACCGCCAACCGGCCGGGATCGACCAGCACCATGCCGGCATCGAGGAACGCGTCGATCTCGGGAGCGAAGATCATGCCCGACGTGCTGGCGCGATGATCCGGCGTCACATGATGAACGCGCACGGTGCTGACAAGCACTTCGTCGAGATAGAGACCGAAGACATAGGCGTGACTGTCGAAATCGAGATCGTCGATCAGCGTCGAGCCGGTCAACTCCATCAGATTGACGGACTTGTAGGACTTGTAGCGCAGCCGCGCGATGTCCTCCATGTCCTCGCCGGTTTCGACCCGCCGGTATTCGACGCGATCGAGCAATTGCATCAGTTTTTCAGAAAAGCGCCCAGGCTCAGCCTGGTGAATCGTCTCACCCATACTCAACACCTCATGGTTAACAAATCGTTAACCTATTGACGGGTGATGGGGCGGCAACCGCAAATCGAAACAGTTCACCGTTAACTTTTCGTTAACCATAAAAATTCGTGAACTTATTTGCTCGATTTGAAATCAAGCGCACCAAAGCGGAATCAATTTGGCGCACCTAATCAATGACTTGCTACCGGAAAACCAGTAGTAAAACAGGACAGTTTCCAGAAGATTTCAGGGGTTAGGCGATGCGCTTGCTGGTGGTTTTTGCGCCTCGTTTTGGCACACCATTCTTGCAAAGCGTAGCAATGGCCGAAGCCGGCATGGGCGCGGCAAAGACGAAGCCCTGTATCAAATCGGCACAATTGTGCTCGTTGATAAGTTGTAGCTGGTCCGCCGTCTCGACACCTTCGACGACGATGCGCAGGCCGAGCGCGCGGGCAAGGTTGGCGGTCCCACGCAGAAGCTTGAAGCGCCGAGAATCCTCGCGGATGTTGCGCACGAAGGAACGGTCGATCTTGATGATGTCGACCGGCAGCGCATCGAGATAGCTGAGGCTCGAGTAGCCGGTGCCGAAATCGTCGATGGCGATCGTGATGCCCAGTCCGCGCAGTTCGCGCAGGATCGCCTGCACCTTCAGCGGCTCGTCCATCAGGCAGCTTTCCGTCACTTCCAGATGCAGCCGCGCGGCATCGAGACCGGTTACGCGAAGTGCGTCCGTGACCATGACCACGATTTCGCTGCTGCGAAGGTCGAGCACCGACAGGTTGACCGACACCGATACGTCGCCCGGCCAGTTCATGCAGTCCCGGCACGCCTGATCGAGAACAAAGCGGGTGATTTCCGTGACCAGCCCGAGCTCTTCGGCAAGCTGGATGAATACGTTCGGCGGCACCGGCCCGCGTTCCGGATGGGTCCACCGCGCCAACGCCTCGCAGCACTCCACGCGCCCGCCGTTCGGGGCGAACATCGGCTGGTAGGAGAGCGTCAGGCTGCGGGCGTTGATCGCCTCGCGCAGGTCGGCCTTCAGCTTCTGGCGATCGACGTAGCGTGCATCCATCTCGGCCTCGAAGGCCGTGCAGCCGCCGCGGTTGCGCAGCTTTGTTTCCGAAAGCGCAAGATCCGCCTTGATCTGCAAGTCCTCGAGCTTGAGGTCGAGGCTCGAAGCGATGACGATGCCAGCGCTCATCGTCATGCTGAAGGTGAAGCCGCCGGCTTCGTAAGTGTCGCGCAGATCGGCATGAAGTCCGCGCATCCGCTCTTCGAGTGCAATAGCGTCACTGCCACCGGGAATGAACACGACGAACTCGTCGCCCATCAGCCGCGCGACGATCGCATCGTCACCGGCAAGCACCCTTAGCCGGCCGGCAATCGCATGAAGCAGTCTGTCGCCGACGATATGGCCGCGCATGTCATTGACGTGCTTGAATTCCGTTACGTCGAGAACCATCAACCCGACCAACCGTTCGGCCGTGTCGTCCGCGCTCACCGTCGCCTGCACCAGCTCCCCGAAATAGTCGCGGCTCGGCAGCTGCGTCAGCTTGTCGAACCGCACCATATGCAGGATCTGCTTTTCCGCCTGGACGCGCGCGGTCACGTCTTCAAAAATCAGCACCGTGTCGCCGTTATCGCGGCGGCTCGCCGAAAATTCCAGATGCAGCTCTTCGCTGACGGGGATCAGCACCTGCGGCCGCTTGCCCTTGAGCAGAAGGTCGAGCTGGCGCGAAATGGCCTTGGTCTTGTCCGGATCGAGCCGCATGCGCCGGGCGCCGCGCCGGATCACATCATCGAGCAACCAGCCCTTGAGTTCGGTGCGGTCGCCGAGGGCCAGCAATTCGCAGGCCCGCTCGTTGGCGACGACCACCCGGCCATCAGCATCAAGCATGAACAGCCCATGCGTCATGTTGTTGAGCGCCGTGTCGAACTGGCCGGCGATCGTGGCGATCTCGCGCGCTGCCATCACGTTTTCATAGAGGAAGGCGCGCACATTGTTGGCCATCATCCAGGTGGACAGGATGAAGGGCAGGATCAGCACGGCAAGCGCCAGCATGAACACGTCCTGCAGCGTGATCAGGCCGATGACGATCGGCAGGCAGGCCGAGGAAGACAAGAGGAGCACGGCCCGCTCGGAGCCGTAATTGCGACCGACGAGCGAAATCATCGACGCAAGCGTCACCGAAATGGTGGCGAGCTCGGAAAAGGGGTCCTGGCTGATGGCGATGGCGTAGCCACAGGCAATACCGCAGGTGAGCGTGACGCTGACGCCGCCGACGATGTAGCGGTTCTCCCACTTGCGGACCATCGCCCGATCGGCATTGGAGAAATCCTGCCGGTCGAACCGCGCCATGTCGAGATTGCGCAGCGCCCAGAGGACGAAGATCACACCGGAGCAGGCGAGATAGAGCGGATCACTGGTTTTCAGATAGACGAGCAGGAACGTCACGACATGCGACAGCATGCCGATCACCAGCGTTTTGCGATGTTCGTAGAGCGAGCTCACGGATGAC
The DNA here is from genome assembly GCF_001426275.1 of Ensifer sp. Root423. Lineage (NCBI taxonomy): Bacteria > Pseudomonadati > Pseudomonadota > Alphaproteobacteria > Hyphomicrobiales > Rhizobiaceae > Ensifer > Ensifer sp. Root423. Next base: position 122,775 of record NZ_LMEG01000047.1, on the reverse strand, counting down.
AGATACACGTCAGTCGGAAGAGCGCTCTGTCCAAGTCGCATCATGAACCAAGCTCCGGTTTACCGGATTGTTAGGGGTGATGACTTAACGAAAGATTTCGTCTAACGCCCCGAAAAATGTACCGAATCCCAGCAAAACCACGGGTCTTCGCCGAAATCTCCCAAGAGTTCAACTCAGTAGTGCGAACCGCACGGGACAATACTCGGTTTCTACAACCAAACATAGGCATTCGCACAATAAAACGGCTTGATCGCAACTTCGACAATTCTGCGACGCCCGTAGATGATCCCAAACTTGCGCCTGTGATGGTTACTCGTTCTTGAAGAAATACCTGCGATTTCCTGCCGTTTCGGATCGCTCCTCCTGTCTCGCTGCCCGGGATCGGCGCGACGATCGCGCTCACCACCTTCTCAGTTGACTTTCATCTGCAACTGAAGGCAAGGCTTTTCTCAAGCATCCAACGGAGCCTGATGATGTCGAAACCTGTCGTTGCCATCCCGTGCGATTTCCGCGAATTCGACGGCAATGTCTGGCATGTCGTTGCCCATCAATATGTCCGCGCCGCCGTCGAAGGCGCCGGCGTCATGCCCTTCCTCATCCCGGCACTCGAGACCGGCAACGACATCGACGAGATCCTCGACCGCGTCGACGGCGTGCTGGCAAGTGGCGCCCGCTCGAACGTCCATCCCTCGCTTTATGGAGCCGAGGCCAAGGAGAGCGACGGCCCCTTCGATCCCGGCCGCGACGCGACCAGCCTGCCGCTCATCACCCGCGCGCTGGAGCGCGGCGTGCCGCTTCTCGCCATCTGTCGCGGCATTCAGGAACTGAACGTCGCGCTCGGCGGCACGCTCGCCTCCGAAATTCAGGACCAGCCGGGCATCTGGGATCACCGCAAGCCCGACGTGAAGGAACTCGACGTCGCCTACGGCATCCGCCAGGACGTGATCGTCAAGGAAGGAAGCTGCCTCGCGCCGGTGCTCGGCGCCGGCCGCATCCGCGTCAACTCGCTCCATCGCCAGGCGATCGGCGCTGCCGCGCCCCGTCTTGCGGTCGAAGCGGTTGCCGACGACGGCACGATCGAGGCCGTCTCGGTGATCGGCTCCAAGGCCTTTGCCGTCGGCGTGCAATGGCATCCGGAATATTGGGTGCGCACGGACACGCCGTCGGCGAGCCTGTTCAAGGCGTTCGGCGATGCGGTCAGAACCTACGCCGCCGGTCGTCTGGCCGCCTGAGCTATCTGTTTGACCTTGCGCCTGGCGCGTCGACGTCGGGCCTTAGTCCGCGCGTCGCGTGAACGGTGTTTCCGGCACGGGCGTCAGCGCTTTGCCGGTCGAGAACCACGCCACGACGTTGTCGGCGACGAGGTCGGCCATGGCGTTGCGCGTCACCACCGAGGCAGAGGCCACGTGCGGCAGGAGCGAAACATTCGGCAGCGCCACAAGCGCCTCCGGCACCTGCGGCTCGTTCTCGAAGACATCGAGACCGGCACCGGCGATCACGCCCGCCTGAAGCGCCGCGATCAAGGCCTGTTCGTCGACCGTCGAGCCGCGTCCGACATTGATCAGCACCCCATTGCCGCCAAGCGCGGCAAGCACCTCGGCATTGACCGTCCGCCGCGTCGCCTCGGTGCCGGGTACGATGACAACAAGCGTGTCGACCGCAGCTGCGAGCCCCGTCAGCGTCGAATGGTAGGCATAGGCAAGGCCTTCGCGCGGGCTGCGCGTATGGTAGGCGATCGATACGCCGAAGGCTTCGAGCCGCTTGGCAATCGCAAGACCGATGCGTCCAAGACCGTAAAGACCGACGCTTCGACCCCGCAGCGACAGCGGAGATAGCGGGAACGCGCCCTCGCGGCTCCAGCGACCTTGGCGCAGCCATTGCTCCGCCTGCGGCAATTGACGGAGCGTGTTGAGCAGCAGCCCGACCGCGGTATCGGCCACTTCTTCCGTCAGGACGTCGGGCGTGTTGCTGACGGCAATTCCCTTGGCCGCGGCATGCCCGACCTCCACCCCGTCGTAGCCGACGCCGAAATTGGCGATGATCTCAAGCTGCGGCAGGGCGTCCATCAGTGCAGCCGGCACGCGCCCGGAAACGGCGATCGCCTTGACGTCCTGCATCTGCGGCGTCACCAGCGTCGCATCGGCACCTTCGATCCGCACCACGTCGAACCGTTCCGCCAGACGATCGATCACCCGCGGATTGATTTTTCCGGGCACGAGAACGCGAATGCGGGCAGACATGGCAATTTTCCTTGCGGGTGATGGACCTCAGGCGATGACCCGCAAGGGGCCGGTCGACTGCCGGATGCGCATCTCCGGCTTGATCAGGTGAATTCCATCCGGCTCATGGCTGCCGGAGAGCTTGTCGAGTAGTGCGCGGGCAGCACTGCGGCCGACATCGGCCTGCCCATTCCAGACGGTGGTGAGCGCCGGCGTCGCGATCGACGCCTCTTCCAGGTCGTCGTAGCCGGTCACGGAGATGTCGACGCCCGGCACGAGGCCGGCGCGCGCGATGCCGTTCATCATGCCGATCGCCACGAGGTCGTTCCAACAAACGACCGCGGTCGGCTTCTGCGGCAGCGAAAGCAGGTGCACTGCGGCCTCGAAGCCGCCCTGCTTCGTGCGGGGCCCGGGAATGCGCAGTTCCGGATCGACCTCGATGTTGGCCTTGCGCAGCGCGTTGACGTAGCCCTGGTAGCGGTCGCGTCCGGTGGAGGTCTCGTCCGTGCCGCCGACCATGGCGATGCAGCGGTGGCCAAGGCCGATCAGGTGGTTGGCGGCAAGCGAGATGCCGTAGGCGTCGTCGCCGCGGAAGATCGGCACGTCCACGCCCTCGATCGAGCGGGCGATCAGGATCGCCGGCATGCCGTTGTCCTCGGCGAGCTGGATGTCCTCCAGCGGCGTGCCGATCGCCGGCGACATGATGACGCCGTCGCCGCCGAGCTGCAGCAGCGTCTCGATGAAATCGCGCTGCTTGTCGACGGAATCGTAGTGATTGGAAAGAATGAAGGTCTGCTTGTCGCGGTCGAGTTCGGCCTCGATCGCCTTGAGGATTTCACCGTAGAACGGGTTCATGATGTCGTGCACGACGACGCCGATGATGCCCGATCGCGATGTCCTGAGACTGGCGGCGCGGCGGTTGTAGATATAGCCGAGCGCGCGCGCCTGTTCCTTGATCTTGTCGCGGGTGACCGTCGCCACCAGCGGGCTGTCACGCAGGGCCAGGGATACCGTCGCCGTCGAAAGACCGAGTGTTTCCGCGATCGTCGAAAGCTTGACCTTTTGCGCCACGATGCCCCCTGTAAGCCCTGTTTCGCCCCATCCGCACGAACCCCAGCCAGGAGCGGTGCGTCAAACGTTCGGCATCCTTCGCGCGCCTGTGAGACGGCGCGCGTGCCATAAATTTAAATCCCTATTTAAACTGTTTAAATCGCCGCGGCAATATGCGGCAAATCCGGTTCAGTCGGCCGCGCGCGCAGCCTGGAGATTGCTGTCAACGGCGCGCAGCAGCTTCATCAGCGTGCGAACCTGCTTGTCGGTCAGACCACGGGTCGCGAGCTTTTCAGAATGCTGACCGGCCTCGGCGATCGTCTGCAGCCGGTTGCGGCCGGGCTCAGTGAGATAGACCTTGGTGAGCCGTGCATCATCGTCGTCCGGCCGCCGCTCGAGAAAGCCCTGCGCTTCCATGCGGCCGATGGTGCGGGTCATGGTCGGCGCCTTGACGCCGAGCTTGACCGCGAGCCCGCCGGCCGTCAGACCGTCGGTCTCGGCCAGCGCCAGCATGACGCCATCCTGTCCGGCATAGAGGCCGCTTTCGAGCAGATTGCGGGAGAGCACGGTGCGCATCGACCGCGCAGCCTGGACAAGGACGGCGGCAAGATCGTGAGGCTCGATCAGGAGCTCGTCCTTCTTCTTGCCGTTCTTGCCCTTCTTTTCGGCCTTGTTCTTCTTGCCCATTGGACCTCCTGCCGAATCCCGTCTCGAACACTTATAACAATACAGCTTGCGATTACGAACTGTATGACTCAAATAACAATTTTACGACAATTGACGTGGAGGATCGAAGAGAAATGTCGATGCCCGAGCCGCGATGGCAGGACAATCCGGCCGACCTTCCGCCTGACGCCCGCCGCGACTGGATCGCGGTGCTGCCACTCGGCGCGCATGAGCAGCACGGACCTCACCTGCCCTTCGAAACCGACACGCTGATTGCCCAGGGGATCGTCTCCCGCACCATCGCCGTCCTTCCCGCCGATCTGCCTGTAACCTTCCTGCCGGCCGAGCCGGTCGGCTACTCGATCGAGCACATGGATGTCGCCGGCACCCGCACGCTCGCCTATGACGAGGCCGTGGAGCGCTGGCTCGGCATCGCCGGGGATCTCCATGGCCTTGGTATTCGCAAGCTCGTGATGCTGAACGCCCACGGCGGCAATTCGCCGTTGATGACGATCGTCGCGACCGAAGCGCGCGTGCGCTTGAACATGCTGGCGGTCGCAACCAGCTGGACCCGCTTCGGCCAGCCGGACGGCTGGATCGCGCCAGAAGACAAGGCCTTCGACATTCACGGCGGCGATATCGAGACTTCGGTGATGCTGGCGCTGCATCCCGACAAGGTGGACACGACAAAAACGTCCGATTTCCCCTCGCGTCAGCGCGACTTTGCCGGTCGCTTCAAGCATCTGCGTGCCTACGGCCCGCATGCCTTCGGCTGGAAGATGCGCGACCTCAACGCCGATGGCGTTGCCGGCAACGCGTCAGCCGCAACGGCTGCGCGCGGCGAGGCGCTGCTTGCCCATGCCGTCAAAGGCCTTGTCGAACTGCTCGAAGACGTCAGGGATTTCGACCCGTCTGAACTCGCCTGACGCGTGAAGCGACGCCCGGCAAACACTTTCTTTGCGGTTTTGCGCTATCAAGGACGTCCGTTGGAAGAGCAGAGAACCCATGGCGAAGATCATAGCGCTCGGCGCCTATTTTTATCAGGCCGTCATCGCCTTCGGCCTGCTGATCATCGTCGCCCATTGGCTGGCGCCTGCGGACTACGCCAGCTATTCGCTGTTCGTCTCGATCTGCCAATTCGCAGCGATCGCCGCTTTCGAATGGGTGCGCTTCGCGTGCACCCGCTTCTATCCGGGGCCGGACGCTGACAGCGAGGCGGCTGAGCGGCGCACGATCCTCGTTGAAGCGACGGTCTGCGCAGCACTCTGCCTGGCCGCAGCCTCGATAGCCGTGTTCTTCGGCGTGCCGCCGGTCGTCGCCCTTGTCGGCGGCCTGGTGTCGATCGCGCAAGGGGGCAGCGACCTGCATCTGACGATGCTGCGGTTTCGTCAGGACTTTCGCGCCTTTTCCGTGTTGCAGGGATCACGCGCCACAATTCTGGCAGTCGGCACGCTCGCCGGGGCATTGGCCTCGCCCACCTTCCTCTCGACGGTCACGGGGCTTCTGGCCGGCTACGCTGCCTACGGCCTGCTCGCCTCGGTTCTTTCCCGCAACCCGGCAGCGCGACCGACCGTTGCACTGGAGACTGCGCGCTTCCGCAAGCACCTCGTCTATGGCAGCGTTTCGGCCGGCGCTGCAACGGCCGCCATGTTCGCGCCGCTCGCCCTCAAGACGCTGCTGACATCCGTTCTCGGAGCGAGGGGTGCCGCCGGCGCGCTGTTGGCGCTCGACCTTTTGCAGCGGCCCTTCGTGCTCATCGTTTCGGCGCTTCAGGCGATCCAGTACCCCGAAATCGTCGCCGCCCACGACCGGACCGACAACCGCGCGGACCTCGCCCGGACGCTCGGGCAATACTATGCCCTGCTTGCCAGCTTCGCGCTGATGATGGCGGCCGGCATCTTTGCGGTGCTCCTGCCGGTCACGTGGGTCGTCATCAGCCCGGACCTGCAGCAGGGGTTCCTCGCCACGGCGCCTGCGATCATCCTCATTTCGCTTGCCCGCACGCTGACGCAGATCATGTTGCCGACGCCGCTGCACCTGAAGCAGCGTCTTGCGCTGATCCTTCTGCTCGCCGTCATCGACTGCCTGCTGCTGAACCTCGGGGCGCTCGCGGCACTGGTTGTCGCAGGCCCGATCGATACGGCGCTTGCGACCGGTGGTGCGATCGGCGCGGTCCTTGCGACCGCCTTCGGTCTGCGCCTGATGGCGGTGCTTCCCTTCGACCTCCCCTGGCCGCCGGTGCTTCTTGCCGCCGCAGGGCTCGCCACGGCCGGCTTCGCCTTCGCGCTCGCCGGCGAAACCAGCTATCTCGCGATCGGCGCCGGCATCCTCGGGGGCGGCGTCCTGTGCCTGCTCGCACTCAACCAATTGCGGCTGATGATGCGGGCTCCGAAGCTTGCCGCCCCATAGGGCTGGAAGCAATTGCGCTAAGAAAAACTGCACGAATTTCCGGTTAGATCGCCGCCGAAACGTTCGGAGAGTCCGCCATGAACATCGTCGTCGGCATAGCGACCGCGGGCCGCCGCGAAGTCCTTTCGGACACCCTGATGCATCTGACGCGGCAGACCCGCTTGCCGGACTCCATCCTGGTCTGCCCGAGCGCGCCCGAGGACATCGACGAAAACCGCCTCAGTGCCCTCGCAGCCGACGTCCGCGTCGTTAGGGGCAGCAAAGGCTCGAGCGCGCAGCGCAATGCGATCCTCGACCACGCGACGACCGCCGACCTGATCGTCTTCTTCGACGACGACTTCCTGCCACACCATGACTTTCTCGCAGAGACCGAGCGATTGTTTGCGCGCGAGGCGGATATCGTCGTTGCAACCGGCCTGGTTCTGGCAGACGGCATTCACGGACCCGGCATTTCGGTGGCCGATGCGAAGGCGATCCTCCATGGCGACGCCGGTCCCGCGCCCGAGGATCAAATCACGCCCGCCTTCAATGCCTACGGCTGCAACATGGCCTTCCGTGTTGCGGCGATCGCCGTCGAGCACACCCGCTTCGACGAGCGCCTGCCGCTCTACGGCTGGCAGGAGGACGTCGATTTCTGCCGGCGGCTTGCGTCACGCGGGCGCATCGTCAAGTCACAGAGATTGCGCGGCGTCCATCTCGGCAACAAGCGCGGCCGCACCTCGGGTTTGCGTTTCGGCTACTCGCAGGTCGCCAATCCGCTCTATCTGCGCAACAAGGGCACGGTCGGCCTCAAATGGGCGCTGCGTCTGATGGGGGGCAACGTCGCTGCCAACATCCTCGGCAGCGTCAGGTCGCAAGGCCTCGTCGACCGCCGCGGTCGGCTGAAGGGCAACGTCATCGCCGTCTTGGATATGCTGCGCGGGCGGTTGGACCCGATGCGCGTGCTCGACCTCTAACGCCCTCCGCAGCCATCAAGCCCGGCTGGCAGCCAGCATGTTGAGCAGCACCACCGCGCTTCCATCCCAGGAAAAGCGCTTGGCATTGTCGTAACCGGCATGCGTCAACTCACGACGCAAAGTCGCGTCGGCCGAAATCATCCGCATTGCCTCGACCAGCGTTTCCGTCTTCAACGGATCGAAGTAGCGCACCGCATCGCCGCAGGCCTCGCGCACCGGTGGAATGTCGGCGGCAAGCACGGGGCAGCCTTGCGTCATCGCCTCCAGCGGCGGGATGCCGAAACCTTCGTAAAGGCTCGGAAAGACGAAGGCGACAGCGCGGCGTTGCAGCCCGGCGATCTCCGCGTCGGTCAGACGTCCGGGAAAGATCAGATTGCCCTTCGACGTCGGCGCGATATCGCGAAAAACCGACGGATCGGTGCCGCCCACCACGACCAGCTTGTGGTCGCGGGCGCCAAGGGTCTCGAAGGCGCGGACAGCGAACTCGACATTCTTGTTGGGTTTCAGGGTGCCGACAAGCAGGAAGAAGGGCGTATCGGCAAGGCCAAGGCGGCCGATGATGCCGTCGTCCGGCTGAAGATCCGCGAAGTGATCTGTCGCGTTGTAGATAACGTCGATACCGGGCGCCGGCACGCGGAACACGTCTGCGAGTTCCTTGCGCGAAAAATTCGACACGGTCCCGATCTTTGCCCGTCGTGCCAGAAGGAAACCGAGCGCCCCGTGGAACAGCCGGTAGCCGCGGCCAAAGGAGGCCGGATGGCGAAAGAGTGTAACGTCGTGGATCACCACCACCTGGTCGCCATGCAGCACCGGCCCACTACCGCCGAAGCCGATGAGCGTGTCGCGGCGTGACCGCCAGAAGAGTGGCCCCTGCTCCCACAGATGGCCCGGGCCGGAGCCGAAGCGCTCCACCGAAATCGCCTTGAGGCCGAGATCGTAGACAGCCTTGCCGGGAGAAAGGAGCCGCCAGCGCACGCCCTTCAGCGCATGCGGCACGGCACCCGAAGCGATGCGCTGATCGAGCGCCCGGGTCATCTCGCGGGCGAAGCGCTGCACGCCCGTAAGCGGCTGGGTCAGGAACCGGCCGTTGATGGAAATCGTCTTCACGTGCGCACCCCCTCGATGTGCTGCGCACTCTCGCCGATCTTGATGAAAGGAGGGTTATCGGGATCGCAGCGATCAACGCCGCCCGACCGGCAAAATCGCCTGCGCCATTTGCGCATCGCCGCCGCATCTCCTATATGAGACGCGACTAGGATGCCTGCTCCCGCATCCGGAAATCCCAGAGGTTCCCATGACCGAAACATCCCCGCAGAAGCCGATCCCCGTCACCGTGCTCACCGGCTATCTCGGCGCCGGCAAGACGACGCTTTTGAACCGCATCCTCAGCGAGAACCATGGCCGCAAATACGCGGTCATCGTCAACGAGTTCGGCGAGATCGGCATCGACAACGACCTGATCGTGGAATCCGACGAGGAAATCTACGAGATGAACAACGGCTGCGTCTGCTGCACCGTGCGCGGCGACCTGATCCGCGTGGTGGAAGGCCTGATGCGCCGCCCCGGCCGCTTCGATGCGATCATCGTCGAGACCACGGGCCTTGCCGACCCGGTCCCGGTCGCCCAGACCTTCTTCATGGACGACGACGTGCGCGCCAAGACCGAGCTTGACGCCGTCGTCGCGCTGGTCGACGCCAAGCACCTGCCGCTGCGCCTCAAGGACAGCCGCGAGGCCGAAGACCAGATCGCCTTCGCCGATGTCGTGCTGCTCAACAAGACCGACCTCGTCACGCCCGAGGAACTGGAGCGCATCGAGGCGACCGTGCGCGTCATCAATCCGTCGGCCCGCATCTATCGCACCCAGCGCTCCGAGATCGATCTCGCCAAGGTCCTCGACCAGGGCGCCTTCAATCTCGAAAAGGCGCTGGAAAACGATCCGCACTTCCTCGACCAGGACGATCACGAACACGATCACACCTGCGGTCCGGATTGCGGCCACGATCATCACCATCACCACCATGATCATGACCACGATCACGACCATCATCACCACCACGATGCCCCCTCGCCGATCCACGACGTGACGGTGCAGTCGATCTCGCTGCGCGGCGGCGAGATGAACCCGGATCGCTTCTTCCCCTGGATCCAGAAGATCACCCAGACGGACGGCCCGAACATCCTGCGCCTGAAGGGCATCATCGCCTTTGCTGGCGACGCCGAGCGTTACGTCGTTCAGGGCGTTCACATGATCATCGAGGGCGATCACCAGCGTGCGTGGAAGGAAGGCGAAAAGCGCGAAAGCCGCCTCGTCTTCATCGGCCGTGACCTCGACCGCGAAAAGCTCGAGCGCACCTTCAAGGCCTGCGAGGCGCAGCCGAACTGATGCCGACTGTCGCTCCCCTCGATCTCGAAGGTCACGTCGTCGGCGTGGCCTTTCTCAAAGGCGTCCCCTTCTTCGCCGAAGCCATCGGCGCCATCCACCGCCTCGACCTCGGCCACAAGACGACGGAGGTCCACGAGGGCCTGCTCTCGCTCGTGGTCGACGAAGCCAACGATACGCTGCTGACGGGCGGCGAAGATGGCAAGGTCATGCGCACCGCCGCCGACGGTACCACGGCGCTGGTCGCCGAAGCGCCGCGCAAGTGGATCGCCCAGGTTGCCGCCGGCCCGCAAGGTGCCGTTGGCTATGCCTATGGCAAGACCACGCACGTGAAGCTTGCCGACGGCCCGACGAAGGAATTCGCCGAGCAACGCACGGTCGAAGGCCTCGCCTTCGCGCCGAAAGGCCTTCGCGTCGCCGCAGCGCGCTACAACGGCGTGTCGTTGCACTGGGTCGGCACATCGGGCCAGCCGATCGACCTCGAATGGAAGGGCGCCCACACCGGCGTCACCTTCTCACCCGACGGCCGCTTCCTCGTCACCACGATGCAGGAAAACGCGCTGCACGGCTGGAAGCTCGACGCCAAGCCCGGCGCCGAAGCGCGCCACATGCGCATGACCGGCTATCCGGCCAAGGTGAAGTCCTTTTCCTGGTCGGCCAAGGGCAAGTGGCTCGCATCCTCGGGCGCGCCGGCTGCCATCGTATGGCCCTTCCAGGGCAAGGACGGCCCGATGGGCAAGGCGCCGCTCGAACTCGGCACCCGCGCCGACATCATGGTGACCTCCGTCTGCTGCCATCCGGCTGAAGATATCGTCGCCATCGGCTATCAGGACGGCATGATCCTCGGCGCACGCTTTGCCGACAGCAAGGAAGTGCTGCTGCGCCGTCCCGGCAAGGGCGCAATCACCGCCATGGCGTGGAACAAGGATGGCCGGCAGCTGGCCTTCGGCTCGGCCGAGGGCGACTGCGGCGTCGTCGATATCGCGGGATAAACGGTGGCGCATGACCGCATTGATTGAGACGCTACGGTACGAAGGCTCGCTTGCGGCACCGCTCGCCGATGGCGCGGTCTGGAGCCTGATCCGGGCGGAAGCGCGCGCGCTTGCCGCACGTGAACCGGTCATGGCGCCCGCCCTGATGCCGATCATCGATGCCGGATCGGATGCCGAATTGCTGGCCGGCGTGCTCGCAGCCGGCTTGGCCGTCGCGCGCGTCGACGAAAGCTCGCTTGCGCAGCTGCTCGCCGACGTCTTCAAGACAAACCCTCAGATCCTGCTGGCGACCGAAGCCGATCTTCAGGCGGTGAAGGAGCGTGACCCGGCCTGCCCGGGCCTCAAGCATGTGCTGGTGAACCTCAAGGGCTTTCAGGCACTGCAGACCTACCGCGCTGCTCACCAGCTCTGGGTCGACGGCCGCCGTGAGGTCGCGAACTGGCTTTCGAACCTCGCCTCGCTCGTCTTCGGACCTGACATTCATCCGGCCGCCTGCATCGGCAAGGCTGTCATGCTCGACCATGGCTCCGGCATCGTCATCGGAGAAACCTCGGTCATCGAAGATCAGGTCTCGATCCTGCAGAACGTCACGCTCGGCGGTACCGGCAAGGAAACCGGAGACCGCCACCCGAAGATCGGCCGCGGCGTGATGCTCGGCGCCGGCGCCAAGATCCTCGGCAATATCGAGGTCGGCGCCCATAGCAAGGTCGCCGCCGGCAGTGTCGTCCTCAAGACCGTTCCGCCGCGCACCACCGTCGCGGGCGTGCCGGCAACCGTCGTGCGCATCCATCGCGTCGATGAAATTCCGGCAGCGGAGATGGACCAGACGATCGTCTGACCCATCCTGTTGCCTGTCAGATCTTCACCAGCGCCGCGGTGGCATACATGAATGCCGCACCGGCTGCGAGGCCGGCCAAAACCGGCGGCGTCAGGAACACGTCGCTCCTGCGCTCGCTCTGACGCATCAGATAGGCGCCCACTTCGACGATCACCTGCAGGATCGCGCCTGCCCCGATCGCCAGCGCCAAGGCGGACCATTGCGCCGAGGCGGCAAGGCTCCCGAGCCACATGCCGATGACGGCCGGGCTGCCCGCCAGCAGCGTCAAACCGACGAAGACCGAGAACGGCGGCCTCTTCTTCAGGATCGGCGCGGCGATGCCGATGCCTTCTGTGACATTGTGGAGCGCAAAGCCGAGCACGAGGAAGGTGCCGAGCCCGGCCGAGCCGGCCGCAAAGGCGGCCCCGATCGCCAGCCCCTCGCCAAGATTGTGCAGGCCGATGCCGAGCGCGATGTAGGTGGAGAGCGCCAGCCCGGTCGGCGCACCGCTTCGCCGGCCGATTGCCATCAGCAGGAGGAAACTGCTTAAAGCCGCCAGCACCACCATGACTGGCCCCTGGAAGATCGCCGCGGCTTCGCCGGCAAGCTCGAGCGCCTCGCCACTCGCATCGACCAGCAGGAAGCCGAGCAGGCCGATCGTCAGCGACAGCAGAAAGGCCATGCCCTCGCGCCCAACACCACGCAGCACCGGATAGAACATCAGCCCGACGGCCACGGGCACGATGCCGACGATAATCCCGACCACGGCCTGCAGCCGCAACTGGCCCGGCGTCGCCTGCGGTGTCGGCACGGCGACGGCGATGTCGTGCGCAAACGTGGCGCCGGTGTTGGTCACCACCTTCACGGCATGCGCCTCGCCAAGCATCCATGGAAATGGCAGTTTCAGCCATGCGGCCCCACCGCGTGCGATCGGCCCCGGCGGGTCCTGAGCGAATTGCCAATAGGCGTCGTCCACCTGGACCTGCGCCACCGTCATCGGTTCCGATCCGCCGGCGCGAACAAGCAGACTGAGACCACTATCGTCGAGAACGGTTCTTTCGAAGGTGAGGTTTTCGACCGGCGGCGCGCCGTTGCGGAAGCCCGACAACGGATCGGTCGATACGAGCCAGGCAACGGCGATGCCAAAGACGATAAGAGGCAACGCCAGCCACACCAGGTTGGTCTTTGCCGCGCGAATGGCAGCTCTTGGCATCTCGTTCATGCGAGCGCCTCCACCACGTCGAACATGCCGACCCAACCGAGCTCAGTGAACTCGGTCTGGTGCGGGTGGAACATGTAGAGGCCGGGTTCGTGCTCAGTGAAGGTGAATTCGAGGATGCCGCGCTGCGCCTGGCACTGGGTGATGAGATCGACGGTTTTCAAAGTCGGCGTCAACGTCGTGCCCTGATCGTAATAGTCGAAGAAATTGGCGTGCAGGTGGAAGGAGTTGATCGGGTCGAACTCGATGACGTTGATGAGATAGATGCGCACCGGCCTGCCCTTCACGATCCGGATCGGCCGTTTCATGAAGGCGTGCGCGATGGTGTTGACCGCATAGAATTCGTTCTCGGCATCGAAATTGGTGTCGAAGGCATTCATCACCATCACCAGTTCCTGCCAGCCGGCATTCTCTGGTGTGCCGAGCAGCCTGGAGCGGGCGACCTCCACATGCTCCGGCCGGCGCTCCGGGTCGGGATCGATCACGAAGGCGCCGTACATGCCCTTGTGGATGTGCCGGCGCAACGGCATCGCATGGCAGTGGTAGAGATGGCAGCCGAAGGGCTTGGCATCGAACTCATAGATAAATTCGTCACCCGGATCGACCATGCCGGCCCCAGGAACGCCGTCCATGCGCGCCGCGTGAATACCGTGGAAATGGATCGAGTGCGGATGCGAAGCATAGTTGCGAAAGACGATCCGCAGCCGCTCGCCTTCCTTCGCCCGGAGCGCCGGCCCGGGGACCCGACCGTTATAGGTCCAGGCGGGAAATTTGATGCCGGGCGCGATTTCGATCTCACGGTCCTCCGCCGTCATCTCGAAGGTGCGCAGCGTCCGTCCGTCCGGCAGCGTCGAAACCGTGCCCGTGTCCCAATCTGTGAGCATCTCCGTCGGGTCGAAGCCGTTGACGGCGCTATCGACCTCGCCGACCGTCATCATCGCGCCATGCCCCATGGCCGGCATCGGCTCCTGTCCCGCCGCTCCCGATGGCGCGGCATGACCGACATGGCTCGCCTGTTGTTGACCCAAGGCGGCGCTGGTGCAGATCGCCGTTCCACCCGCTGCCGCCAGCCCGCCCATCAGCAGACTGCGCCTTCGCAGCAGGTCCGGTCTTGTCGGCTTGTCCATATTCGCCCCTCTCCCTCATTGGGTAACACGCACCGCACCGCGCCTGACTGGGGCAAGCAACGATCCACCTGCTTCTGCAAATCATTTGCAACAACATCAATAGTGCAAATGCATCCCATTCGCAACTGACTTGGGAAGCGTGATGTCCGAAGGGGCCGGCAGGACCGCGCGCTCAGCACGGCGCGCCCGTCATCATCCCGTAAACGAAAACGTCCCCGGAAGGCGCTGGCCTCGGGGACGTTGGGTTGAACTTCGGCGCCGGAACGGAAACGAACATGTCCGCAGGGCCTCGGCAGGCGGTGGCCGCGCCTCACCATTCAAGTTCGAGTTGCGGGATCCCGTTGGAGGTTTTTTCGACCGTACGGCCACTCTCGTCCACCGTCGCGGTGACCCGCTGGCGGAAGGCCGAGAAGCTCTCGAAGGTGACGACGTCGACGGGCTGGTCGAATTTCATCGTCAGACGATAGCGTCCCGGCTGCGCCGCGATCGCCTGGACGCCCAGGATCTCGCCTTCGAAGGTCTGGCCGAGATAGCGCCCCTTCACGCGGGACCCGAGCATCCAGGGATTGAAGGGCGGCCGGTTGCCGACGGCGGCATGCAGCGTGTTCCAGTCGCGATAGCCATATTGTGCGGCGATCAGCTCGAGCGAGCGGGAATGGCCGATGGTTTCGCCTTCGGATGCGAGGCGGATGCGCAGACGCTTGGCCTGGTCTTTCAGGGCGTCGAGCGAGGGAAGCGGGATTGATCCGCGCGTCATGAGAAGGTCTCCTGCAGCGGCATGCATTCCTTGAAGATGGGAGCCCGCATTGCCACCGGTTCGCATGCCGTTTCGGCTGACCGTGTCTCAAAAGAAGGACTTCACCAAAGCATGACGCTCGCGGACGGCAGGGACCTTCACCCTGCCGCTTCCATAGGGGATGCCGCCTCGACTGTCAAACCAGGCCCGGAAATGCGGCTGCGACCCCGCGAAAGACGATTGCGCACGCGCAAAAGCTGTGGGACGACTGAAGGAGACGACGAGGGAGGAACTCATGACCGAAATGACGATACTCGCATTCGCGCTGGTTGCCTTCATCGGCATCGCGACACCGGGCCCGACGGTCCTCCTCGCACTCACCAACGGATCGCGCTACGGGGTGCGGCGCGCAATCGCCGGCATGGTCGGCGCCGTCCTCTCCGATTTCGTGCTGATCGGCGCGGTCGCGCTTGGCCTCGGCGCGCTGCTGGCGGCCTCCGAATTCTGGTTTACCGTCGTCAAATGGCTGGGCGCGGGCTATCTGGCCTTTCTCGGCATCATGCTGCTGCGGTCGAAAGGGACGATCCAGGTGGCAAACGAAGCCGGCAGCGCGGCTCCCGTTTCCTCTGCCGCGATTTTCCTCAAAAGCTTCCTGGTCGCTGTCACCAATCCCAAGGGTTATCTGTTCTTCACCGCCTTCCTGCCGCAGTTCATCGATCCGACGGCACCACAGGCGTCGCAATACGCCATGCTTGCGCTCGTCTTCGCAGTCGTCGATTTTACCGTGATGTTCGGCTATGCGCTGCTCGGCGCGAAGGCTGCAGCTTTCCTCAAGCGTTCCGGCGCCGTCTGGCTCGACCGCCTCTGCGGCGGCGCCTTGCTGGCGCTCGCCGGCTCGCTCGCCCTCTATCGCCGCGCCACCGCCTGAAATGCTGTTTCGCCAAAACGTGCTCGCTGGCATCGCCAGCGGCGACGTAACCTTGGCCTTCCGGCGTTGGACCAAGCCGACTGTCAAGGACGGCGGTAGCTTACGCACCGCAGTCGGTGTTCTCGCTATCGATGCCGTCGACGAGATCGACGAAGGCGCGATTACCGACAGCGATGCCCGCAAAGCCGGCTTTGCCGATCGCGCCGCCCTCGCGAAGGAGCTTACCGCGCGCACCGAAGGGCGCTGCTATCGCATCGCCTTCCACCGGGCCGGCGACGATCCACGCATCGCCCTGCGGGAAGCGGCTGACCTCGACGGTGAAGGACGGGCAGAAATCGACCGCAAGCTCGCGCGCTTCGACGACAGCGCCGGCATGGGCTGGACGCGTCCGGTACTGCAGCTGATCGCCGTCCGTGACGGGACGACCGCAGCGGAGCTGAGCGCCGCCATCGGCATGGAGAAACTGAAGCTCAAGGCGCGCATCCGCAAATTGAAGGAGCTCGGCCTCACCGAAAGCCTCGATGTCGGCTATCGCCTGTCCGGCCGCGGGCGCGCCTATCTCGACGGCGAATAGCCCGCGTGAAAAAGCGGGCGGTGACGCGGACACGATCGGTCATTCCTTCCAATCCCGATCGCCGCTGTTGCGTGCCTAAAGCAGGTGTGAGACGACTTGCCACCGAAACGGACCACCCCCATCAGGCAAGGCGAGGAGACAGGCATGATCGGCTACACCATGGTCGGAACGGCGGACCTGAGGCGCGCAGAGCGCTTCTACGATCCGGTGATGGCGCTGATCGGCCAGGAGCGCTGCTACTGCGACGAGCAGGTTTCCTCCTGGGGTCGAAAGGATGATGACAAGGCGCCCCGTTTCTTTGCCTGCCACCCCTTCGACGGGAAAGCCGCCTCGGTCGGCAACGGTGCGATGACCGCCTTCCTGGTGGAAAGCGCCGAGGTCATCGACCGGCTGTTCGAGACCGCCATGGCGCGCGGCGGCAGCGAAGAGGGAAAACCAGGCTTCCGTCCGCAATATGGCGATGGCTTCTACGCGGCCTATGTGCGTGATCCCGACGGCAACAAGCTGGCCTTCGTCTGCTACGACGCCCGCGAGGTCGAGAGCCCGTCCTGACCCGCCTTAACGGCGCGTCGACCAGCCGAACCAGATCGCCACGGCCGCAAGCATCAGCGCGAGCACACGCCGCACCAACCGTTCGCGTGCCGGCGAGTTGAGGACCGGCTCCAACGCCCCGGCCAGAAGCACGATCGCGGCATGAACCGCGGTCGCGACCCCCACATAGAGCGCGGCAAGCGTCAGGTTCTGGGGCAAGAGCGGGCGTGTATCGTCGACGAAGGTCGGAAGCACGGTGACGAAGAACAGCGCCGCCTTCGGATTGAGCAGATTTGTGATCAGGCCACGCCGGAAATAGAAGGATGCGGGCTTGCCGCTCGGCCCCGCCTCCTCACCGTCACCGTTCCAGGCCTCGAAGGCGAGATAGAGCAGGAAGCCGACGCCTGCCCAGCGAAGCGCCCCATAGAGCATGTCCGACTGGCCGACGAACTCGGCGACCCCGAAGGATGCGGCAAGGCCGACGATCGCCAGGCCGAGCGCCACGCCGGCGACGGTCGCCATGCCGGGCCTGCGCCCCTCCGAGGCCGCGACCATGGCGAGGTAGGCCATGTTCGGTCCCGGCGTCAGTTCGATGATGAAGGATGTCAGTAGAAAGGGCAGCAGGGTCGCTGCCCCGAAAATGAACGGATCCATGCGCGAGACTTCCATCCGCCTGCAACGAGGCCTTGGCGCAAGGACAGGTCAGCGGCGCTGCCTTGTCAAGGAAGATCACAAACCGATCAGCAGGGAGCGCCCGGCATGTCATGCGTCTGCCCCCTCGCCGATCAGATCGGACCAGCGAGGGAGCAGCGAAAAATCCGCCACCGCAGGGTTGGCGGCGGAAAGAGATCTCAGGCGGCGCGGCGAACCGGCGGCATGGCGAGCTTGCGGCCGCTGGCGACGATCAGGCCGGCGGTGCCCTCGAGCCAGTTGTCCCGAAGCTCGAGCGCCAGGAACCGGTCGCGTTCGAACGGCCCTGGCATCACCAGATGCTGGGTGCGGCTGGCAAAGAAGCCGAAGCGCTCGTAATAGGCAGCATCACCGACGAGCAGGATCGCGCCATGGCCGCGGTTCTTGGCCTCTTCGATCGCGGCCCGCATCAGCATGCCGCCGATGCCCTTGCCCTCATGGGCGGGGTCGACTGCGAGCGGACCGAGCAGCAGCGCCGGCACGGCATGGCCCTCACGGCTGACGCCGGCCTCGACGTTCCAGAGCCGGACCGTGCCGATCACGTGACCGTCGACATCGCGGGCGACGAAGGCAAGGCCTTCGGCCGGCAGCCGGCCGCTGCGCAGCTTCTCCGACGACTTGCGGCGGCGCTCCGGCCCCATGGCACGGTCGAGCAGGTTCTCGCGCGCGACGACGTCGCCCGGATTCTCCGCATCGATTACAAATGTAGTGGGCGCGAAAAACGCGCGCAGGGCGTCAACAACAGCGGCCATCGGGGCCTCCCGTCATCAAAACCGCTTCAGGCGGACCGAACGAAAATTGTGAAGTGGCGCTCCCGCCCGAGGACGGGAGCAGGCCGGATCAGATCACATAGGCCTTCAGCGGCTCGAAGCCGTTGAAGGCGACGGCCGAGTAGGTCGTCGTATAGGCGCCGGTACCTTCGATCAGAACCTCGTCGCCGATCGAAAGGGTGATCGGCAGCGGATACATGTTCTTCTCATAGAGCACGTCGGCCGAATCGCAGGTCGGGCCGGCGAGCACGCAAGGCTCCATTTCGTCGCCATCGCGCGCCGTACGGATCGGGTAGCGGATCGCTTCGTCCATGGTTTCGGCGAGTCCGCCGAACTTGCCGATGTCGAGGAACACCCAGCGATGGGCGTCGTTGTCCGACTTCTTCGAGACGAGAACGACTTCCGCCTTGATCACGCCGGCGTTGCCGACCATGCCGCGACCGGGCTCGATGATCGTTTCCGGGATGTGGTTGCCGAAGTGCTTCTTCAGCGCGCCGAAGATCGCCTGGCCATAGGCTTCCGCCGTCGGCACGTCCTTCAGGTACTTCGTCGGGAAGCCACCGCCCATGTTGACCATCTTGAGCTCGATGCCCTGCTTGGCCAGTTGCACGAAGACGCGCTTGGCATCGGCAAGGGCCTGATCCCAGGCATCCAGCTTCGTCATCTGCGAACCGACATGGAACGAGACGCCGTAGGAAACGAGGCCATGCTGGTGGGCGTAGACGAGCACGTCGACGGCCATCTGCGGGACGCAGCCGAACTTGCGCGACAGCGGCCATTCGGCGCCTTCACCATCGGTCAGGACGCGGCAGAACACGCGAGCGCCGGGGGCTGCGCGGGCAACCTTCTCCACTTCCTCGTGGCTGTCGACCGCGAACAGGTTGACCCCAAGCGCGTGGGCGCGGGCAATGTCGCGCTCCTTCTTGATGGTGTTGCCATAGGAGACGCGGCTCGCGGTCGCACCGGCGTCGAGTGCCATTTCGATTTCGGCGACGGACGCGCAATCGAAGGAGGAGCCCATGCCGGCGAGCAGGCGCAGGATTTCCGGCGCCGGGTTTGCCTTGACCGCATAATAGATCGAGCTGTCCGGCATCGCATGGCGGAAAGCCTTGAAATTGTTGCGCACGACGTCGAGGTCGACAACAAGGCACGGGCCTTCCGGTCGTCGGGTGTTGATGAAGTCGATGATGCGAGCCGTGGTCATGGCCATATTCCCCTGATCCAAGATGCCCCGCTTTCGCGGAGGACAAAGGGCATACGCGCACATGCTCTGGAACCAGCCGGTGGAGACCCCGGAACCATGCATGCGCTCGATGCGCGAACGGTGAATCAAAGCCCGCCTAGGCTTCAATTCGGCTTTGTCTGCCATGGATTGGAGGGAATAACCCAACCGCACTTCCGGCAATGAAGGTGTGCCTCTTCAGTAACCCCGGCTGTTGGAAAGCCGGCAGACACCAGAAAGGCCCGCACCGTCGTTGCTTCAAGATGTCCTCGCATTTCCCGGTTGGCCGGAATAGCGACTGGAGGGGTTAGTTCCAGGTACCTTACCGATACCCTCACCTAATCGAGGGTCGGCGGACACCCACAGGCACGTGCGACTTTGGGCAAGGGCGTAGGTAAGAAAAAAGCCCGTCGTAATCAAGAGTTTTTTCACAACCGCGGTTGAATTTTTTTCCAGCCGGGCAAAACTGTCGATGTTCACAAATTTTGAACGCTTGGCGCCAGATCGTCCACAACGCTAAAGCATTGAAAGAAGACTATTATTTATAAGAACAGGCACTGAAGGCAGAACCCGGCGCAATGACGCAAGCGACGGACAATCTGCCGTCTGCATTATCGACGCGGAAAGAGGCCTTCGCCGGCGAATCGGCGAAGCACGATTGAGAGCACGAAAGAAAGATCGCCATGGACACACTCACCCGCATCCGCGCCTTTATCGATGTCGTGGACGCCGAGGGGTTCTCGGCCGCCGCAAGGCGTGTCGGCAAGTCGAAGGCGCTGCTTTCGAAATATGTGCGCGAGCTCGAGGATGAACTCGGTGCGCTGCTCCTCAACCGCACGACACGGCAGTTCTCGCTGACCGAGGCTGGCCACACCTACTATCGCACCGCGTCGGAAATCCTGAAGGAGATCGACAATCTCGCCGATCTCGTGCGCGCCAACAATTCCGACCTGAAGGGACGGCTACGCATCACCGCGCCGCGCACCTTCGTCGATGCCGACATCGGCCAGTCGCTGGTCGATTTCGGCAAGCAGCATCCCGAACTCTCGCTCGAAATCATCTCCGACGACCGTTTCGTCGATCTGGTCGAGGAAGGCTTCGACGTCGCCATCCGCATCACCCGGCTCGAAGATTCGACGCTGATCGCCCGCAAGCTCGACGATTTCCAGGTGCTGATCTGCGCTGCCCCGGAATTCCTGGAAAAATCTGGCCCCATCGCTCACCCGACGGACCTTTCCAAGCTGCCCTGCATTCTCGATACCAATGGCCGCTCCTATTCCAACTGGCGCTTCGTCGAGCCCGATGGTTCGGCCTTCACCGTGCCCGTCCGCGGCCCGATCGAGGTCAACAGCCCGCTTGCAGCCCTCAGAGCCACCGTCTCCGGCCTCGGCGTATCGATCATCCCGGATTTCATCGCCCGCCCGAAAATCGCTACCGGCGAACTCGTCACGCTGTTCGACGATTTCCTCCCCCGCGACCGCGGCATCTATGCGATCTATCCGCATCGCCGCTACCTCCCGGCCAAGGTCAGAACCCTCGTCGACTTCCTGCACGCCTGGTTTCGCAAGCCACGGTGATCGGGCGCCGGCACCTCAAAGTCCCAATTCCGTCCCATTTCCGGTACATTCCCGGAAACGAATCGCGGAGCGATCGCTCCAGCCGAAAGGATTGCCG
Source organism: Ensifer sp. Root423 (assembly GCF_001426275.1). Taxonomy (NCBI): domain Bacteria; kingdom Pseudomonadati; phylum Pseudomonadota; class Alphaproteobacteria; order Hyphomicrobiales; family Rhizobiaceae; genus Ensifer; species Ensifer sp. Root423. Next base: position 101,815 of record NZ_LMEG01000047.1, on the reverse strand, counting down.
CCACATGAGAACCAAACGCCTCGTCATGGCCGGCCTTGCCACCCTGGCTGCCCCGTCGCTGGCCTTTGCCCACCCGCACATCTTTGCGGAAGCGCGCCTCGAGGTCGTCTCCGACGACAAGGACGAGATCAGCGAACTCAGGAACGTCTGGCGCTTCGACGAACTGTTCTCCTCCAGCGTGGTGCTCGATTTCGACAAGAACTCGAACGCGACGCTCGATCCGGATGAATTGGCCGAAGTCGGGCAGACGGTGATGGAGTCCCTGTCCGAGTACAATTATTACACGACGATCCTCGACAACGGCAAAACCATCAAGGTCAACAAGCCGGATCACATCACCGTCGACTACAAGGACGGGCAATTGCTGATGATGTTCGCGGTCAAGCCGGCCGAGCCGATGCCGCTCAAGGGCAAGCTCTCCTTCGGCGTCTACGATCCAACGATGTATACGGCCATGGACTTCGCCACCGACGATGACCTGACCGTCGTCGGCGACAAGATCAATGCCTGTGAGCACAAGGTCGTCCGCCCTGATCCCGACGAAGTTCTCGCCGAGAACAAGGACACCTTGACCGACGCCTTCTGGAGCGACCCGACGGGCACCGACATGTCGAAGCTGTTTGCAACCAGGATCGAGATCACATGCTGAACACCCGCGGGATCGCACGTCTGGTCACGGCCGCGCTCGTCGTCACGGCGCTTTCTGCAACGATCGCCGCGGCGCAGTCGCCCCTCGGCATCGGCACGGCCGAGCCCGCGTTCAAGACGACCGGTTTTCTCGGCGGCTTCTTCGCCTGGATCAACATGGAGCAGCAGGGCTTCTACCGGCTGATGACCAATGCGCTGAAGGGGATGCGTGAGAACCCCTGGCAGCTCTGGTCGCTGGTCGGCCTGTCCTTCACCTATGGCGTGTTGCATGCCGCCGGCCCCGGCCACGGCAAGGCGGTGATCTCGTCCTACATGATCGCCAACGAGACGGAACTGAAGCGCGGCGTGCTGCTCTCCTTCCTGTCCTCGCTGCTGCAGGGCGTGGTCGCGATCCTCCTGATCGGCGCCGTTTACCTCATCCTGCGCGGTACCTCGATCAGCATGACCAGCGCCACGCGCTGGCTGGAGATCGCAAGTTACGCGCTGATCGCCGCCTTCGGCGGCTGGCTTCTCCTGCGCAAGCTACGGCAGATGCTGCGTCCGGTTGCCTTGGCTTCCGTTGCCGGCGGCGGGCACGTCCAGCTCGCGGACGATCACCATCATGATCATCATGATCATCATCATAGCCACCATCATGATCACCACGGGCACAGCCATGGCCCGGGCGAGGTCTGCTCGAGCTGTGGCCATGCGCATGCGCCCGACCCGTCGATGCTGAAAGGGGATCGTTTTGCGCTCCGCGAAGCTTGGTCGGCAGTCATCGCCGTCGGCCTGCGCCCGTGCTCCGGCGCACTCATCGTGCTGTCCTTCGCACTCCTGAACGGGCTTTACCTCGGCGGCGTGCTTTCGGTCTTCGCCATGTCGATCGGTACGGCGATCACCGTCTCAATCCTTGCGACCATGGCCGTCACCGCAAAGGGCGTTGCGCTGCGCTATGCGGCAAACGGCGCGGCGGCTGCCCGGATCTCGAACGGCATCGAGATCGCCGGCGCTGCCCTGGTTCTGTTGCTGGGATTGGCGCTGCTCGGCGCGGCTCTGCAGAGCTGACGCACGCGGCCTGATCGGGCCGTCAGAGCCCGCGCTTGCGCTGGTAGCGGGCGCGCAGCCAGAAGAGCAGGAAGAAGCCGAGCACGAAGATCACGCCGAAGGCGGCAGCAAGCCAGGGCGAGATATCGCCGAGCTTGAGCATGATCGACGGCAGGACGAAGAAGCCGAGACCGGCGACGACGAGAATGATCGCAGCGGCGATCGCCGGTGACTTTTCCTTGTTCTGCATGACTTCCCTGTTGTTGTCTGCTGCGGCTTAAGCAGCCAGCGCCTATTTCGACGCCTGCAGCTCCAGATCCGAGCGTATATCTTCAAGCCGCCGCTTCTGGCGACCGTCTTCATCGAAATTATCAGCTGCAAGCCAGGTTTCGAATGCGGCATTGAGCAGCGGCCATTCGCTGTCGATCATCGAAAACCAGGCCGTATCACGGTTGCCGCCCTTGGATATCATGTGCTGGCGGAAGATGCCCTCGAAGGTAAACCCGAGCCGGGCGGCGGTCTTGCGGCTCGCCATGTTCTCGCTATGGCATTTCCACTCGTAGCGGCGATAGCCGAGATCCTCGAAGGCGTGCTTCGCCATCAGGTAATGCACTTCGGTCGAGAGCGGCGAGCGGGCCATGGCGGCGCCGTGTGCCACGGAGCCGACTTCGACGACGCCGTTGGCGGGATCGGCACGCATGTAATTGGCCATGCCGACGACGATGCCGGTCGCCTTGTCGCGGAAGACCTCTGTAACCCAGCCGGATTTCTCCTGCGCCGCCGTCAGCCAGGCATCGAAAGCGTCGATATCCCTAAAATCCGGCTGCGTGAAGTATTTGAGCAGCGGGTTGATCGCCATACCGCCGAGGCCTTCCCAGAGGTCCTGCAGATGCCGGTCGCGCTCATAGGCCTCGAGCTTGACGAAACGCCCTTCGAGCGCGACGCCCTTCGGCGCCGGGCACCCTTTCCAGTTCTTCAGATCCTGCATCGGCCGCTCCTCCTTCATCCCTGCCCTTCGGCATAGGCCAGAGTGGCGGCCGACACAAATTCAAACTGGTGATGAACCCTGTTCGAACCGGTGATGAAACCATGCCCCCCGAACGGTATCCTACGCGGTGGCCGGCACCTTGGCGGCCGAGACCGTCGCCTCGATGTGATCGACGAGCGCGTCGGGAAGTCCGAGGCGTCCGGCGAGCAGGTCGAGATAGCCGCGCTCCGCACGGGTTTCCGGCTCGATCGTCAGGCGCGACGCGGTGTAGATCTCCACGCGCTCCTCTTCGGTCTTTGCCGCGCCGACGATCGCGTCGATATCGACCGGGTTGGCAAGCTCGCCTTCGAGGAAGGCCGCGGCATCGGCCGAAAGGCCCGAGACCGACAACTTGTCCATAATGTGCTGGCGCTCGGCCTCGTCGATATGGCCGTCGGCACGCGAAGCGGCGATCATTGCGCGCACGAGAGTCAGCGCAAAATCATGGCTGACGGCTTCCGGAGCAGAGGCGAAGCCGGAATCGGCCGGCGGCGGCAGAAGTTCCGGCTCGCCCTTGGCAACCGTTGCACCGCCCGGCGTATTGCCGGCCTGATAATTCTTGTAGGCTTGGTAGCCGAGACCGGCGATCGCCGCGAGACCGCCAAGCACGGCGGCGTTGCCGGCCAGCTGACGACCCGACTTGGTGCCGAGCAGAACAGCGGCAATGGCGCCGCTCGCCAGTGGATTGTCCTTGGCAAGCTGCGTCGCCTGGGTCGCGCGATCGCGCACCGTGCCGCCGGCACCGGGCACCTGCGATCCCAGAAACTGATCCAGCAATTTCTTCGCGTCGAACATCGGGTTTCGCTCCTTGTCGGTTCCGGGCGGTTGAAGGCGAGCTCAAGGGTGCGCCGCCCGCGCGCCCGTCGCTGAATGGATTGAGACATAGGAACGTTGCAGGGAAAATACAAATTCGCGCCAGAGGCGAGCGACGCCGTACAGCCAAAGAAAAAGGCCGGGCTCTCCACCCGGCCTTTCAAAAAAACGGAAGGCGTTGCTTGCCGCTCAGCCCTTGAGCACGAAGGCTTCTGCCGCAAGCTTGGTGATGCCGGCCCAGTCGCCCTTGGCAACCAGTTCCTTCGGCGCAACCCAGGAGCCGCCGACACAAACGACGTTGGGCAGCGTCAGATAGTCGCGCGCATTGGCAAGGGAAATGCCGCCCGTCGGGCAGAAGAGCGTGCCGGCAAGCGGCGAGGACAGCGACTTGAGGTAGGCGGCGCCGCCGGCCTGCTCGGCCGGGAAGAACTTCATGACGTCGTAGCCTTCTTCACGCAGACCCATGACTTCGCTCGCCGTCGCCGCACCCGGCAAAAGCGGCACCTCGTGGTCGTTGGCCACATCGATCAGTTCCTGCGTCGTGCCGGGGCTGACGATGAACTTCGAGCCGGCTTCGACCGCGGCTTCGAACTGGGCGGCGTTGAGGATCGTACCGGCGCCGGCAACAGCGCCTTCGACTTCGTTGGCAACGGCGCGGATCGCTTCGAGTGCGGCCGGCGTGCGCAACGTGATCTCGATCGCCTTCAACCCGCCGGCAACGAGCGCGCGCGCCAGGGGAACGGCGGTCGCCACGTCGTCGATCACCAGCACCGGAACAACCGGCGCCAGTTTGAGGGTTGAAAGAAGCCTGTCGGATTTCGCGCTCATGCCGATCGTCCTTTTTAAAACGATTGAATATGCCCTCCGCATACTCCCCCGGCCACCGGTTGTCGAGACCCAAGGCGGCGGGAGCGCGGCTTTCGCATGTAAGGCAACGGTAATATGCAACTTGCGACAAAGAGATGACTTGAGCCTTTGCGTGAAAGCGATAGGTTGAAACTGCGGGCCCCCGAAATGGCGGATTTTCCATGGCGAAGGAAATAGAGCGCAAGTTTCTCGTCGCTTCCGATGGATGGCGAGAGCGTGCGGACAAGGGCATTGACCTCAGGCAGGCCTATGTCGTGACCATGGACGACCGCTCGCTGCGCGTGCGCATCCACGGCGACAAATGGGCGCGGCTGACCATCAAGATCGGCAAGTCGGCACTGGTCAGAAACGAATACGAGTACGACCTGCCGATGGACGATGCCCGCGAGATGCTGACCCAGGCGGTCGGGATCGTCATCGAGAAGAGGCGCTACCGGGTGCCGCACAAGGGGTTCACCTGGGAAGTCGACGTCTATGGAGGCGCGCTCAAAGGCCTCGTCGTTGCGGAAGTCGAGATGAAGCGCGAGACCGACATGCCGGCGCTGCCCGATTGGGTCGGGCAGGAAATCACGGGCGATCGCCGCTACTCCAACCAGTCCCTCGCCACAGAAGGACTGACGGAACCGCAACCATGACTTACGCCTTCGAACCTGGACGGCCTTTTTCCGAAGACTTCCGCACGATCGCCGCCGAACAGCTCACACAGGCGGTGATGAAGCTCGAGGATCGGCCTGACGGGGTGCACGAGGCGATCCACGACGCCCGCAAGAACTTCAAGCGCCTGCGCTCGCTGTACCGTCTCGTCGCAGCGGACGTGCCGCTTTTTCAGAAGCACGAAAATGCGCGCATCCGCGACATGGCCCGCAACCTCTCAACCGTTCGGGACGCGGCCGCACTGGTCGAGAACGCCCATTACCTCAAGGCAGCCGCTTGCAACGAGGAGGAAGAACGGGCGCTCGCCCATGTCTGCGAGCGGCTGACGACACGCCGGGACCGCATCACGGCAAGCGCGACCGATATCGAGGACCGCGTGGCAGCCACCATCGTGCGCTGCGAGCAGGCACTGCAGGCCCTCAGCCAAGTGACATTCGACGATCGACGCCGCAAGACCGCAGACCGGCTGACGAAGGGATGGCGGCGCACTCTGAGGCGGGCCAAGCGCGCCCGGCAGGCATGCAGCGAGACTTCGGAAGCCCCGGCGTTCCACGAGCTGCGAAAGCGGGCGCAGGACTACCGCATGCATCTCGGCTTGATGCACGCGGTCTGGCCTTCCGCCCTGCAGGCCAAGCGCGCCGAGGCTAAAGCGCTGGTCGACACGCTCGGGCACCTCAACGATCTCGCGGTCATGACCCAGTTGATCAACGAGGATCCGGGGCTTGCCGGTAACAGTCAGGATCAGGCCCACCTCATCGCGGCCGTCATCGACCGACAGGGAAGCTTGCGCAAGCACGCTCTTGATCTCGCCGCCGAGGTCTTCCAGGAGGAACCGGACGACGAAAGCCGAACGATCCGGTTGCTCTGGCTCGACGCCGCGCGCTGATGTTTCGGCGAAATTTCGGCGGGCGGACCGACTGTCCGCGCCGCGACAGAGTGCCCCTGGGCCCCGCCGCGATTGCGCTTGCGGCGCGAAAGCTGTATTTGCACGGGCCATGACCGACATTTTCACGACCCCGCGCTCTGAGCCCCATGGTGAGACGCATGGCAAGTTTCTGGTGGCCGCGCTCTATCATTTCGCACGCTTCCCGCGTTTCTCCGATTTTCGCGAACCGCTGCAGGCCGTCTGCGACGAAAACGGCGTCAAGGGAACGCTGCTTCTGGCGCATGAAGGCATCAACGGCACGATCGCCGGCACGGATGCCGGCATCGCCGCGGTGCTCTCGTTCCTGCGCGCGCAGCCCGAATTCGGCGCACTGGAGCACAAGGAAAGCCGTGCATCGTCCATGCCGTTCCTGCGCATGAAGGTGCGGTTGAAGAAGGAAATCGTCACCATGGGCGTCGAGGATATCGACCCCAACAAGATCGTCGGCACCTATGTCGATCCGAAGGATTGGAATGCACTGATCTCCGATCCCGAGACGATCGTCATCGATACGCGCAACGACTACGAAACCGCCATCGGCATCTTCAAGGGTGCGGTCGATCCGAACACCAAAACTTTCCGCGAATTTCCCGATTGGGTGCACAACAACACCGGCCTGCACAACAAGCCGAAGATCGCCATGTACTGCACCGGTGGCATCCGCTGCGAGAAGGCGACCGCCTTCATGAAGGAGCAGGGCTTTGATGAGGTGTACCACCTCAAGGGCGGCATCCTGAAATATCTCGAGGAAGTGCCCCAGGAAGAAAGCCTCTGGGAAGGCGCCTGCTTCGTCTTCGACGATCGCGTCTCCGTCACCCATGGCCTCGAGGAAGGCGAGCACACGCTCTGCCACGCCTGCCGCCAGCCGCTGACCAAGGCGGACCTGGCTTCACCGCACCACGAGGACGGCGTCTCCTGCATCCATTGCCACGAGGTCCGCACCGACGAGGACCGCGAACGCTACCGCCAGCGCCAGCGGCAGATCGAACTTGCCAAGAAGCGCGGCGAGCGCCACCTCGGTAGCTGACATACGCTTGGGCATCCGCCCTTCGCTTGTGCGAGCGGGAAGCGCCCCTCATCCGCCTGCCGGCACCTTCTCCCCGCAGCGGGGCGAAGGGACTTGCGGCACCGCCCCGGCCGACAACGCTAACTCCAGCTTACGGCTGCGACTTGCACGCAGTTCCCCGGGTACCGAGAGCTCCGTTCCGCGGCGCCCCAGCGTGGCACGTCCCCTCGCCCCGCTTGCGGGGAGAGGGTTAGGGTGAGCGGCGGTTTCACTCGCGAACGCAGTCAGCCCGGCAACGCCTCGCATTCCTCAAGTGCCAACGCACTGCGGTCCCATTCATGGCGGCTGCGGGTGAAAATGGCGTCTGTCGGTCGAAATACCGACGGGTCGTCGAGCGTGCCGGCATAGATCGACACACGCGGATCGTCCGGCGGGCCGGAGCCATAAACCTGGCTGCCGCAGGTTTCGCAAAAATAGCGGATCGAAGGATTGCCGTTTTCAGCGCGCGTCTCGTAACCGCGGCCGGTTCCCGACATCGTCACATCGGCCCGCTCGAAGATCATGTAACAGCAATGACCGGTGCCTGTCGTGCGCTGGCAATCGCGGCAATGGCAGAAACCGGAAAAGAGCGGCTCACGGTTCAGCTCATACCGGATTGCACCGCAGAGACATCCGCCTTTCAAGACGCTCATGGTTCGTCCTCCTCGAAGTGCCAGGAGGATAGCCAAGCAAGCCATGCGGTCAAAGAAAAACCGCGCGCCGCAAGTTGCAGCGCGCGGTCCATGTTTCTCTTTACCAGAGACGCTTACCAGCTCGGGATCAGCGCGCCCTTGAAGGTGTCGTTGATGAAGGCCTTCACCTTTTCGTCGTGGTAGGATTCGACCAGGGTCTTCACCCACGGAGCATCCTTGTCGGCCTTGCGCACGGCAATCACGTTGGCGTAGGGCGACTTCTCGCCTTCGATCGCGATCGCGTCCTTCTTCGGGTGCAGGCCGGCCTCCATCGCGTAGTTGGTGTTGATGACGGCGGCATCGACGTCCTGCAGCGAGCGCGGCAGCTGGGCAGCGTCGAGCTCGGCAAACGTGATGTTCTTCGGGTTCTCGGTGATGTCGGCCGGCGTGACCTTGAGGCCGACCTCTTCCTTGACCTTGATCAGGCCCTTCGACGCCAGAACCAGCAGCGCGCGGCCGCCATTGGTCGGGTCGTTCGGGATGGCGATCGTGGCGCCGTCCTTGAGCTCGTCGAGGCTCTTCACCTTCTGCGAATAGACGCCCATCGGGGTGGTGATGGTGGTGCCGACGCTGACGATGTCGAAACCACGATCGGCGATCTGGTTGTCGAGATAGGGCTGGTGCTGGAACGAGTTGGCGTTGAGGTCGCCGTCAGCCAGAGCCTGGTTCGGGACGACATAGTCGGAGAATTCGAGGATCTCGATATCGAGGCCCTTGGGAGCTGCGATTTCCTTCACCTTCTCCATGATCTGGGCGTGTTCGCCCGGCGTGACGCCGACCTTGATGGTTTCGGCGAGTGCCGTGCCGGCGGAAAGAGCGGCAATCGCTGCCGCGATGATAAGCTTCTTCATGGTCGTCTCCTTGTTCACGTTCAGTCTTGGGAGGAATCAGGTCTTGCGGTTTTTCTTGTCGAAACGCCGCGCCAGCCCGTCGCCGGCGCTCTGGACGAGCTGCACCAGCACGATCAGCACGATGACGACGACGAGCATCACGTCGGGCATGAAGCGCTGGTAGCCGTAGCGGATGCCGAGGTCGCCGAGCCCGCCGCCGCCGACGGCACCGACCATCGCCGAATAGCCGATGAGGCTGACGGCGGTCATGGTGAGCGCCAGGGTCAGCGCGGGCCGCGCTTCGGCGAGCAGCACCTTGAAGACGATCTGCATCGGGGTCGCGCCCATGGCGCGCGCCGCCTCGATCAGGCCCTTGTCGATCTCGCGGATCGCCGCTTCCACCAGGCGTGCGACAAAGGGAATGGTGGCAATCGTCAAGGGCACAATCGCAGCCTTCGTACCGATGGAGGTGCCGGTGAGCAGTCGGGTAAACGGAATGATGGCGACGACGAGGATGATGAACGGCGTCGAGCGCGTGGCGTTGACGATCAGCCCGATGATGCGGTTGAGCGTCGGCGCCGGGAAGAGTTCACCTTTGCCGCTGGTGGCGAGGAAGATGCCGATTGGCCCGCCGATCAGCGAGCCGATCAGGCCGGCGATGGCGACCATGTAAATCGTGTCGACCGTGGCCCCGCCGATGCGCAGGAGAATATCAGGCGACATAACCGAGCACCTCCGTGACCAGACCGTTTTCGACAAAGAAGCGTTCGGCGCGGCCGGACGTCTCGGCATCCGCGCCATAGGCGACGACCAGCGAGCCATAGGGCGCGCCGCCGATCTCGTCGATCGTGCCGGCGATGATGTTGACCTCGGCGCCGACAGACTTGATCAGCTGCGAGATCAGCGGCTTCTCGGCCGCAGCCCCGAAGAAGGTGAGCCGCACGACGGCGCGATCGCCGGCCGCGGGTGCAGGCTTCAGGGCGCGGGCGACCGCGTCTGGAAGCTTCGAACCCGGCAGCCCCGAGAGCAGCGCCCGCGTCGTCTCGTGCTTCGGATGGGTGAAGACGTCGAAGGTGTGGCCACGCTCGACGATGCGGCCATGATCGATGACGGCGACGTCTGAGGTCACCGCCTTCACCACTTCCATCTCGTGAGTGATGAGCAGCACCGTCAGGCCGAGATCGGCATTGATGCGCTTCAAAAGCTCCAGGATCGACTGGGTCGTTTCCGGATCGAGCGCCGAGGTCGCCTCGTCGGAGAGCAGGAGCTTCGGCTCGGTCGCAAGCGCCCGGGCGATGCCGATGCGCTGTTTCTGGCCGCCTGAAAGTTCGGCCGGATAGCGCCCGTGCTTATCGGCGAGACCGACGAGATCGAGCAGCGGCCGAACGCGCTGTTCGATCGCGCGCTTGTCCATGCCGGATATTTCGAGCGGCAGCGCGACGTTTCCGAACACGGTGCGCGAGGACAGCAGGTTGAAGTGCTGGAAGATCATGCCGACGGAGCGGCGAAGGCTGCGCAGCGCCGCCTCGTCGAGCCCGCCGACATCGACGCCGTCAACCAGCACCTTGCCGCCCGTCGGCTTTTCGAGCCCGTTGACCAGTCGGATCAGCGTCGACTTGCCAGCGCCGGAGCGGCCGATGATGCCGGTGATCGAACCACGGTCGACGGTCAGCGAGACCTTGTCGAGCGCAGTGAAGGCGCCGCTGGTGCCGGACGCGGGGAAATGCTTGGAAACGCCGTCGAAGACGACGGCCGCGTCAGCCGATGGCGCGGCGTTTTGGGCGGAAACGCTCATCGTTCGGAATTCCCCGAATGAGGCGCAGTCGGAATGTGCGGGTACATAAGTGCTCTCGGATGTTCAAAACTCATGATCCCGGGCCTGGCCGGGATGGAACGCGCGTCTGGTCAGGCCGACATTCGACAACGCATTCGGAACAGGGAGCACTTCTCTAACATCAAGCAACCAGTCAGTTCAACTTTGCTGCCGCATGGCCCGCATGCGACATAATCTACGGGTCTTATGGAGAATTGCCACGCCCTTTCACAGGCATGATTTTTCCGAATTTGCCAAGCAACGGCAAAACCATGCTCTTTTGCTTCGCAACGCGCCGTCATCCCGCAAATCGCCATCTTGGAAATCCTTGCTCGGGCGGACTGTGTCCGACCGCATTTCATGCTAACGGGCAGGAACAGGATTATGAGGTGAGAAATGCGCATCGTCTTGACCGGAAGTTCCGGCCGCATCGGCAGAGCGATCTACAACGCGCTCGCCGCCGCCGACCATGACGTCATCGGCATCGATCGCGCGCCCTTCGGCACGACGGCCGTCGTCGGCGATCTCGTCGATGGCGAACTGCTGGAGCGCGCGATGGAAGGGACGGACGCCGTCATCCATACGGCGGCCCTGCACGCGCCACATGTAGACGCCGTCGCCGACCAGGAGTTCGAGCGCGTCAATGTGATGGGCACCCATCTGGTGATTGCCGCAGCCCAGGCCGCCGGCGTCGGCCGCATCGTCTTTACCAGCACGACGGCACTTTATGGTCACGCGGTCACGGAAGGCGGCTGCGCCTGGATCACCGAGGAGACGCCGCCGAAGCCGCACACCATCTACCACCACACCAAGCTTGCGGCCGAAGCTCTGCTCGAAAACGCGGCGGATCGTGCTTTGCATGTGCGGGTGCTGCGCATGTCGCGCTGTTTCCCGGAGGTCGCCGATCGTATCGCAAGCTACCGCCTGCACCGCGGCATCGATGCGCGCGACGTGGCTGCCGCGCATGTGGCAGCACTCGACAATGGCGGCCCGGCTTTTCAGCGCTACATCATCTCGGGCGAAACGCCGTTCCTTCCAACGGATTGCCGCCGGCTGGCGGAGGATGCCGCAGGGCTCCTGCGTGAGCGTGCGCCAAAACTGTCGCAGGCCTTTGCCGATCGCGACTGGCCGCTGCCCGCGACCATCGACCGGGTGTATGACCCGAGTGCTGCGATCGAAAAGCTCGACTGGAAGCCGCGCTACGGTTTCAAGGAAGTGCTGGCCCAGCTCGACCGGCAGAGCCTGGAAGTCCTGCCGGTCCGGCGGTGAATTGACCGAGCCGCACGGAAGCGTTGCGGGCGGGTGAGCCCGCCCGCTTGAGCGTCAGATGTGGTTGCCCTTCGGGAACTGTTCGGCCAGAGCCTGGTACCACTCACCGCTCTTCTTGATGGTGCGGACCTGGGTGTCGTAGTCGACATGGACGATGCCGAAACGCATCTTGTAACCTTCGGCCCATTCGAAATTGTCCATCAGGCTCCAGGCGAAATAGCCGCGCATCGGATAACCCTCGGCGATCAGATCCGCCGTCACCGACAAGTGGTCGGCGATATAGTCGAGCCGCGGCTGGTCGTCGACAATGCCGTTCTCGACGCCCATGTTGTAGCAGGCGCCGTTCTCGGTGATGTAGCAGTCGGGCAGCTGGTAGGTCGCGTTCAGCGTCTTGACCAGGCTGCCTAGCGCCGGAGCGTAAACCTCCCAACCGATATCCGTCTTTGTCTGGCTCACCGGCTTGGCATTGATGGTTGCCGGATATTCTGCGCCCTTGGCCGGATCGGCACTGACCCGCATCGGCGTGTAGTAGTTGAGCCCCCACCAGTCGAGCGGCCGGGAGATCGTCTCCATGTCGCCGTCTTCGATCGCGGGCATGCGATGGCCGAGCGCACTCATGAAGCTTTCGGGGTACTCCCCCTTGAAGATCGGGCCGAAGAAGACGCCATTGTGGAAGTCGAAGGCGCGATCGGCGGCTTTCCTGTCGGCCGCGCTGTCGCTGCCCGGGTAGACCGAATGCGCATTGATGACGATGCCCGTAGGCAAGTTCGGCCGCTCGGAGCGGATGGCGTCGACGCCGAGCCCGTGCGCCAGATTGGTAAAGTGCAGCGCATGCAGGGCTGCGTCCATGTTGCGCTCGCCCGGCGCATGGATGCCATAGAGGTGGCTGAGCCACACCGAGCACCAGGGCTCGTTGAAGGTCGCGACCGCATCGAGCCGGTCGCCGAGGCGAGCGATCACGGTCTTGGCGTAGCGCTGGAAGGCATAGGCCGTCGTGCGCGCCGTCCAGCCGCCATCGCCCATCAGCGCCAGCGGCAGGTCCCAATGGTAAAGCGTGGCGAAGGCCTTTATGTTACGCGCCTTCAGGCCGTCGACGAGGCGGTCGTAGAAATCGAGACCCTTTTCGTTGATCGGGCCGGTGCCTTCAGGAATGATCCGCGGCCAGGCAACGGAAAACCGATAGGCATCGACGCCGAGGCTTTTGATCAGGTCCAGATCCTCGTCGAGCCTATTGTAGTGATCGCAGGCGACATCGCCGTTGTGACGCCCGAAGACACGGCCCGGCATGTTCGAAAAGGCATCCCAGATCGACGGCTTGCGCCCGTCAGCTTTGGTCGCGCCTTCGATCTGGAAGGAGGCGGTCGCCACCCCGAATACGAAATCGCCCGGGAAGCGCTCTGCCAGGATCTTGGGATCGGTCATCTCTTTGTCTCGTCTCGTTCCGGCCCCGCTGCCAGCGGGACCTTGGTTTTCGGTTTGTAGCGGGCCGACCTAAATCCATGCCGGCAAATGTCAACTCGCGAAAAAGGGCGGGAAAGCCCCGCCCTTCCGCCGGTATTGGCCTGCGGTTATACCTTTACCCACGCCCCATTTCGTTTGGATGACTGTACGCAGGCGTCGACGAAGACCATGCCCTTCATGCCATCGTCGATGGTCGGGTAAGTGACGGCCGGATCGATCTTCTCGCCCTTGCGCTTGGCAAAGATGGCGCGCGCCGCCTCCGTGTAGATGTTGGCGAAGCCTTCCAGGTAACCTTCCGGATGGCCCGACGGAATACGGCTGACGCGGTTTGCGGCCGCACCCGCCCCGGCGCCGGCGCGAGTGAGCAGGCGCTTCGGCTCACCGAACGGCGTGTACCAGAGATAGTTCGGGTCCTTCTGCGTCCATTCAAGCCCGCCCTTGGTGCCGTAGACGCGCACCATAAGGCCGTTCTCGTGGCCGGGCGCCACCTGGCTGCACCAGAGCAGCCCCTTGGCGCGCTCGCCGTCCTTCGCCTTGAAGCGCATCATCACATGGGCATTGTCGTCGAGCTGGCGGCCGTCAACGAAGCTGTCGAGATCGGCAGCGAGTTCTTCGAGTTCGAGGCCGGAGACGAAGGCGCCGAGATTATAGGCGTGCGTGCCGATATCACCCGTCGAGCCGCCGGCACCCGAGCGCGCCGGATCGGTGCGCCAGGCCGCCTGCTTCTGGCCCGACTGCTCGATGTTTTCGGTGAGCCAGTCTTGCGGGTACTCCATCTGCACCAGCCGCACCGCACCGATCTCGCCATTGGCGACCATCTCGCGCGCCTGCCGTACCATCGGATAGCCGGTGTAATTGTGCGTCAGCACGAACAGCGCATCGCTCTCGTCCGCCGCTTTCTTCAGCTTCTTCGCGTCGCCAAGCGTCGAAGTCAGCGGCTTGTCGCAGATCACGTGGATGCCGCGCTTCAGGAATTCCTTGGCCGCAGCGTAGTGCACATGGTTTGGCGTGACGATCGCCACCGCCTCGATGCCATCCTTCAGCTTCGCTTCGCGGATCGCCATCTGCTTGAAGTCGGAATAGACACGCGACGGATCGAGCCCGAGCTCTCGGCCTGAGCTTTCCGCCTTTTCCGGCGTCGACGACAGCGCGCCGGCCACCAGCTCATAGTGATCGTCGATACGGGCTGCGATGCGATGCACCGCGCCGATGAATGCGCCGGAGCCGCCGCCCACCATGCCGAGCCGGATGCGACGCTCGCGCTTCTCGCTCGTTCCTTCGATTGCCATGATCTTCTCCCCTGTTCGTTCCGTGTTGTTTGTTCGTTTCCTGGCGCAAGGGATGCCCCTCATTCGCCCGCCGGCACCTTCTCCCCGCACGCGGGGAGAAGGGCTCATGCCGCACCCGCTTGCGAAACCGCAGCAACAGCAGCCACGATAACCCGTGGTCAGCGGCAATCCACGTCCCCTCTCCCCGCCTGCGGGAAGAGGGCCAGTCCTCGGGTTAACCCGAGGAGACCGGGCAGTCGCACCCTCAGGTCCTACCTGCCTCAGATCCCCAGCATGCGCCGGTTGGCCGCCTCGTCCGTGCCAGCCCCGGCAAAGTCGTCGAACGCCTTCTCGGTCACGCGGATGATGTGATGCTTGACGAAATCGGCACCCTCGCGTGCCCCATCCTCTGGATGTTTCAGCGCGCATTCCCACTCGACCACCGCCCAGCCGGCGAAATCGTTGGCGGCCATCTTCGAGAACACCGCACCGAAATCCACCTGGCCGTCGCCGGGCGAGCGGAAGCGGCCGGCGCGGTTGACCCAACCCTGGTAGCCGCCGTAGACGCCCTGGCGCCCGGTCGGGTTGAACTCCGCGTCCTTGACGTGGAACATGCGGATGCGGTCCTTGTAGATGTCGATATTGTCGAGATAGTCGAGGCACTGCAGCACGTAGTGCGAAGGGTCGTAGAGCATGCAGGCGCGGGCATGGTTGCCGGTGCGCTCCAGGAACATCTCGTAGGTGATGCCGTCGTGCAGATCCTCGCCCGGATGGATCTCGTAGCAGACGTCGACGCCACAATCCTCGGCATGGTCGAGGATCGGCTTCCAGCGCTTCGCCAGTTCATCGAAGGCGGTCTCGACGAGACCGGCCGGCCGCTGCGGCCAGGGATAGACGAAAGGCCAGGCGAGCGCGCCGGAGAAGCTTGCCATGGCGTTGAGGCCGAGGTTCTTCGAGGCCGTCAGCGCCAGCTTCACCTGTTCCACCGCCCAGGCCTGGCGTGCTTTGGGATTGCCGCGCACCTCGGGTGCTGCAAACCCCTCGAAGGCTTCATCATAGGCCGGATGCACGGCGACGAGCTGACCCTGCAGATGGGTCGAAAGCTCGGTTACCTCGACGCCATTGTCGCGTGCCGTGCCGGCGAACTCGTCGCAATAGGCTTTCGAGGTCGCCGCCTTTTTCAGATCGATCAGCCGCGCGTCCCAGCTCGGCACCTGCACGCCCTTGTAGCCGCAATCGGCCGCCCATTTGGTGATCGCATCCCAGGAATTGAACGGCGCGGCATCGCCGGCGAATTGCGCAAGAAAGAGCCCTGGCCCCTTGATGGTCTTCATGCTGATTTTCCTCCCGATGGAACGGCCGAAATTGGTGTTGGCCTTGTCCTGACAGCCGGCATGAAAGGCGATTGCACGCCTTTGTTTTCTCCCAGAACTGCCGGATCTGAAACGTTGCAGGCGCCGAAGCTAGCAGATTTTCAGCGAGGGGCAACAGCGCACGACCGGATTCCGAAAAGTTTTGTAATCGATTTCATTGCACACGGCATTAGACCAGCCACGGCACGCCCTCGCTGCAGAAATCCGCGACATCAACGATCGCCTCCCGTGCGCGTCGACGAAGAGAAAGGGCGCTTTCGAGGCGCCCTTTCGATATCCATCTCCGCTCAGACGTAGCGGTTGACGACGTTTTCGAGCAGCTCCTGCTTGCCGGACTTCGGCTGCGGGTTGAGGTCCGACTTCAGCACCCAGGCCTCGATCTCTTCCAGCGAGAAGCCGCCGTCGAGCATCTTCTTGGCTTCCGGCACCTGCCAGCCGGCATAGCGGCCTTCGAGCGGTGCGGAGAGCGCCTTGTCCTCGATCATTTTTGCCGCTGCCTTCAGGCCACGCGCGCAGCAATCCATGCCGCCGATATGGCCGATCAGCAGGTCCTCCGGATCGATCGACTGGCGACGCAGCTTGGCGTCGAAGTTCGTGCCGCCGGTCGCAAAGCCGCCGCCGGCAAGAACCTGGTAATAGGCGAGCGCCATTTCCGGCACGTTGTTCGGGAACTGGTCGGTATCCCAGCCGGACTGGTAGTCGTTGCGGTTCATGTCGATCGAGCCGAAGATGCCGAGCGCGTTGGCAAGCGCCAGCTCGTGCTCGAAGGAGTGGCCGGCGAGGATCGCATGGCCCTGCTCGATGTTGACCTTCACCTCGTTTTCCAGGCCGTAGTTCTTGAGGAAGCCGTAGACCGTCGCGACGTCGTAGTCGTACTGGTGCTTGGTCGGTTCCTGCGGCTTCGGCTCGATCAGGATCGCGCCCTTGAAGCCGATCTTGTGCTTGTACTCGACGACGAGGTTGACGAAACGGCCGAGCTGGTCGAGCTCGCGCTTCATGTCGGTATTGAGCAGCGTCTCGTAGCCTTCACGACCGCCCCAGAGTACGTAGTTCTGGCCGCCGAGGCGCTTGGTGGCGTCAAGGCAGGTTTTCACCGTCGCGGCTGCGAACGCGAAGACGTCCGGATCCGGATTGGTCGCCGCACCCGACATGTAGCGCCGGTTGGAGAAGAGGTTCGCCGTGCCCCACAGCAGGTTGACACCGGTCTCGGCCTGCTTCTTTTCGAAGTAGTCGACAATCTCGTTGAGGTTCTTCGTGTTCTCGACGAAGCTTTTGCCTTCCGGGCGCACGTCGGCATCGTGGAAGCAATAGAACGGGACGCCGAGCAGGTCGAAGAATTCGAAGGCGACGTCGGCCTTCAGCTTGGCCGCAGCCATGTCGTCCTTGAACCAGGGACGTTCGAAGGTCTGTCCGCCGAAGGGGTCGCCGCCCGGCCAGACGAAGGTGTGCCAGTAGGCAACCGCGAAGCGCAGGTGATCTTCCATGCGCTTGCCGAGCACGACCTCGTCCTTGTTGTAATGGCGGAAGGCGAGCGGGTTGGCGCTATCCGGTCCTTCATATTTGATCTTGGCGATATCGCCGAAAAAGCCAGTGCTCACGGGTCTTGCTCCTCTTTCAAGAGTGGTGTCGGCCGGCGTCGCCCATGCGATAGGCGCGGCCATTACGTGGAAGGTAATTGGTTTCATTCCCTCGTCCGGCGATACCGGAAGCATCGAAACGCCAAACGAAAGGAACACTTCGATGCACGACTTCAACGCCATCGCCAGAGCCTACATCGCCGCCTGGAACACGACCGACGCCGCAAGCCGCGCCGGCCAGATCGAGAAGGCCTTCACCGCCGACGTCGCCTATCGCGACCCGATCATGCAGGGCGACGGCCATGCCGGCATGGATGCGCTCATTGCCGGCGTGCACGGACAGTTCCCCGGCTTCCGCTTCACGCTGAAGGGTGCCGCCGACGGTTACGCCGACACGATCCGCTTTTCCTGGGCACTCGGTCCGGACGGCGTTCCCTCTGTCATCGAAGGCACCGATGTCTGCCAGATCGAAAATGGTCGGCTGAAGACGGTCACCGGTTTCCTCGACAAGGTTCCGGTCCGCTGAGCACGAGGCGGCGGATCGAGACAGGGGGCGCCGCATCACGACACGGCGCCCTTGATCGCCGGATAGAGCCGGCGGTAGCGCTGGTAGCTCGCCTCATAGGCCGAAACCAGCGACGCCTCCGGCGCAATGGTCTCGGCCGTCTGTGGGGCGTAGCAGGTGACAACGGGATGGGCACCGGTCGCGGCGATCAGGCCGAGGCGGGCCGCCCCGAAGGCAGCGCCGAAATCGCCGTCGGCGGGCAGGTCGACCGGCAGGTTGAGCGCCGTAGCGATCGATTTGAGCCAGTAGCGCGAGCGCGAACCCCCACCGATCGCCGTCACCCGAGAAAGCGTCGTGCCGGCGGCGCGCAAGGCTTCCAGGCTGTCGCGAATGGCGAAGGACACGCCCTCCATCACCGCCTGGGTCAGCACCACCCGGCCGCTCTCATGGCCAAGCCCGACAAAGGCGCCACGGATCGCCGCGTCATTGTGCGGCGTGCGCTCGCCCGACAGATAGGGAAGGAACGTGACGCCCGAAGGCGCCTTCAGATGATCGCCGAGTTCGGCGCTCAGGTCGGCAGCACTGCGGCCGGCGATGCCGGAGTACCAGTTCAACGCATCGGTCGCAGACAGGATCACGCCCATCTGGTGCCAGGTATTCGGCAGCGCGTGGCAGAAGGCATGCACGGCGCTTTCCGGGTTGGGCAAGTAGCTCGCATTCGCCGCGAAGAGAACACCCGAGGTACCGAGCGAGACGAAGGCATTGCCCTCGCCGACCGTGCCCATGCCACAGGCAGAAGCCGCATTGTCGCCTGCACCGCCGGCAACCACGACGTCACCGGAAATGCCCCAGCGCGCGGCCAGTTCCGAACGCAGCTTCCCGGCCGCATCGGTTCCCTCGACCAGACTCGGCATCTGCTTTTCGTCCATGTCGGTGGCGGCAAGCAGGCTTTCCGACCACTGCCGCTTGCCAGTGTCGAGCCAGGCAGTGCCGGCGCTGTCGGACATTTCCGACATGTGCTCGCCGGTCAGCCACAGGCGCAGATAATCCTTCGGCAGCAGCACCCAGCGCACCTTGGCGAAGATGTCGGGCTCGTTGGCCCGCACCCAGGCAAGCTTCGGTGCGGTGAAGCCGGGGAAGACGATGTTGCCGGTGATGGCGCGGAACTGCGGGTCCGCATCGAGCGCTGCCGCCTCTCGGAAGCTGCGGGTGTCGTTCCAGAGGATGCAGGGCCGAAGCACCCGGTCGTCGGCATCAAGCAGCGTCGCACCGTGCATCTGGCCGGAAAGGCCGATACCGCGCACCGCCGAAAGCTCCGCCGGGTGTGCCGCCTTCAGCCCGGCAATTGCCTCTTCGGTGGCGCGCACCCAATCGGCCGGGTCCTGTTCCGACCAGCCGGGATGCGGCCGCGAGACGTCGAGCGCGCCGGAGGCCGAACCGACGATGCGCTGGCCGCCATCGATCAACATTGCCTTGACGCCCGAAGTGCCGAGATCCAGTCCGAGATACATGCTTGCCTCCATTGAGCAATTCTTCGAAAGAACTGCGTAAATTCAAAGCGCTACGCCGGATCGACCGGCAGGTTGTCCTTCAGGAAAATTTCGATGCGGATGCGCTCCTGCGCCCCGATCACCGAAAGGCCGTCGGCGCGGGCCTTCAGCACCCGGATGGCGCTGCGCACCTCATGGCCGCCGTCCTGATTGAGGAGAGCGTCGAGCGTGCCGGAAAGAAGTGCCGCGCGGCTGTGCGGCGTCAGTTCATGGGCGATGGCGCAGACAGCCTTTTCGCGACCGGCCTTTTCCAGTGCCGCGATCAGGCCACGATTGCCGGCGCCGAGACTGTAGATGCCGGCAAGCTCCGGTTGATCGGCGAGAAGGTTGGAGACGAGGCGATCGACCTCGGCCGGATCGTCATGGCCTTCGACGACGGGCAGCAGCCGGCGGCCAGGCGCACTTTCTGCCATGGCCGCGCCAAAACCTTCGAGACGGTCGCGATGGTCGCGCACCAGCATCGAGCCGGCTACGATCGCCACCGGGCCGTTTCGGCCACCGAGGAAACGTCCCATCAGGGTGCCGGCGGTCCGGCCGGCGGCAACGTTGTCGACACCGGCGAAATGATCGCGCGACGATCCCGGCAGGTCGGAAACCAACGTCACGACGGCGACGCCGTCTTCACGCAGCGCATCTACCGCACTGACGACCTCGGGCGCATCGATCGCAACGACCGCGACGCCGGCCGGGTCAAGCGCCCGCGCTTTATGAAGGGCTGCAGCCAACGCTTCCGGGTCGAAGGCCGGCACGGAAAAGACCGTGATCGCCGTGCGCTCGACTGCCGAGCGCGCCTTCGCCGCCTCCACCTCGGCCGCAAGGCCGCGCATGAAGGTGTTGTCGCCCTCCGGCAGGATGAAGACCAGCGGGTAGATCCGGCTCTTGGCGAGGTTGGCGGCGGCGACGTCGCGCACATAGCCGAGCGCTTCGATGGCGCGCTCGACCTTGTCGCGGGTGACACCACGCACGCCCGGCCGGTTGTTCAGAACCCGGTCGACGGTCGCGAGGCTGACCCCGGCTCTAGCAGCGATATCGTGAACTGTCGGGCGCATGTTTTCCTCCGGGTTCTGCCTTTAGAGGAATTTCTGATGTACGTAAATCAAAAATCCGCAAGACGTGAAAAACGGAGCGCCGCACGGCTGTCCGGAGACAGGGGATTCGACACCTTAAATATTTGATTCAGATAGAGTTTTCGACCTAGGAAAGGCGCTTGCTGAAGGTATCGGTAAAGACAACCTCGCCATGGCTCTGTCCAGCCTCCGCCAGCGCCACGTCCATGAAGCCATCGGTAACGCGCACGACGCCAAAGCCGCCCATGTAAGCGGCCTTCGGCTTGATGAGATCGAGCCCGCCCTGCCGGTAGATCATTGCGGTTTCGTGCTGATGCCCGTGGAACAGGCCTATGACGTTGCTGCCTTTGACGGTGTCGAGCAGCGCCTGGCGCTGAGGGATGCTCCACCAATGCGGAGCGCCGTCGCCTTCGTCGTCGAAAGTCCTGGCCTTCGCATCCCAGACCTCCGTCGAAAAGGCGTCCCAGCCGTAGTGCTGGAAGAGGATCACCGGCCGGCCGTCGGCGGCATAGGACGCCAGATCCTGTTTCAGCCAGGGCAGCGCATTGACCGCACCCTTGGTCTCGTCGCCGCCGAAGCGCTGCAACTGCACCAGATGCAGCCCGCCCCAGTCCCAGGAATAGCAATCCGACAGCGGATCGTAGTTGGTGACCGGCACCGGAGGCTTGTAGAACACCGACTGGCGGTGGTTGAGCTCAACATAGTCGCGCAGTTCGCGGCGATACCAGTCGACATGCGGCGGGGGCCCATCCTGGTCGAGGTCGTGGTTGCCGAGGCCGACATAGACGGGCATGTGGACGTGGTCGGGTCCCGCCCCTTCCTGGTAGCGACTTGAAAATTGCTGCAACTGCCGCCCCTCGCGCGGCTGGCGCACCTGGCCGCCGCCGTCATCGGTGAGATCGCCGCCGAGCACCAGGCCGAGCGGCTTGCCGATCTCTCGCCCGGCGCTTGCAAGCCCGCTCGGCTTGCCGGCAACCGTCTCCGGCCAGCGCATGGCGTGCACGGCATTCAGCGCCGCGACGTGGCGCAGCAGATTTGCGTCCGTCTTGCCTTCGGCCGCGCAGTTGGGAGCAAGCCCTTCGATTGAAACGAGGCAGGCATGGATATCGTTGGAAAACAGGAATGTCGCGTCGATGGCCGGGACTGCGGCGCGGCTTCGGGAGGCAGCAAGCGCTGCCCCGAGACCGGCAAGGCCCGCAACGAATGATCGCCTGGATATGCCGTCAGAACCCGATCGCCGCATGCCGCTCCCCCTCTCACACTTGGGACAGAAGTGTGCCGCAAGGCTCGGCTCGCGTAAACCGAGAGTCGCGTCCTGCTTAAGAGGGGGAGCTAGTGACCGCCGCCGCTAGGGCCGACGCCCTCGGGCTTCTTGATCATCATGACGCCGAGGATCAGCGACAGGAACAGCACCGTCAGCAGCATGAAAATGTCGCCGAAGGACAGGATGATCGCCTGCTTCTGCGCCATGCCCGCAAGCTGCTTGATCGCGATCGTCGTGCCGTCGAGACCATGAGCGTTGAAGTTGGCGGCCATGTTGTTGAAGCGTTCCATGGCTTCCGGGTTACCCCACTGGATATGCTCGGCAAGGCGGGCATAGTGGAAGTCCTGGCGCTGGGTCAGGATCGTGTTGATAACCGCAAGCCCCACCGCGCCGCCGAGGTTACGGGTCAGGTTGAACAGGCCCGAGGCGCCGCGCATGCGCGCCGGCGGCATGGTGCCGAGCGCGATGTTGTTGATCGGCACCATGCACAGCATCAGCCCGACGCCGCGCAGGATCTGCGGGATGAACAGCTCGTAGAAGTCCCAGTCGGCCGTCAGGTGCCCCATGATCCAGGTGCCGCTGGCAAAGCTGGTGAAGCCGATCGTCATCAGCACGCGCGGATCGAGCTTACCCGAGAGAATACCCGCAACCGGCGCCGTGAAGAACATGGCGAGGCCCGAGACGAACATGGTCTCGCCGATCATCAGCGAGTCGTAGCCGCGGATACGGCCGAGATAGAGCGGATAGAGATAAGTGAGACCATAAAGGCCGATGCCCATGACGAAGGAGAACATCGAGCCGAAGGCGAAGTTTCGGTTGGCAAAGGCCCTGAGGTCGACGACCGGGAACTCCACCTTGAAGGCGCGGTAGAAGAACACGATGGCGGCAATCGCCGAAGCGACGGCACCGATGACAATGTGCTCGTCGTTGAACCAGTCGTTGGTGTTGCCCTCTTCCAGCACGTATTCGAGCGCGCCGAGGAAGATCGCCATCGAGGCGAGACCCCACCAGTCGAACTTCTTGAGCAGGCCAAGCTCCGGCTTGTCGAAGTCGATGAAGGTCCAGGTGAGCGTCGCAACGATGATGCCGGGAATGACGTTGACGAGGAACAGCCAGTGCCAGGAGAAGGCGTGGCTAAGATAGCCGCCGACCGTCGGACCGATGGTCGGGGCAAGCGTGGCGATCAGGCCGATGATCGGCGAGACGATGTTGCGCTTCGACGGCGGGAAGATGGTGAAGGCGGCCGCAAAGACCGACGGGATCATGCCGCCGCCGATGAAGCCCTGGATCGCGCGATAGACGATCATCTGGTCGATGTTCGTCGCGGTCGCGGCAAGCGCGCTTGCCGCGGTGAAGCCCGCCGCCGAAACCGAGAACAGCACACGCGTCGAGACGATGCGCGCCAGCGTGCCCGAGAGCGGGATCATGATGACTTCGGCAATGAGATAGGAGGTCTGCACCCAGCCGATCTCGTCGGAACCGGCCGAAAGGCCGGCCTGGATCTCGGCAAGCGAGGCCGAGACGATCTGGATGTCGAGGATGGCCATGAACATGCCGACGACCATGGCGAAGAAGGCGATCAGCCTCTTCGGGTCCATATGTTCCTCGACCTTCGGTGCGGCGGCCGCCACCGAGCCTGCTGTTGCCGTTGCGGCCATCTCAGCCACTCCTTGCATGGGCGCGCTTGGGCGCCAGCGTTCTGGACATGCGCGTTTCGCCGCGCCGGCGTTCCGGACTTCACCGCGCTCCGTAGCGCCGGGGTCTCGACAAAAGGCGCGCCCAAGGGCGCGCCGGCATTTCGTCCGCTTACTTGGTCGCGGCAACCTTGGTCTGATCCGGCGCTGTGCGCGTGTCGACGTCGACGACAACGCTCAAGCCCGCACGCAGGTGACCTTCAGCCAGCACGTCGGCCGGCAGGGTGATGCGCACCGGCACGCGCTGGATCACCTTGGTGAAGTTGCCGGTGGCGTTTTCCGCCGGCAGCAGCGAGAAGACCGAGCCGGAGGCCGGGGAGATCGAGGCGACAGTGCCTTCGATCGCATGATCCTCATAGGCGTCGACATGCACCTTCACCTTGGAGCCCGGCACCAGATGGGCGATCTGGGTCTCCTTGAAGTTGGCGTCGATATAGAGCTGGTCGACCGGAACCAGGGCGGCAAGCCGCTGGCCGGCCGACACGAGGTCGCCGACCTGCACCGCGACGTTGCCGACGATGCCGTCATAGGGCGCCTTCAGCACGGTGAAGCCGAGGTCGCGGTTGGCCTTGTCGCGCGCAAGCTCCAGCGAACGGATCTCGCTTTCGGCTTCCGTGCGCTGCGCTTCGAGAACGGTGATGCTGGCGTTGGCAGCGGCGATGTTGGCATCGGCACCGGCAAGGTTTGCCCGTGCCTGGTCGAGCGCCACATCGGCGTTATCGAGCGAAGCGACGGTGCCAACGGCCTTGGACTGGAGGTCGCTCGCGCGCTTCTGCGCGAGTTCGGCGCCGCGCACCGTCGCTTCGAGAGCCTTCTTCTGCGCTTCGGTCTGGGCAAGGCTCGCCTTGGCGCCGGCGATCTGCGCATCGAAGCGGCTGAGCGCAAGCTTCTGGGTGGCAATCTTCGCCTCGGCCTGCTCGGCGGCGATGCGGTAGTCGCCGTCATCGAGCGTGACCAGCGGGTCGCCGGCCTTCACCTTCTGGTTGGCGACGGCGTCGACCTTGGCGACATAACCGGAAACCTTCGGCGAAATCGTCGCGATGTCGCCTTCGATATAGGCGTCATCGGTCGAGATCATGAAGCGGCCATTGGTCCACCAGTCGTAGCCATACCAGGCACCAGCAGCCAGAAGCGCCAGGCCGAGTACGGGAAGGATGGGCTTGCGCGCCTTCTTCTGCGGCGCGGCGGCTTCCTTTGCCGGAGCCGGCGCGACCGCCTGCTCCGCAGCGGGCGCCTTCGCCTCAAGCGCGGTTTCCTGCTGCACTTCGAAAGTCTCGTCGACGGGACGGACGCGGGCAGCGCTGGACGTGTTGGATGCGGACATTGGGCACCGGCCTGGTTAAGGATTGCTGAACGAACTGAACCGTTCGGTTCGATTGGAACTTGACATAGGCCCTTTCTGGTCGCATATCAAGAGGAAATCGAACCGCGTGGTTCGATGACTTAAATTTAATATGAGCAGGGCGGAAACAAGCGACCATCATGAGCGAGGCAAAGAACGGAACCCAGGACGTCATGCAGCCGGCAGCCGGCATGGATGAGGATCTCTGTTCGGGTGGCGGCCGTCACGCCGCCGGCGAGGATCCAGCCAAGCGTGAACAGATCCTCGAAGGCGCGCGACGCGCGTTCCTGAGCCAAGGTTTCGATGCCGCCAGCATGAACGACATCACCCGCGAGGCGGGCGTCTCCAAGGGCACGCTCTACGTCTATTTCGAGAACAAGGAAGACTTGTTCAAGGCGCTGATCATCAAGGGCAAGACCCGGGTGGTCCAGACCGCCAAGCACGCGCTCAACGATCACGACGACGTCGAAGAATCACTCTACGATTTCGGCGTGACGCTGACGACGAGCATGACGGCGGAAGAGACGATCCGCTCCATGCGCATGGTGATCGGGGTGATCGACCGCATGCCGCATCTGGCCGAGCGCTTCTTCAGCGAAGCACCGGAGAACGGCTACACTGTGCTCAAGGCCTATCTCGACCGGCAGGTCCCGACCGGCGTGCTCGACATCGACAACACAGAAATGGCCGCCCGCCAGTTTATCGAGATGGCCCAAGCCGGCCTCTTCAAGCACCGGCTTTTCGGCGGCATGTGTTCGGCACCGCCGAAAGAACAGATCGAGGCGACGGTGACCGCCGCCGTCCGCGTCTTCATGTCCGCCTACGGTCCGAAGAAGAAGAAATAGGCGGACTGACGCCGAACCTCCTTCAGCCCTCCTGCGTTTCAATCGAGCAATTTCGATCAAGCGCGCCTTCAGCCGAGCCCCTATCAAAAGGGCGTTGCCAGGGGAGTGAAGATGAGTGCCATCGGACGGGCGGTCTGGTTCATCGAGAGCCATTTCGCAAAAGAGATATCGCTGGATGAAATCGCCGGGGCCGCGGGCCTTTCGCGCTTCCATCTTTCGCGCGTTTTCGGGCTGGTCACCGGCCGCTCGATCACCGCCTATATCCGCGGACGGCGTCTCAGCGATGCCGCCAGCGCGCTTGCCGATGGCTCCATCAGCATTCTCTCGGTGGCACTCGATGCGGGTTACAGCTCGCACGAGGCTTTCACCCGTGCCTTTCGCGACCAGTTCGGCGTGACACCCGAAACGGTTCGCAAGCAAAGGCACATTCGAAACATCGAGCTGATGGAGCCTTTAAGAATGGACGATACCCGCCTTCTCAAGATCGACCCGCCCCGCTTCGAAGACAGCCCGCCATTGCTTCTGGCGGGCCTTTCGGAAACCTACACCTACGGCCGCACCGAAGGCATCCCGTCGCTCTGGCAACGGTTCAATCGCCATTTCGGCGCGATACCCGGACAGAGAGGCGACATCGCCTACGGTGTGTGCACCGACAGCAACGGCGAGGCTGGCACCTTCCGCTACATGGCGGCAGCCGAAATCAGTGACGCCGACGACCTGGCGGAAGGCTTTTCGACGCTACGGCTGCCGAAGCAGCGCTACGCCGTCTTTCTGCATCGCGGGCACATCTCCGCGATCGCCAAAACCGCCGACTACGTCTTCGGCACATGGCTGCCCGAATCCGGACTGCAGCATGGAGAAACGCCCGACCTCATCGAACGCTATGATGCGCGCTTTGACCCGCATTCGGGCATGGGCGTGGTCGAAATGTGGATTCCTGTCAAATCGTAAACGGTAAAGCGCCGCTGCAATCGGGCAGCGGCGCTTGTCTCTTCCGCAATGTTTCTTAAATACTTTCGGCGATTCTTGCGCGTCGACGCGCCATCCCCCACAGCGCCGCGCGTCCATCGGACGCGCGGCGCTGTGGAACTTATGAAGTGCTGAAAGAGAAAGATCGCCGATGCAGGATATCCTGTTGCTTGCTCAAGACCCCGCCGCCTGGGTCGCCCTCGTCACCCTGGTCGTCATGGAGGTGGTTCTCGGCATCGACAACCTGATCTTCATCTCGATCCTCACCAACAAGCTGCCTGTCGAGCATCGCGAAAAGGCCCGGCGCATCGGTATCGCCCTTGCCCTCGTCATGCGCCTTGCGCTGCTCGGCACGGTTGCCTGGATCGTCAAGCTGACGACGCCGGTGTTCGAGGCCTTCGGCCACGGCTTCTCCTGGAAGGACATGATCCTCATTGCCGGCGGCCTGTTCCTCGTCTGGAAGGCGACCAAGGAAATCCACCACAATGTCGATCCGGCCGATCACGGCGAGGACTTCATCGCCTCCTCGGCGATCAACAGCTTCGGCGCCGCGATCGCCCAGATCCTTTTGCTCGACCTCGTCTTCTCCGTCGACAGCATCATCACCGCCGTCGGCATGACACCGCACCTGCCGATCATGGTCATCGCCGTCATCGCCGCCGTCACGGTCATGCTCGTTGCAGCCAACCCGCTCGCCAACTTCATCGAGAAGAACCCGACGATCGTCATGCTGGCGCTCGCCTTCCTGCTGATGATCGGCACGACACTGATCGCCGAAGGCATGGGCCTGCATGTGCCGAAGGGTTACATCTACGCCGCCATGGCCTTCTCGGCGCTCGTCGAAATCCTCAACATGGTCGCGCGCAATGCGCGCCTGAGGAAGGCCGGAAAGCTCGACTGACGCGCCGGGCCGAAAACAATCCCGTCATGAGAAGGGCCCGCATCCAAGATGCGGGCCTTCTGCTTGCGGGAGTTCTGGAAGACGCGGAGGCTGGCTGACCGGCCGTCAACCGCGAGCCATCGGCGGCAAGACAAACGGGGTCGTTTCCTCTTTCCGCCAAGCTTGCCGGGGCCAGTCCCCACGCCTTCTGGTTGGACAACGCATCTCCTCAGGAAACGTTCCGATCCGGTTTCAGCCGCTCAAACATCCGGGCGATGGCCGACCTCGACCAGAATGTTGCCGGGTATCACTACGTAGAAAACATAGGCGCCGTGCCGATCGGCAGGCGGGATCACCTGGGCGCCGGATCCAAGCACCCGCTGATAGGCATCGTCGACGTCGGCCCGCACCGGCAGCAAAAAGCCTATGTGGTAGGTCTGGGTCCCGAGGCTGACCTGGTCGCCGCCGCCGAGCGCAGTGATCGGCGGGCTGACGACGAGCACCAGGCCGGAACCGTCCGTCAGGCGGAAAAAGGCATCCTTGCCGCGTTTTTCGACCAGCGTCAGGCCGAAATGATCGATGAGGAAGGACGCCGTTTCGGCAACGACAGGGCTATAGAGGTCGATATGGTTCAGTCGCATGTTTACAGTCTCCGTGTTCGAGAAACGCGGCGGACTGCGTCGATTGCATACACCCCGCCGCGGACCGATGCGATTGCATCGGAACCACGTCGCGGGTTCGAACGGGACGTTCGAGCAGAGCTTCGTTTAGAAAACCGAAGGGACCGGGCTTACCATATCCGGTCCTGCCTTTTTCGACGTCCCCTGCTTAGCGCAGAACGGCCAAGGACGGAAGACGGGCCGGCGATCAGTTCTTGCCGGCACCGGGGTCGACATGCTGGAGTTCCTGCAGATAGGCGTCGAGACGGTCGAACTTCTGCTCCCAGAAGCGACGATAGCCGTCGAGCCAGCTGTTGACGTCCTTCAGCGGGGCGGCTTCAAGCTTGCATGGTCGCCACTGCGCTTCGCGGCCACGGCTGATCAGCCCGGCGCGCTCGAGAACCTTGAGATGCTTGGAGACTGCCGGCAGGCTCATTTCGAAGGGCTCCGCCAGCTCGCCGACCGAGGCCTCTCCAAGTGCGAGGCGGGCGAGAATGGCCCTTCGCGTTGGATCGGCCAGAGCTGAGAGCGTCGTCGACAAGCGATCTTCCGGCATTTTCTAAAAAACCTTTCAGTTAAATAACCTTTCGGTTCATTAACGCCCGCAGGCGGCAGTGTCAACAAAAACCGGCGTGATCGGGTTTCCGTTGACATGATCGGCGTTCTATGGTCTCACGCGAGCCTATTGGAATAGCCTGCCGATACCGTTGTTGCGGCACCCTTGCGGGCCTTTCCTTCCCATAAAATGCGCGCCCCCGGCGGCCGGTTTCTTCTCCGGCAAGGGGCGAAAAGCACGTCAGACGGGCAAAGACCATGGCAAATTCAGCAGTCCGGGTACGCATCGCACCCTCCCCCACCGGCGAGCCGCATGTCGGCACCGCCTACATCGCTCTGTTCAACTACCTCTTCGCAAAGAAGCACGGCGGCGAGTTCATCCTGCGCATCGAAGACACCGATGCCACCCGCTCGACGCCCGAGTTCGAACAGAAGGTGCTGGACGCGCTGAAATGGTGCGGGCTCGAATGGTCGGAAGGTCCTGATGTCGGTGGTCCCTATGGTCCCTACCGCCAGAGCGACCGCAAGGACATGTACCGCCCCTACGTCGAGAAGATCGTCGAGAATGGTCACGGCTTCCGCTGCTTCTGCACGCCCGAGCGGCTCGAGCAGATGCGCGAGAGCCAGCGCGCCGCCGGCAAGCCGTCGAAGTATGACGGCCTGTGTCTCCACCTGTCCGCCGAAGAAGTGACCTCGCGCGTTGCCGCCGGCGAGCCGCATGTCGTGCGCATGAAGATCCCGACCGAGGGCTCGTGCAAGTTTACCGACGGCGTCTATGGCGACGTGGAAATTCCGTGGGATGCCGTCGACATGCAGGTCCTCTTGAAGGCCGACGGCATGCCGACCTACCACATGGCCAACGTCGTCGACGACCACCTGATGAAGATCACCCACGTCGCCCGCGGCGAGGAGTGGCTGGCCTCCGTGCCAAAGCACATCCTGATCTACCGCTATCTCGGCCTCGAGCCGCCGGTCTTCATGCACCTGTCGCTAATGCGCAATGCCGACAAGTCGAAGCTGTCGAAGCGCAAGAACCCGACGTCGATCTCGTACTACACGGCGCTTGGCTATCTGCCGGAAGCGCTGATGAACTTCCTCGGCCTGTTCTTCATCCAGATCGCCGAAGGCGAGGAGTTGCTGACGATCGAGGAACTGGCTGCAAAGTTCGACTCGGAGAACCTCTCCAAGGCCGGCGCGATCTTCGACATCCAGAAGCTCGACTGGCTGAACGCCCGCTGGATCCGCGAGAAGCTTTCGGAAGAAGAATTCGCCGCCCGCGTCCTTGCCTGGGCCATGGAAAACGACCGCCTGAAACAGGGCCTGAAGCTCAGCCAGTCGCGCATTTCGAAGCTCGGCGAACTGCCTGATCTCGCAAGCTTCCTTTTGAAGTCCGACCTCGGCCTCAAGCCCGAAGCCTTCGCCGGCGTCAAGTCGACGCCCGAAGAACTGCTCGAGATCCTCAACACCGTTCAGCCGGACCTTGAAAAGATCCTCGAATGGAACAAGGAATCGATCGAAGCCGAACTGCGCGCGGTCGCCGAGCGCATGGGCAAGAAGCTGAAGGTGATCCTGGCGCCGCTCTTCGTGTCTGTATCCGGCTCGCAGCGCTCGCTGCCGCTGTTCGACAGCATGGAAATCCTCGGCCGCGCCGTGGTCCGCCAGCGTCTCAAGGTCGCGTCCCAGGTGGTCGCCTCCATGGTCGGCAGCGGAAAGTAAGGAGAGCACGATGAACGACAAGACCGAGACCACTGGCCTCTCCTCCGACGCCACGGAAGTGCGTGCACAGAAGCTGAAGCTTTTGCGTGAGCAGATCGGCGACGTCTATCCGGCGCATTTCCACCGGACGATGAGCAATGCCGAGCTGACCGCAAAGTACGAGAGCCTGGAGCCGGACACCGAGACCCAGGATGTCGTGACCGTTGCCGGCCGCGTCTATTCCTCGCGCAACTCCGGCATGTTCATGGACATCCATGACGCCTCCGGCAAGATCCAGATCTTCAGCCATAAGGACACCACGCCGGAAGACGCCCGCGCGCTGCTGCCGATGATCGACATCGGCGACATCATCGGCGTGACCGGCGTCGTTCGCCGCACCAAGCGTGGTGAGTTGACGATCAACGCCCAGGCAATCACCATGCTGACGAAGTCGCTGCTGCCGATGCCCGAAAAGTGGCACGGCCTGTCGGACATCGAGATCCGCTACCGCAAGCGCCACCTCGACATCATGACCAACGAGGAATCGAAGCTGCGCTTCCAGCAGCGCAGCAAGATCGTCTCGGGCATCCGCCGCTTCATGGAAAACGACGGCTTCATGGAAGTCGAGACGCCGATGCTGCACTCGGTCTACGGCGGCGCCACCGCCGAGCCGTTCAAGACGCATCACAACACGCTGAAGCTCGACATGTTCCTGCGCATCGCGCCGGAACTGTACCTGAAGCGCACGCTGGTTTCGGGCCTCACCGACAAGGTCTTCGAGATCAACCGCAACTTCCGCAACGAAGGCGTCTCCACCCGGCACAATCCGGAATTCACCATGATGGAGTGCTACTGGGCCTATGCCGACTACGAGGACATCATGGACCTCGTCGAGCGGCTGTTCGGTGAGC
Source organism: Ensifer sp. Root423 (assembly GCF_001426275.1). Lineage (NCBI taxonomy): Bacteria > Pseudomonadati > Pseudomonadota > Alphaproteobacteria > Hyphomicrobiales > Rhizobiaceae > Ensifer > Ensifer sp. Root423. The sequence goes on along the minus strand of NZ_LMEG01000047.1, from coordinate 70,591 downwards.
TTGCCATGGCGATCCACGGCTCGACCGAGTTTGCCTATGGCGACAAGGAAATCTCCTTCAAGGGTCCGTTCCGCCGCGTGCCGATGCCCGACGCTGTCAAGGAAGCGACCGGCATCGACTTCCTGGCGATGAAGACCGACGAAGAAGCCCGCGCTGCCGCCAAGGCTGCCGGCTTTGAGGTCGAGAAGGACTGGACCTGGGGCGAGTGCCTCGCCTTCATCTTCGAAGAGAAGGTCGAAGGCACGCTGATCCAGCCGGCCCACGTCACGCATTTCCCGAAGGACATCTCGCCCTTTGCCAAGGAAGTGCCGGGCGAACCGCGCCTCGTCGAGCGTTTCGAGACCTATTGCAACGCCTGGGAACTGGGCAACGCCTTCTCCGAACTTAACGATCCGGAAGAGCAGCGCGCACGCATGGTCGAGCAGCTGGAACAGGCCCACGCCCGCGGCGAAAAGGCCAAGCAGCTCGACGACGAGTTCCTTGACGCGATCGACCAGGGCATGCCGCCGGCCGGTGGCCTCGGCATCGGCGTCGACCGCCTGATCATGCTGCTCACCAACGCACCGTCGATCCGCGACGTCATCCTCTTCCCGGCCCGCCGGCAGAAGGCTGACTGATCAAGGTCGCAAAACCCACGAACACGAAGGCCCGCCGCTCACGCGCCGGGCCTTTTTCAATTCTCAGAAAGAACGGATTACCGAACGTAACCCGGGCCTAGTGGCCCGCAGGCGCCTCGGCGGTCTCGGCCGGCTTGGCCTCCTGCTCACCGGCGCCGCCCTCGGCGCTCACGCCATCGGCCGGTGCGGCCGATGGGTCGATGCATGGCGAATGGTCGTCCATGGCCGCCATCATCGTGCGGATGTCGTCCATCGAAAGGTCGACGGTCTTGCCATGGAAGACGCCGACAGAATTTGCCGTGCCGTCATTGTAGAACGCCCGAAACGTCTCGCTCATGCCCGGAACGCTCTGCGGACCGGGGGCGAAGAGCACCTCCGCACCGATCGCCGCACCGCGCACGTCAGCCCGGTTTTCGGGACCGGCGGAATCGAGCACGACGACCTGATAGAGATCTGCCCGCTCGGCCTTCGCGAGGGCGCCCACGACGCGCAACGCCGTGCGCATGCGCGCCTGGCCGTCGGCGCGGTCGGTCTTGACGTGCATGCGGATCCAGCGCTGGCCGTTGTGGCCGAGCTTCAACGTGCGAATGGTCGTGCACTCGAGGCCCGAAACCTTCGGCTTGGAAAGTTCCGCCATGAGCGCATCGCGGCTGACATAGACGGCAGCACCGCCCGAAGCGGCGGAAACACCGAAAGCCGCCGTGAGAATGACGAGCAGTCTCTTTGATGGCCTGATCTTGCCGAGGATAGCCTTCACGAGCGTGGACTCCGCCATCATATCCAGAAATTGCAGAAAGCCCGGAACGGGCAGCACAACATTAGGCGCGCGACCTTTCGGAAAGTTTAAATTGCGGTAGCGATCTTCCGGCAACCCGCAAGACACCGGCGGGTGGCAGATCAACAGACAGGAGGCCGGTGATTGTGCGCCGGCCTCCTGTCTGAAGCATGCACGCCGATCAGTCGACGGCGATATCGATCCGGTCGCGGCACTCGCGGTAAGGCGAAAGATGCACCTTGCCCGAGGCATCGATCCACCGGCGGTTTTCGACGCAATAGGCGCCCGACTTCGTCAGGATGACCTTGGGGCGCCGCCGGCTGTAGCTGTCGTTGGCATGGGTGAAGGAACCGATGCCGGCATACCAGTCGCTGCTGTCGGAAGAACCGTGTCCGCCACCACCGCCGCCGCGGCCCTTGCCACCGGCACTTTGGGCAAAGGAGGGGGCGGCAAACGACGTTGCCGCGGTGACGACGATCATGGAAACAAGGACCAGCCGATGCATGACATTACCTCCCGGTTGACTGGATGAGCCGTTCTCATCCACACGCAGAGCTTGCCATGCTCGCCCGGTTGGTGATGTTCCCATGGAAACCATGGCCAGAGGCGCGGCCGCTCCCCGAGTCAACCCGGATGGCGATTGACATTCGCAGCCATCTTGCCTCCATTGCGAGCCGTCAAACACAAGAACAAGAAAAGAAGAACGAGAATGCATAAAGTCATCTTTGATACGGATCCGGGCATCGACGATGCAATGGCGCTGCTTTTCCTGCACCGTCACCCGGCCATCGACCTGATCGGCATCACCACCGTATTCGGCAACGCCTCGGTCGAAACCACTACCCGCAACGCGCTGTTCCTGAAGCAGCGTTGGGGCATCGATGCGCCCGTCGCCAAGGGTCTCGACAAGACTTTCAATCCCGACCGCCCGCATGTCGGCTGGCCGACCTTCATCCACGGTGACGATGGCCTCGGCAACATCGACGTGCCCGAGACGGTCGACCTGCCGGTCGATCCGCGCCCGGCGCACCGCTTCATCATCGACACCGTTCGCGCCCATCCCGGCGAAGTGACGCTGATCGCCGTTGGCCGGATGACCAACCTGGCGCTGGCACTGCGCGAGGATCCCGATTTCGCAGCGCTCGTGCGCGAAGTCGTCATCATGGGTGGCGCCTTCGACGTCAACGGCAACATCACGCCGGCTGCCGAGGCCAACATCCACGGCGACCCGGAAGCTGCCGACGTCGTGATGACGGCGCCCTGGCCGGTCACCGTCGTTGGCCTCGACGTCACCACCCAGACCGTGATGACCAAGGCGATGATCGCCGATATCGCCGAACGCGGCGGCGACGCCGGCAAGCTGCTTGCCGATATCTCAAAATTCTACGTCACCTTCTACGAGCAGCACGTGCCCGACGGCATGGTCGTGCATGACAGCTGCGCCTGCGCCTATGTCGTGGCGCCCGACCTCTTCACCGTCAGGAGCGGATCGATCCGTGTCGTCTGCGGCGGCATTGCCGACGGCCAGACGATCCAGAGCCCCGACAACCGTTTGTTCCCGCCAAGCCCCTGGGACGATCTGCCGAGCCAGAAGGCCTGCATCGACATCGATGCCGCCCGCACGCTGAAGCTCATTATCGACACGCTGGTTCTGCCCGGCTGAACCTGATCGAGGCGCAGCGAATGTTGCTCCTTGAAAAACTTGAACAAGACGGCTGGCGAATGCGCATTCGCCGGCTATCTTTCAGTCCATGAAACCGGACGCCCTGCTCAACCCCGCCCCCAAAGGCCTCTATTGCCCGATCGGTGACTTCTACATCGACCCGGTTCAACCGGTCGAAAGGGCGCTGATCACACACGGCCATTCCGACCATGCCCGCGCGGGGCACGGCCACGTGCTCGCCACCCGCGAGACCCTCGACATCATGCGCATCCGCTACGGCGACGACTTCTGCGGCACGAGCCAGGCGATCAGCCTCGGTGAACCCCTTGTCGTCAATGGCGTCGACGTGGGCTTCCATCCGGCCGGTCATGTACTCGGCTCGGCGCAGATCTCCGTTCGTGCAAACGGCGTGCGCATCGTCGCGTCTGGCGACTACAAGCGACGGCGGGATCCGACCTGCGCTGGCTTCGAGCCGGTCGCCTGCGATGTCTTTATCACCGAAGCCACCTTCGGCCTGCCGGTCTTCCACCACCCGGACGATCGCGCGGAAACCCGCAAATTGCTGACGTCGCTCGCCCAGTTTCCCGAGCGCACGCACGTGGTCGGTGCCTATGCGCTCGGCAAGGCGCAGCGGGTGATCGCACTCCTGCGCGAAGAGGAGTATCACCAGCCGATCTTCATCCATGGCGCCCTGCAACGGCTGTGCGACTACTATCAGAGCCAGGGCATCGACCTCGGCGCCCTACGTCCGGCAACGCTTGCCGCCGACGAAAAGCAGGATTTCAAGGGCACGATCGTGATCGGCCCGCCCGCCGCCTTCGCCGATCGCTGGTCGCGGCGCTTCTCCGACCCGATTGCCAGTTTCGCTTCCGGCTGGATGTTGATCCGGCAACGAGCGAAACAGCGGGGCGTCGAGCTGCCATTGATCATCTCCGACCATTGTGACTGGGCCGAACTGACGGCAACGATCACCGAGATCGCGCCGGCCGAGGTCTGGGTCACGCACGGACGCGAAGAAGCGCTGGTGCGCTGGTGCGAGCTCAAGGGCATCGCCGCCCGCCCGCTTCACCTCGTCGGCTACGACGACGAGGGAGAGTGACGAGATGCGCGCCTTCGCCGAACTGCTCGACCGCCTCGTCCTCAGCCCGCAGCGCAATGCCAAGATCCGCCTGCTTGTCGATTACTTCCGGACCGCGCCGGACCCGGATCGCGGCTATGCGCTCGCGGCGATCGCCGGCACGCTGTCGCTCAACACCGTCAAGCCGGCGATGATCCGCGACCTCTTGCTCGAACGCATGGACGCGGTGCTTTTCCAGTATTCCTACGACTATGTCGGTGACCTCGCCGAAACGGTGTCGCTCGTCTGGGAGCCGCCTGCCGGCACCGTAGAGGCGGACATACCGCTTGGCGAGGCCATCGAGCGTCTGCAAAGGACCGGACGGGCCGATGTGCGCGGCGTCGTTCGCGACATGCTCGACCGATTGGATACGTCGGCGCGCTTCGCCTTCCTCAAACTTGTGACGGGCGGCCTTCGCATCGGCGTATCGGCGAAGCTCGCCAAGCAGGCGCTCGCCGACATGGGCGGCAAGGACGTCGCCGAGATCGAGACCCTCTGGCACGGCCTGTCGCCGCCCTATCTGCCGCTCTTCCGCTGGCTTTCGGGCGAGGCGGAAAAGCCCGAGCTTTCGACGCCGGCCGTCTTCCATTCGGTCATGCTCGCCAATCCTGTCGGCGACGGCGATCTCGACGGGCTCGACCCCAAGGACTTCGCTGCCGAATGGAAGTGGGACGGGATCCGCGTGCAGCTTGCCAATATCGGCGGCGTGCGCCGGCTCTATTCCCGCAGTGGCGACGAGATTTCCGGCGCCTTTCCCGACGTCCTGGAGGCCGTCGACTTCACCGGGGTGATCGATGGCGAACTGCTCGTGGGCGGCACCGCGCGCAGCAACCGCGCAACCCGAACTTTCGCCGACCTGCAGCAACGGCTGAACCGCAAGACGGTCAACCCTAAGCTCATCGAGACCTATCCGGCCTTCGTCCGCGCCTATGACATTCTCTTCTCAGGCGAAGAGGACGTTCGCCCACTGGGTTTCGTCGAACGACGCGCGCGGCTCGCCGACATCGTCGAGCGCGCCTCGCCGCAGCATTTCGACCTGTCGCCGCTGGTGCCCTTCTCGTCCTGGCAAGAACTCGACAGCCTGCGCGCCGACCCGCCCGATCCGGTGATCGAGGGCATCATGCTGAAACGGCTGGATTCGCCCTATACGCCGGGCCGCGTCAAAGGCCCGTGGTTCAAGTGGAAGCGCGCGCCCTTCAACATCGACGCGGTGCTGATGTATGCCCAGCGCGGCCACGGCAAGCGCTCGAGCTACTACTCCGATTACACCTTCGGCGTCTGGACCGACATCGACGGAAAGGAAACGCTGGTACCGGTCGGCAAGGCCTATTTCGGCTTCACCGATGCCGAACTGGAAATTCTCGACCGTTTCGTCCGGGACAATACGACCGAGCGCTTCGGGCCGGTGCGCGCCGTCAGGGCCGAGCCCGAGTTCGGTTTCGTCGTCGAGGTCGCCTTCGAGGGTATCAACCGCTCGAGCCGCCACAAGTCGGGCGTCGCCATGCGCTTCCCGCGCATCGCGCGCCTGAGACAGGACAAGCTGCCGCGTGACGCCGACCGGCTGGAGACGCTGCAGGCGATGATCGAAGCGCGGGAGAATACCTAGCTTCGCGGAACATCCGGCGCTGCCTCGCGTTGGCCAGGGCAACCAACCGAAAGGCGATGTGCCATGCCAGCCAAGTCGAAAGCCCAACAGCGTGCAGCCGGCGCTGCCCTTGCCGCCAAGCGCGGCGACGTCAAGAAATCCAGCCTCAAGGGCGCCTCGCGCGAAATGGAGAAATCCATGAGCGAAGGTGAACTCGAAGACCTTGCAGAAACCAAGCACAAGAAGCTGCCCGAGCACAAAGGTGACTGAGACGCGAAGGAATAAAAGCGGGACCTAAAACAAGGTTTATTAAGACCCTTTTGGGATTATCCGGCTCAAGACATAGCCATTCGCGTGCCGCCGGGGTGTTTCGTGCCTGCCAGACATGCTTTCAACCTCGGGATGAAGAGGCTCTCCAGGGTTTTGACGCCAAGCTATCTTCCGGCGATCATTGCCGCCTTCGTTGTTCTGGTCGCTGGCATCCTTGCGGACAACCAGAACCAGGTGGTCGACGAGGCGCGCCAGCGCGCGCGCGTCGCCGAGGAACTCAATCCCATCCGCTCCAAGCTCGAGGCCAACGTCAACGGCAACATCCAGCTCGTGCGTGGGCTGATCGGCACGCTGGTCACCGAGCCGGCAATGGATCAGCAGCGCTTCGCCGCGCTGTCGCGCAGCGTCTTCACCGAGCGCTCGCAATTGCGCAGCATCGCGGCTGCGCCCAATCTCATCGTCTCGCTCGTCTACCCGCTCGAACAAAATCGCCGCGCACTCGGCCTCGACTACCGCCGGAACGAAGCGCAGCGCGCCGCCGTCATGCGCGTAAAGGACACCGGCCAAATGGTGCTTGCCGGGCCTGTCGATCTCGTCCAGGGCGGCAAAGGGCTGATCGGCCGCTTCCCCGTATCGATAGACGCCGGCGGCGGCAGCAACCGCTTCTGGGGCATCGTCTCGGCCATCATCGACGTGGACCGGCTCTATCGCGACAGCGGCCTTTCTTCCGATGAACTCGGCATAGACGTCGCCATTGCCGGTCAGGACGGCACAGGCGCGCAAGGTCCGGTCTTTTACGGCGACGCCAATATTTTCCGTGGCTCGCCGGTCGAAATGACCGTGCTCCTACCCGGCGGTTCCTGGCATATCGCAGCCGTTCCGAAGGGCGGTTGGCCGACGACGGCGGGCAACGCCTGGCTCATCCGCGGCCTCATCGTCATCGGCGGACTGATGATCATCCTGCCGATGGTGTTGACCGGGCGCCTCTTGAGCGAGCGGCAAGGCAACATTCGTGCGCTCAGATACAGCAAGGTGCAGCTCCAGGAACTGTCCCATCGGCTGAAGATCGCGCTCGACTCCTCCCAGATCGGCATCTGGGAACTCGACATCGCCAGCAAGAAGCTGCTCTGGGACGAGCGGACCAAGGAACTCTATGGGCAAAAGACGTCGTTGCGTCAGGCCTATGACGACTGGAAGGACGCGCTGCACCCCGACGACCTCGACCGCGCCGAGCGGGAATTTGCCGAGGCGCTGGAATCCGGGCTCGCCTACAATTCCGACTTCCGCGTTCGCCTCCCCGACGGCAGCACGCGCCACATCCGGGCCAACGGCTCGTTCTATATCGGCGCCGACGGCCACAGGAAGATCGTCGGGGTCAACTGGGACGTGACCGCCGACTTCGAAACCCGCGAAACGCTTTTCGAAGCCAAGCGCACCGCGGAGGCGCACAGCGTCGAACTCGAAGCGGCGCGCCATCGCATGGAGTTCAACGCGCTGCACGATCCGCTGACCGGCCTGCCAAACCGGCGTTTCCTCGACCAGGTCCTGGCCGATCGCGACCGGCATTTCGCGCGGGAGGCGAAACTCAGCATCTTCCACATGGACCTCGACCGCTTCAAGCAGATCAACGATACGCTCGGCCACGCGGCCGGTGACGAGATCCTGCGGCATGCCGCCGAGCTTCTGCGCGGCAATGCCGACGAAAAGGACTTCGTCGCCCGCATCGGCGGCGACGAATTCGTGCTCGTCCGCCAGGATGGAGGCATCGAGCCGGATGCCCGGCTGGCGTCACGCATCATCGAGGCGATGAGCGTGCCCGTCCGCTACAAGGACCAGGAGTGCCGCATCGGCGTCAGCATCGGCATCGCCGCCCAAAGCCAGACGAGCGAAGAGCTGTCGCACGTGCTCGTCAACGCCGACATCGCGCTCTATGAAGCCAAGCGCCGCGGCCGCAACCGCCACGAGATCTTTACCGGCGAACTGAAGACGGCCGTCTTCAAGACCAAGCAGACGGCCGACGAGATCCTGCGCGGGCTCGAACACAACGAATTCATCGCGCATTTCCAGCCGCAGTTCTGCCCGCGCTCGCTCGACATCATCGGCGTCGAGGCGCTGGCGCGCTGGGACCATCCCACCAAGGGCCTGCTCGGCCCGCACACGTTCCTGAAGACGGCCGAAGACATCAACGTCGTGGCCGCGATCGACCAGGCGATCCTGGAGCAGGCGCTGTTCCAGATCTATCGCTGGGAAGCAAGCGGCATTCGTATCCCCAAAGTCTCTGTCAATCTCTCCTATGCCCGGCTTCACGACGAAAATCTGATCGAGCGCCTGGAACAGTTGCAGATCCCGGCCGGCCGCCTGTCGTTTGAACTGTTGGAGTCGATCTCCTTCGACGAAAGCGACATGACGGTCCTGTCGAACATCCGCCGGATCAAGGAACTCGGCATCGCCATCGAGATCGACGATTTCGGCACCGGCTATGCATCCATCGTCAGCCTGTTGAAGCTGACGCCGCGACGCTTGAAGATCGACCGCCAGCTCGTCCTGCCGATCCTCAAATCCCCAGCCGAAAAGCGTCTGGTCGAGTCCATCATCGACATCGGTACGTCGCTCGGCATCGAAGTGATCGCCGAAGGCGTCGAGACCCTCGAACACGCGGCCATCCTGAAGGAACTCGGCTGCCATGGGCTGCAAGGTTATGCTTTCGCGCGGCCCATGAGCGCCAACGACCTTGCGACCTTCGCCTTCGAGCGTCGGTGGCTGGCAGCCTGAGAGGCTTCGGCCTCAGCTAAAAAGCGCAGGTGCGTGCATTTTTCGCAGGCTTGAGGCTTGGCAGCCCTGCCGCGAATCGCCATAAAAACAATTGCCTGCCTCCACATTCTTGGGAATGGCGGCATCACCTGCGGCAGTCGCTGATGCGACCGCCCTTTCGGGCCTCTAGAGTGTCTCGCTTCAAGTGGAACCACTGAAAGCGGAAAAGATGCTCTAGAATCAAAATCCTGGTGCGTCCCTTGTGCATTCTTTTGGAAAGCACGGCGCTCGGGTGCCCGCTCTCCATGAACCCGAACGAAGGGAACGGTACGATCGAATACGCGGGAAAATTGCTTTCTGTCTTCATTCTCGCCCCATTTGTGGGAAGCCTCCTTGCAATCTTCTTTCCGCCCGATCAGCGCGGTGCGACAGCCTGGTTTGCAGGAGCGATCGCCCTCCTTTGTTTCCTCGTCGCCGCCGGCCTCTATCCCTTCGTCACCTCGGGCGGCGTCCTGCGCTATGACATCGCCTGGCTGCCGGAACTCGGCCTCAACTTCACGCTCCGGATGGACGGCTTCGCCTGGCTCTTCACGGTTCTGGTAACCGCGATCGGCGTGCTCGTGGTGCTTTACGCCCGCTACTATATGGCCGCGGAAGACCCGGTGCCGCGCTTCCTGTCGCTTTTCCTCGCCTTCATGGGCTCGATGCTCGGCGTCGTGCTTTCAGGCAATCTCATCCTGCTCGCCGTCTTCTGGGAACTGACGAGCATCGTCTCCTTCCTTTTGATCGGCTACTGGCACCACAATGCCCACGCCCGTGACGGCGCCCGCATGGCGCTGACCGTGACCGGCACAGGCGGCCTCTGCATGCTCGTCGGCCTTCTGCTGATGGGTCGCATCGTCGGCAGCTACGATCTCGACGTGGTGCTCGCCTCCGGCGACCTCATCCGCAACTCGCCGCTCTACATGCCGGTACTGATCCTGGTGCTGCTCGGCGCGCTGACGAAGAGCGCGCAGTTCCCGTTCCATTTCTGGCTGCCGCACGCCATGTCGGCGCCGACGCCGGTTTCGGCCTATCTGCATTCGGCAACCATGGTGAAGGCCGGCGTCTTCCTGTTGGCGCGCCTCTGGCCGGTCATGGCCGGCACCGAGGCCTGGTTCTGGATCGTTGGCCTTGCCGGTCTTTCGACGCTGCTGCTCGGCGCCTATTTCGCCATCTTCCAGCAGGACCTCAAGGGCCTGCTCGCCTATTCCACTATCAGCCATCTCGGCCTGATCACCGTGCTCCTGAGCCTCGGCAGCCCGCTGGCCGCGGTCGCCGCGGTCTTCCACATCGTCAACCACGCGACCTTCAAGGCGTCGCTGTTCATGGCGGCCGGCATTATCGACCACGAGACCGGAACGCGCGACATGCGCAAGCTCGGAGGGCTGATCAGGTACATGCCTGGAACGGCGGTGCTCGCCATGGTCGCGAGCGCGGCCATGGCTGGCGTACCACTCTTGAACGGCTTCATCTCGAAGGAAATGTTCTTCGCCGAAGCGATCGAAACGCACCAGGCCAACATTCTCGATACGATGACGCCCTATGTCGCGACGCTCGCCGGCATGTTTGCCGTTACCTATTCGCTGCGCTTCATCCACAGCGTCTTCTTCGGCAAAACGCCGGAGGACCTGCCCAAGGTGCCGCACGAGCCGCCGCGCTGGATGCGTGTGCCGATCGAGTTCCTGGTGCTCGCCTGCCTCGTCGTCGGCATCATTCCGGCGATCACCATCGGCCCGTTCCTGCACACGGCTGTCGTCTCCATTCTCGGCGCCAACACGCCCTATTACAGCCTTTCCGTCTGGCACGGCTGGAACCTGCCGCTGATCATGAGCTTCGTCGCTCTTGCCGGCGGCATCGGTCTCTACTTCCTGATGCGCAACTACCTCGCCACCAGCGTCGAGGGGCCACCGATCTTCCGCCTGCTGCACGGCCAGCGCATCTTCGAGCGCGTGCTGGTAACGCTCTCCTGGAAATGGGCGCGTTCGCTGGAGCAGCGCCTCGGCACGCGGCGGCTGCAGCCGCAGATGCGCTTCCTCGTCTTCATCGCGATCGCCGCCGGCGCGCTGCCGCTGCTTCTCAATCATTTCGAGCTGCCGCCGCTTCTCGTGCGCAGCATCGATCCGGCCTTTGCCCTCCTCTGGGCGGTCGGCATCGCCTGTGCCATCGGTGCTGCGATCCTGGCGAAGTTCCACCGGCTGGCGGCACTCGTGCTGCTCGGCGGCGCCGGGCTCACCACCTGCCTCACCTTCGTCTGGCTTTCGGCGCCGGATCTGGCGGTTACACAGCTCCTCGTCGAGATCGTCACGACGGTGCTGATCCTGCTCGGCCTGCGATGGCTGCCGAAGCGCATCGAGGACACCGAGGAAACCGAGCTCTTGTCGCTGAAGGTCCGCTTCCGGCGCCTGCGTGACTTCCTGCTGGCGATCGTCGCCGGCGGCGGCGTGGCGCTGATCGCCTATACGATCATGACCCGGCCCATGCCTGACACGATCGCGAGCTACTTCCTCGAGCGCGCCTACAAGGAGGGCGGCGGCACCAATGTCGTCAACGTCATCCTCGTCGACTTCCGCGGCTTCGACACGCTCGGCGAGATCGCGGTGCTGGCGATCGTCGCGCTTACCGTCTTCGCCCTGCTGCTGCGCTTCCGCCCGCAGGCCGACAGCCTGGAGGCTCCGGAACAGCAGCGCGTCCAGAACGCCTTCGACGACGATCACCCGGATCGCAACAAGGGTGACAGCGTGGCTGAATACCTGTTCGTGCCATCGGTGATCATGCGTTGGATGTTCCCGGTCATCGGCATGCTCGCAGCCTACCTCTTCCTGCGCGGCCATGACCTGCCGGGCGGAGGCTTTGCTGCCGGCATCGCCATGTCGATCGGCTTCATCCTACAATACATGTCCGGCGGAACCCGCTGGGTCGAGGAGCGGCTGCGCATCCATCCGCTGCGCTGGATGAGCATCGGGCTTCTGGTGGCCGCTGCGACCGGCATCGGCTCCTGGTTCTTCGGCTATCCGTTCCTGACGTCGCATTCGCAATACGTGACGCTGCCAATCATCGGCAAGTTTCCGCTGGCGAGCGCCCTGTTCTTCGATCTCGGCGTCTTCTCGCTGGTGCTCGGCGCGACCGTGCTGATCCTCATCGCGCTCGCCCACCAGTCGATCCGCGCGCCGCGTGCCCATGCACGCGCCATGCGAAAGGAGGCACGCTGATGGAGATCATTCTCTCTGCCGCCATCGGCGTGCTTACGGCATCCGGCGTCTACCTGCTGCTGCGTCCCCGTACCTATCAGGTGATCATCGGCCTCTCGCTGCTCTCCTATGCGGTCAATCTCTTCATCTTCGGCATGGGGCGCCTTCGCGTGAACGCGCCGCCGGTGCTGGAGCCAGGCGGTGTCGGCGATCTCAGCCGCTTCACCGATCCGGTGCCACAGGCCCTGGTGCTGACAGCGATCGTCATCGGCTTTGCCATGACCGCGCTCTTCCTCGTCGTGCTGCTCGCCTCGCGCGGCTTCACCGGCACCGACCACGTCGACGGCAGGGAGCAGCGCCATGACTAACTGGATGCACCACCTGCTGATCCTGCCGATCCTGCTGCCGCTGATGGTCGGCGCCGCGATGATCCCGATCGACGAGCGCAACCGCTCGCTCAAGGGTGTGCTGAGCTTCGTCTCGACGCTCGCGCTCTTCATCCTCTCGATCGTGCTGATGCGGATCGCCTCGATGGATGGGGCGCCCGCAGGCAACGGCGTCTATCAGCTCGGCAACTGGCCCGCCCCTTTCGGCATCGTGCTGGTGCTCGACCGCCTTTCGGCACTGATGCTGTGCCTGACGAGCGGACTGGCGCTTGCCGCCCAGGCCTATTCGATCGCGCGCTGGCACACCGCGGGCCATCATTTCCATTCGCTGTTCCAGCTCTTGATCGCCGGCCTCAACGGTTCGTTCCTGACCGGCGACCTCTTCAACCTCTTCGTCTTTTTCGAAATCATGCTGGCGGCGTCCTACGGGCTGCTGCTGCACGGCTCCGGGCCGCTGCGCGTCAAGGCCGGCCTGCACTATGTCGCGATCAACCTCGCCGCCTCTTCGCTCTTCCTGATCGGCGTCAGCCTGATCTATGGCGCGACCGGCACGCTCAATATGGCCGATCTCTCCATGAAGCTGGCGACGCTCTCGCCGGAGGATCGCCAGATGGTCGAGGTCGGTGCCGGCGTGCTCGGCGTCGCCTTCCTGGTGAAGGCCGGCATGTGGCCCTTGAGCTTCTGGCTGCCGACGGCCTATGCAGCCGCGACGCCGCCGGTCGCCGCCGTCTTTGCGATCCTCACCAAGGTCGGCATCTATGTCATCCTCAGGCTGTCGCTGCTGGTCTTCGGCGCGAGTGCCGGCGCGTCTGCCGGTTTCGGCCAGCCGATCCTGCTTGCCGGCGGCCTGCTGACGATCGCCTTCGGCGCCATCGGCGTGCTCGCATCGCAGGCCATGGGCCGCCTCGCCGCCTATTCGGTGCTGGTCTCCTCCGGCACCCTGCTCGCCGCCATCGGCCTCGGCCACCCAAGCATGATCGCCGGTGCGCTCTTTTACCTCGTCAGCTCGACACTGACGATCGCCGCCTTCTTCCTGCTGATCGAACTGGTCGAGCGCGGACGTGACGCCGGCGCCGACGTTCTGGCGGTGACGATGGAAGCCTACGGCGACGCCGACGAGGACGAGGAGGAAGAAGAAGTCGGCTCGGCGATCCCCGGCACGATGGCGATCCTCGGCCTCTGCTTCTGCCTTTGCGCCCTCTTGCTTGCCGGCCTGCCGCCGCTCTCCGGCTTCGTCGCCAAGTTCGCGATCCTCGGCGGTCTCTTCGGCCTGTCGGGAGCGGAAGCCACCCCGGCGGTCTCCGCCGCCGACTGGACCTATGTCACGCTGCTGATCGTTTCCGGTCTCGCCGCGATGATCGCTATGAACCGCGTCGGCATCCGCACCTTCTGGGCGTCGATCGAAAACACCGTGCCGCGCGTCGTGGTCATCGAGATCACCCCCGTCGTCGTGTTGCTCGCTGCCTGCATCTTCTTAAGCGTGCAGGCCGGGCCGGCGATGCGCTACATGCAGGCAACAGCGGATTCGCTCTTCGATCCTGCGGGTTATACGGAGCGGGTGCTCTCAGCGCCGCGGGCGGGAGGGCAATAGGCGATGCGCACCTGGCTCCCCTATCCCCTGCTCTCCGTCGGGCTGCTCATCATCTGGCTCCTGCTCAATCAGTCGGTTGCGCCCGGCACCTTCCTGATGGGGACGGTACTGGCAACCGGTCTTGGCTGGGTGACGCTGAAGCTTGGCCTCGTGCGCTCGCACCCGCGCCGGGTTCTGTTGATCGTGCGCTTCGGCTTTGCCGTCGCCGTCGACGTGATCCGCTCGAACATCGCCGTCATCGCCGTCATCCTGCGTGGCCAGCGCCGACCGCCGAACTCGGGCTTCCTGACCATCGATCTCGATCTGGAAGACGAAAACGCCCTGGCGCTGCTTGCCTGTGTCATGACAGCCACGCCGGGAACGGCCTGGCTCGAATACGATCGCGGCCGCAAGTCCCTGCTCTTCCACGTGCTCGACATGGAGAACGAGGACATTTGGCTCGATACGGTCAAGCGCTATGAGACCGCCCTGAAGGAGATATTCGGATGATGGAACTATCAATCATCTGGTCGATCCTGATTGCCCAGATCATGCTCGGCCTGGCGATGGCTTTTGCCTTCTATCGCATGGTGAGGGGACCGCGCGCCCAGGACCGCATCCTCGGCCTCGACACGCTCTATATCAACGCCATGCTGATGCTCTTGACCTTCGGCATCCGCACGGCCAACTCGCTCTATTTCGAGTCCGCCTTGATCGTGGCTTTGATCGGCTTCGTCTCGTCGATCGCCTTCGGCAAGTTCCTGATGCGCGGGGAGATCATCGAATGAGCCACCTCACCGACCTTCCCGTCTGGGCAGCCGTTCTCGTCTGCGGGCTCACCGTCCTCGGCGCCGCAGTGGCGCTGATCGGCTCCGTCGGCCTGCTCCGGTTCACCAGCTTCTACGAGCGCCTGCACGCACCGACGCTGGCGACCAGCGGCGGCGTACTGATGATCTGCACCGCCTCTATCATCTGCTTTGCCGTGCTGCAGAGCCGCTGGGTATTCCACGAAATCCTGATCATCGTCTTCGTCGTCGCCACCACGCCGGTGACGCTGATGCTGCTTGGACAGGCAGCGCTCTACCGCGACCGCGTCGAGGAAAAGCGCGGCGTCCCGCTCAAGCAGCGGCCGCCGCGCGAAGAACCGGCAGAATAGGTTTCAAAGCCCTCTCAGCGGGAAACTTAGGCCGACCCCCGAGGGAGTGCGGCCTATTCGCCGCGCCCTCTGAAGCGCCGCTGATAGGCGGGATCGTAGAGCGAGCTTTCACGGAAATCAGAGGCTTCGAGCCCCGGACCGACGAAGATCAGCGCCGTGCGCTCGATCGGCTCTTCCGCCACCTTGGCGGCGATGTCGCCGAGCGTGCCGCGCACCACGCGTTCGTCCGGCCAGGAGGCCTTGACGACGATGGCGACCGGGCAGTCGGCACCGTAGAGCGGCGTCAGTTCCTCGACCACCTGCTGAAGCGCATGGATCGCAAGGTGGATTGCCAGCGTCGATCCAGTAGCGCCGAAAGCGGAAAGCGTTTCTGAGTTCGGCATCGGCGAGGCGCGGCCCGAAACGCGGGTCAGCACCAGGCTCTGGGCCACGGCCGGAATGGTCAGTTCGCGACCGAGCGCTGAAGCCGCCGCCGCAAAGGAAGGAACGCCCGGCGTCATCGTATAGGCGATGCCATGCTTCTCGAGCCGGCGGATCTGTTCGGCCACAGCACTCCAGACCGAGAGGTCGCCCGAATGAAGCCGCGCCACGTCGAGCCCTTCGGCTTCGGCCTTCACATACTCCGCCTCGATCTCGTCGAGCGACATCGGCGCCGTATCGACAATGCGGGCGCCCGGCGGGCAATATTGCAGCAGCTCCGGCGAGACGATCGAGCCGGCGTAAACGCAGACCGGGCAGCGCCCGATCAGGTCGCGACCACGCACCGTGATCAGGTCTGCGGCTCCCGGGCCGGCGCCGATGAAATGTACCGTCATAGGTTACTCTTTCTTTTTCTTACGCAGTTCCGGACGCAAAACCGCGTCACACTTTCGCTGGAACTGCTTTAGCCCTTCGTCCACGACCATTGGGTGACCGGCATGGCCGGCTTCCAGCCGGTCATGCCACCGATGGGTCCTGCACGCGCGATATCGATGCGGATCAGCGAACCGCCGAGCCGCGCGTGATGATCGAGCAGCACCGCTTCCATGTCCGTCGTCACCGCGTTGGCAACCAGCCGTCCGCCTGACTTGAGCGCCTCGATCGCTGCTTCCATGACGCCGTCTTCGCTGCCGCCGCCGCCGATGAAGATCGCGTCCGGTTGTGGCAGGCCGGCAAGCGCCGCCGGCGCCTCGCCTTCGACAACCGTCAGCCCGGGCACGCCGAACATCGTCGCGTTGCGGCCGATGCGCGCTGCCCGCTCCGGCTCCACCTCGATGGTGATCGCCTGCATGGTCGGATCGGCGAGCATCCATTCGATGCCGATCGAGCCGGAGCCGCCGCCGATGTCCCATAGCAGTTCGCCCTTGCGCGGTGCGAGTGCCGACAGCGTCAGCGCCCGGACCTCGCGCTTGGTGATCTGCCCGTCATGTTCGAACAGCGCATCGTCGCGGCCGGCGGCAAGCGGCAGGATGCGCGCGCCCTCGTCGGCCGCCACCTCAATGGCGCAGACGTTCAAAGGATGCACGAGGCCGAGCATGAAGCGCGCGGCGATCTGCGTCGTCACCCGTTCGCCGGCGCCGCCAAGCGCCTCGAGAACCGTCAGCCGCGACTGACCGAAGCCGCTCGAAACCAAGAGCTCGGCAAGGTCCCTGGGGCCGGCGCCATCGGAGGTCAGCGTCAGCACCTTGGCGCCCGGATGAAGATGCGGCCGGACGAGATCCAGCGGCCGCCCATGGACGGAGACGAGCGTCGCATCCTGCAGCGCCCAGCCGAGGCGCGAGGCGGCAAGACTGATCGACGACGGCGCCGGAAGCGTGCGTATTTCGGCCGAGGCGATGCGGCGCGCCAGCGTCACGCCGACGCCGAAGAAGAACGGGTCGCCCGAGGCAAGCACCACCACCGGGCTGCCGCGACGCGCGACGATCTCGACGACCGAGCGTTCGAGGGGGCTTAGCCAATTGTGCGCTTCGCCGGTGATGAGGGAGGCGGCGAGCTCCAGATGACGATGGCCGCCGTAGACGACCGGCGCTTCGGCGATCAGCCGCTTGGCCTCGTCGCCGAGACCCGCTACACCATCCTCACCGATACCGATGACGGTCAGCCAGGGGGAGACGATGGCGGGTTCGCTGTTCGACACGTCAGCCATGGAAAAACCTCGTATTCTGATTCTGGGTGGCACCACCGAGGCACGCGAACTCGCGCGCCGCTTGGCCGAAGATGTCCGCTACGACACCGCCATCTCGCTGGCCGGCCGCACCGCGGACCCGCGGCCGCAGCCGGTCAAGACGCGCATCGGCGGCTTTGGCGGCGCCGATGGGCTGGCGCATTTCCTGCATGACGAAAATATCGCGCTGCTGGTCGATGCGACGCACCCTTTTGCCGCACGCATTTCGCACAACGCCGCGGAAGCAGCGCAAAGAACCGGCGTTGCGCTTATCGCCCTCCGCCGACCGGAATGGGTGCCCCTGCCTGGCGACCGCTGGACTGCTGTCGATAGCGTTGTCGAGGCCGTCAGCGCGCTCGGTGATCGGCGACGCCGCGTCTTCCTGGCGATAGGTCGACAGGAAGCTTTCCACTTCGAGGTCGCGCCGCAGCACAGCTACGTCATCCGCAGCGTCGATCCGGTGACGCCGCCGCTTAATCTGCCCGACCAGGAGGCGATCCTGGCGACCGGTCCCTTTGCGGAAGCCGATGAAGCCGCGTTGCTCAGGAGCCGGCAGATCGATGTGATCGTCGCCAAGAACAGCGGCGGCAGCGCCACCTACGGCAAGATTGCCGCAGCGCGCCGGCTCGGCATCGAGGTGATCATGGTCGAGCGGCGCAAGCCCGCGGACGTGCCGACGGTCGGCAGTTGCGACGAGGCACTCAACCGCATCGCTCACTGGCTCGCCCCTGCATAGAAGCGCGGCGTGTAGACGAGATCGGGTTGGCTGTCGCGCTCGACGATTCGCGTCTCCGGCGAGCCGATGATGACGCATGTCGCCATGTCGGCGCGGTTGGCATCGGCCTCGCCGAGCGGCATCACCGCGATCCGTTCGTCCGGCCGCCCGGCCGCACGGCCGAAGATGACCGGAACCGTTGCCGGCAGAACGCTGCGCAGAAGCTCGAAGGCCTCACCGAGCTGCCAGGGCCGCGCCTTGCTGATCGGATTGTAGAGCGCAATGACGAAGCCCGCTTCCGCCGCCAGCCTGAGGCGCCGGGTGATGACTTCCCAGGGCTTCAGATTGTCGGAAAGCGAGATCGCACAGAAATCATGACCGAGCGGCGCGCCGATGCGGGCGGCAACGGCGAGCATCGCGGTCACGCCGGGCGTGATCACCAGTTCAACCGACTTCCATTCCGCCGGTCCCTTGTCGATCGCCTCGCAGACGGCGGCCGCCATGGCAAAGACACCGGGATCGCCACCGGAGACCATGCAGACCTTCACGCCTGCCGCAGCCCGCGTCAACGCGACCTGTGCCCGATCGAGCTCCTCGCGGTTGTCCGAGGCGACACGGATCTGATCCGGTCTGAGGTTCAGCCGGTCGAGATAGGGAAAGTAGCCGTAAAACTCCTGAGCGGCCGCAACGGCTTCCGCCGTTTCCGGCGTCATCTGCTTGGCGCTGCCCGGTCCGGTACCGACGACATAGAGCGTACCGGTCATGGTCGGTCCTTCCAGCCGGGAACGAGCACCAGCGAGAAATAGGGCGCCTCGTCGTCGGCCTTTTCCGCAAGAGCCGTCATCGCCGCGTTCTTCATCGTGCCGCGTTCGACATAGACGGCCTGGTCGAGACGGCCGGAGGCAGCGAGCGCCCGACGGATCTTCGGCAAATTGCGCCCGACCTTCATGATCACGGCGGCTTCGGTATCCGCAAGCCTGCGGCCGAGCTCGGCCTCGGCCATGGTGCCCGGAAGCACCGAGAGCACGTCGTCGCCCTGCACCAGCGGCAGGCCGGCAAGCGACCAACAGCCGGACATGGCGGTAATGCCGGGGATCACCTCGACCGGGAAACGATTGGCGAGCCGCACATGCAGGTGCATGTAGGAACCATAGAACAGCGGGTCGCCTTCACTGAGCACGGCGACCGTGCGTCCGGCGGCAAGATGCGCCGCTACCGCTTCGGCCGACGCATTGTAGAAGTCGGTGATCTGGGTCTTGTAGGCGCCATCGTCCTTGTCGATTTCGGTCGTCACCGGATAGTATAGCGGCAGCTCGACAAGATCGGGCTTCAGCAGACCCTCGACCACCGCGCGGCCGTTACCGCTTCGCCCGGCCTTGGCGAAATAGGCAAGCACATCGGCTTGCCCGAGCGCCTTCACCGCCTTGACCGTCAAAAGTTCCGGATCACCGGGGCCGGTCCCAACACCGATCAGGCGCCCCACGCCGACGCCGCTCACAGGCCCGGCCTCGCGAGCGAGTTGAGCGCTGCCGCCGTCATGGCGCTGCCGCCGAGCCGGCCGCGCACGATGGCGAAGGGAACGCCATAGGAATTCTCGGCCAACGCATCCTTCGATTCCGCCGCGCCGACGAAACCGACGGGCATGCCGAGGATTGCCGCCGGCTTCGGCGCGCCGTCGCGCAGCATTTCCAAGAGGAAGAACAGCGCCGTCGGTGCGTTGCCGATCGCGACCACCGAACCGGCCAGCCGCTCGCTCCAGAGCTTCAGGGCTGCGGCGGAGCGGGTGTTGCCGATCTCGGCCGCAAGGCCGGGCGTGCGAGGATCGCGCAGCGTGCAGATCACCTCGTTGCCGGCCGGCAGACGGGCGCGGGTGACACCGTGCGCAACCATCTCGGCATCGCAGAGGATCGGCGCACCGGCTTTCAGCGCCGCACGGGCCGAGCTTACGAAATCGGGAGAAAACACGAACTGCCTGGTCGCCTCGACGGAACCGCAGGCGTGCACCATGCGCACCGCCAGATCCGCTTCCTCTTCGGAGAAGCGCGACAGATCGGCCTCGGCGCGGATGATGGCGAAGGAACGCTCGTAGATGGCGTTGCCATCGCGAATGTAATCATACTCAGGCATGTCTATCCCTGTTCGAACGCTGCCGAGACGCGCGCAGCTCCGAGCCGTGTAAGACAGGACTGCGCCGATTCGCCAGCGTCTTTGTTTTGCCGCACCAGCCGGCCGAGCCGGGCAAGGGCGGATCCCATTCCATTCTCATCGGTGTAAGCGCTTGGCAAGCCATTGGCAGCCCCATTTACGACAAGCCCGTATCCTGATGGCGCACCGACCAGCGTCAGTTCGGACGGCTTCGGCCGGGCGCAGCCCTTGGCGCAGCCGGAGAGATGCACGGCGAGCGACCCGTCGAGCAATTCCGGCGCCGTCTCGACGAGGCGCTCGGCCATGCCCTTGGTTTCCATCCACGCCGAGGCGCAACCCCTGCTGCCGGCGCAGGTGGCGATCGCGTTGCGCGGATCCTGCTCGGCAATGCGAAAACCGTGTGCCGCTGCCAGGCTCTGCGCCACAGCCGCCGTCTCGGGGCAAAGGCCGAGGACGAAGAAGGCGTGCCCGGGCGCAAGCCGGATCGCATTGGCGCCAAGCGCCTGGACCTGATGCAGGTAGGATGCCAGCGCGGCGGCCTCCACCTGAGCAAAGGCCAGACCGAGGCCAAGAACGGTGTCGGCGTTACCCAGCGCATGAATGCCGGGTATTGCGGCCGAACGCGGAGCGGCCGGGCGTTCGGACGATGTCTCACAGCGACAGAGCGCACGGATTTCCGACGGGTCCAGATCGCGCCCGCGCACCGTCGTGCCCAGGATCGCCAGTTTCTCGAGAATGGTGGCCAGGGCCGGCACGACCGCGTTGCCGGCCAACGTCCCGACGATCGATGCCTTCGTTGCCGTGCCGCCAAGCGACAGCACCCAGGCCACCCCCGCGACAGTCGAAACCGCCTGAAGGCGAATGTCGGCGACGACAGCGCCGAGACCAAACCGGCCACCGCTATCGATGACGACGGATAGTTTGGGTGCAAGCTTCAACGGCACCTGGCGCGCACCCAAGGCTTCACGAAGCTCAGTGGCAATCGGCCGCGGATCGGCGATCTCGTCCGGGTCGATGCCGGCTAGGGGCGGCACCTCGATCGCGAGCCCCTCGGCAATGGCGATCTCCGCATCGCCGATCGCCTGCGCCAGCATTGGCCCCGAAGCCGCGCTCAGGCCGCGAAGCTGCAGGTTTCCGCGCGCGGTAATCTCGATGATGCCATTGCCGAAGCGCTCGGCAGCCGTGGCAAGGGCAATGACCTTCGGCAGCGTCAGGCTGTGATCCGTTGGCCTCACCCTCACGAGCAGGCCGTCGCCGGTCTGCATCGGCTCTGCCAAGGACGGGCAGGCACCGCGGCGCATCGAAGCGACGGTGCCGGCATCTCCGGTCAATGGAAGGGCGCAGCTGGTCATCAAATCCGCCATCACTTGAGGCTCTCCTCCCTGAAGAAGCTCTTAAGACGCTATAACACAGCCGCAAACCTTGAGTGAGATCAA
Organism: Ensifer sp. Root423; assembly: GCF_001426275.1. Taxonomy (NCBI): domain Bacteria; kingdom Pseudomonadati; phylum Pseudomonadota; class Alphaproteobacteria; order Hyphomicrobiales; family Rhizobiaceae; genus Ensifer; species Ensifer sp. Root423. The sequence continues at coordinate 49,032 of NZ_LMEG01000047.1, read as the reverse complement.
ACACGACGCAGATCGGCCCTCCCCGTCACTCGTCGAAGTCGGCGCCCTTGCGCAGGAGATAGATGTCCATGATCCATCCCATCTTCGCGCGCGCCGCCGCCCGCGTTTCAAGGATCCGGTCCTTCACCTCAGCCACGCGGCCGGAAATGACGATCTCATCCGGCGTGCCGAGATAGGCGCCCCAATAGATCTCCGCTTCCGGGTCCTCGACCCGCTGAAACGCCTGTTCGCCATCGAGCATGACGACCGAGGTCTGGCTCTTCTCGGGAAAGCTTTCGTGCAGCCGACGCCCCGTGGTGATCTCCACGGGCTTGCCGACGAGGTTCAGCGGAATGCGGTGGCTGGCGCAAAGCGCCTGCAGACTGGTGATCCCGGGAATGACGTCGTAGGCGAAGGCGACCTCACCGCGTGCCTTGACCCGCTCGACGATGCGAATGGTGCTGTCATAGAGCATCGGGTCGCCCCAGACGAGAAACGCGCCGGTTCCCTCTTCGCCCAACTCCTTCGACAGAAGCGCTTCATAAATCCCAGCGATCTGGGCGTGCCAGTCATCGACGCTGCCGTCATAGCTGACGCCTTCGGTGCGCCGCACGGGCACCGCGAACTCGACGGTGCGGCTGTCCTTGCGCGTGACGTAGCGGGCGCAGATGTCGCGGCGCACTTCGGCAAGCTCGGTCTTCTTCGCTCCCTTGGTCGGGATAAAGAGCACGTCGGCGCGGTTCAGCGCGTTGATCGCCTGCACGGTCATGTGTTCGGGATTGCCCGAACCGATGCCGATGATCAGAATTTTGCGCATGCCCGCCTCCGCCATTTCGTTCGGGCGTCTTAGGCGGATCGCCGCCGCCAAGGCAAGACCTCAGGGCGACGACAAAGCCGTCATTCGCGCCAAGCCTTCAGTTGATGTCCGCAGCCGGATTTTCCGGCAGCCGCCAGTCGATCGGATCGAAGCCTTTGCCTTCAAGGAAGGCATTGGCCTGGGAAAAATGCCGGCAGCCGAGAAAGCCGGAATGGGCCGAGAGCGGCGACGGATGCGGTGCTCTCAGGACAAGATGGCGCGAGCGGTCGACGAAGGCCGCCTTCTTCTGCGCATAGGAGCCCCAGAGCATGAAGACGACGGGATGCTCGGCCTCGTTGACCGCACGGATGATCGCATCCGTGAACTTTTCCCAACCGTGACCCTGGTGTGATGCCGCGTTGCCGCGCTCTACCGTCAGCACGCTGTTGAGGAGCAGCACACCTTGCTTCGCCCAGCTTTCGAGAAAGCCGTGTCGCGCCGGCGGAATGCCGAGATCTGTATTCAGCTCCTTGTAGATATTGACGAGCGAGGGCGGCGTCCGGACACCGGGGCGAACGCTGAAGCAGAGCCCATGCGCCTGGCCGTCACCGTGATAGGGATCCTGGCCGAGAATGACCACGCGCACCTTGTCGAGCGGCGTCAGGTCGAGCGCGCGAAAATACTCAGGCCCGCGAGGGAAAATCTGCCGGCCCTCGTTCTTCTGGGCCACGAGGAACTGCTTGAGGTCAGCCATGTAGGCGCTGGCGAATTCCGGTGCCAACGCTTCCTTCCAGCTTTCTTCAAGCTTCACTGCCGTTTCCATTGCACGTCCGCTCCATGTCAGGGCATCGAGGCCGCAATTTAGGCCGCCCGGACATCATCGCAAGCCCAATCGCGCCCGCCGCAGGAATGCTGCACCGGTTTTGCCGGGCGGCCACAACCACACGGGTATTACGCTAGCCCTTTTGAGGAGCATTGTATTTCAACAGATACAACGGTAATCAGGAGGCGATATCGTTGTATCCTAAGAGATATCACGCATCGTTGGAGGGAAATCGATGATCAAGAGAAGAGACTGGCTGAAGGGACTGGTGCTGGCGCTCGGCCTCGCCTGGGCCGGCGCAAGTGTTCTGCCGGCGTCCGCACAGGCGGAAGAAAAGGTGACGGTCTTTGCGGCTGCGAGCCTGAAGAACGCGCTCGATGCGATCAATGCCGAGTGGCAGAAGGAAAGTGGCAAGGAAACGACCGTTTCCTACGCGGCCAGCTCGGCGCTGGCCAAGCAGGTGGAACAGGGCGCGCCCGCCGACGTCTTCATCTCTGCCGACCTCGCCTGGATGGACTACCTCGCCGAAAAGAAGCTGATCAAGGACGACACCCGCGCAAACCTGCTCGGCAACCGCATCGTGCTCGTCTCCGGCAAGCAGGACGCTGCCCCGGTCGAAATCAAGCAGGGCTTCGATCTCGCAGCCATTCTCGGTGACGGTCGCCTTGCCATGGGTGCCGTCGATTCCGTTCCGGCCGGCAAGTACGGCAAGGCTGCGCTCGAAAAGCTCGACGCCTGGAAGGCCGTGGAGGCCAAGGTCGCCGGCGCTGAAAGCGTTCGTGCCGCCCTCCTGCTCGTTTCGCGCGGCGAAGCGCCGTACGGCATCGTCTACCAGACCGATGCCGCGGCAGACCCGGGCGTCAAGGTCGTCGGCACCTTCCCGGAAGACAGCCATCCGCCGATCATCTACCCGATCGCGATCACGGCCGAGAGCAAGAGCCCTGATGCGGCGGCCTACATCGACTTCGTCAAGTCGGCAAAGGCTGCTGAACTCTTTGAAAAGCAGGGCTTCACAGTCCTGAAGTAGCCGGCTGAAATAGGCGCTAGTGCCGTCTGTCCAGAGGCAGGCGAAGCATCTAACGTCATGTTCGCGTCGCCCGCGCCCAAACGCGGGCGACGCGAACATTTGTCAGAGGCAATAGGGGGCAGACAGCCGCGTCCCACAAGCCTCGTATTGGGGAGCGATATCCATTGGACTGGCTTGCAGTGAGCGATGCGGAATGGACGGCGATCCTGTTGAGCCTGCGTGTCGCAACCGTCGCAATGATCTGCAGCCTGCCCTTCGCACTCGTCGTCGCCATGCTGCTTGCCCGCGGGCGCTTCTGGGGCAAGACACTGCTGAACGGCCTCGTTCATCTGCCGCTGATCCTGCCGCCTGTCGTCACCGGCTTCCTGCTGCTCCTGCTTTTCGGCCGCCGCGGCCCGCTCGGCGCCTTCTTCGCCGATTATTTTGGCCTCGTCTTTTCCTTCCGCTGGACCGGCGCTGCCCTTGCCTGCGCCGTCATGGCCTTCCCGTTGATGGTGCGCAGCATCCGCCTGTCGATCGAGGCGGTTGACCGCAAGCTCGAGGACGCGGCGACCACGCTCGGCGCGAGCCCCCTCTGGGTCTTTGCCACCGTCACGCTGCCGCTGATCATTCCCGGCATCATCGCCGGCATGATCATCGCCTTTGCCAAGGCGATGGGCGAGTTCGGCGCCACGATCACCTTCGTCTCCAACATTCCCGGCGAGACGCAGACGCTTTCGGCCGCCATCTACACCTTCACCCAGGTGCCCGGTGGCGATGCCGGCGCCATGCGGCTGACAATCATTTCCGTCATCATTTCCATGGCCGCGCTGATCCTCTCGGAACTGCTGGCGACATTTGCCGCGCGCCGGGTGGCAGCCCAATGAGCCTTACCGTCGAAGCTCATCATCAACTCGGCAATTTTGCGCTCGACGCCGCCTTCACCTCGGATGGAGGCGTGACCGCGCTGTTCGGCCGCTCCGGCTCCGGCAAGACCTCGCTCATCAACATCATCGCCGGGCTTATGAAGCCCGAAAGCGGACGTGTCCTGCTCGATGGCGACGTTATCGCCGACAGCGAGAGGAGAATCTTCACGCCGGTGCATCGCCGGCGCTTCGGCTATGTCTTCCAGGAGGCCCGGCTGTTTCCGCATTTGAGCGTACGCCGCAACCTCGCCTATGGCCGCTGGTTCGCCGGCAAGAGCGGCACCGGCAATGAGTTTACCCGCATCGTCGACCTGCTCGGCATCGGCCATCTGCTCGAACGCAACCCTTCGGCCCTTTCCGGCGGCGAAAAGCAGCGCGTCGCCATCGGCCGAGCCTTGCTCGCGGCACCGCGCCTGCTTTTGATGGATGAGCCGCTGGCCGCGCTCGACGAGGCGCGCAAGGCCGAAATCCTGCCCTATCTCGAACGGCTGCGCGACGATGCCCGCATACCGATCGTCTATGTCAGCCACTCGGTCGGCGAAGTCGCCCGGTTGGCCCGGCGCGTGGTCGTGCTCGAAAACGGTCGGGTCACCGCATCGGGCGCGGCCGCCGAGGTGTTGAGCGCGCCCGCCGCAACGCTTGCCACCGGCAGGCGCGAAGCCGGTGTCCTGCTGGAGGGCGAAGTCGAGGGAACCGATCCGGTGCACGAACTGACGACCGTCCGGGTCGGACGGGAACGGCTGCGCATCGCCGGTGTCAGCGCGACGGCCGGCGTCAGGCTTCGCCTGCACATAGCCGCCCGCGACGTCATGCTGGCGACCTCAAGGCCAGTGGAAATCAGTGCGCTCAATGTGCTCGAAGGGCGCATTCTGACGCTGACATCGGAGGAGGATGGCAGCGTCGATGTCCGGGTGACTTGCGGCGATGCGACGATTGCCGCCCGCATCACCCGCTTTTCCTGCGACGCGCTGCAGCTTGTTCCCGGCAGAACCGTCTATGCCGTCATCAAGTCGGTCGCGATCGATCACTAAAGCCTGTCGCATGAAAACGCATTCGCGCGCCAGGCTCTAAGCTCTTGTTTTTATGCACCGCTGCACACTTTTGCGCGACATGCACTAGGCCTTTTGGGAAACAGCCTCGGCCGTATCGGACGCTGGTGTATCGCTGCTCCGAACGGATTCGAGCCAGGCCAGATCCTCGCCGATCGCAAAGCGTGCCTTCTCCTCCATCTCGCGGTAGCGCCGGATAAGCTCTTCGCCGAACGGCGTCACCAAGGCTCCGCCACCCTGTTTGCCGCCGCGCTGCGATTCTACCGAAGGCTCGCTGAACATCCGGTTCAGGGCATCGACCAGCAGCCAGGCGCGGCGGTACGACATGTCCATCGCCCGCCCGGCGGCGGAGATGGAGCCGGTCTCGCGGATCAGTTCGAGCAAGAGGATCTTGCCGCGGCCGAGCCGGTCGGCGGGCGGAAAATCGATGCGCAGGACGGGGCGAAGATCAGGGCGGCTCTCACTCATGCGCGCGAGCATAGAAGCACGCGCAAAATTCCGAAAGACCGTCTCGCGGCGAACCGGACGGGTTGGCGATAAAAGATTGCCAGCAACCGAGCGCCGGCCGACGACGGCCAGATTGCAGGTCTTGATCTCGCGGCGGCGGCATGCACCGATGACCGCGACACCTCCTGCCCGAAAGTGCCCTCCCCATGCCCGGCCCCACGCTCGATCCGATCGCCACAGACACCATCCTGCCCGCCAGGGCCGACGTCGTCATCGTCGGCGGCGGCATCATCGGCGTCAGCACCGCCCTCTTCCTTGCCGAACGCGGTATCAACGTCGTGCTCTGCGAGAAGGGCACGCCCGGCGCCGAGCAATCGAGCCGCAACTGGGGCTGGGTTCGGGTGATGGGCCGTGACGAGCGCGAAATCCCGCTGGCGATCGAGGCGCTGAAGATCTGGGACACGCTCGACACGCGCATCAGTGGCGAGACCGGCTTTCGCCGCAGCGGCATCCTCTATATCTCCGAGAATGAGCGCGACATCGCCAATCGCGACGCATGGCTTGCCATGGCCCGACCCTACGGCGTCGACAGCGTGCAGCTCAGCTCCGACACGACAGAGGCGATGATGCCGGGCGCCGCCATCCGCTACCAAGGCGGGCTCTTCACGCCGAGCGACGGCCGGGCAGAACCGCAGAAGGCGGTGCCCGCGATTGTCGCCGGTGCACGCCGCGCCGGTGCCCGTATCCTGACGGGCTGCGCCGTGCGCGGGGTCGAAAAGGCAGCGGGCCGGATCTCCGCCGTCGTCACCGAGAGAGGCCGCATCGAGACGTCGACCGTCATCGTCGCCGGCGGCGCCTGGTCCAGGCTCTTTCTCAAAAGCCTCGGCATCCGGCTGCCGCAGCTGAAGGTGCGGAATACGGTGTTGAGAACCGGGCCGGTCTCCGGCGGTCCGGAAGGGGCCGGCGCAACCGCGACCTATGCCTATCGCAAGCGCCTCGATGGCGGTTACACGATTGCCGACGGTGCCGCCAACCTGCACGCGGTCGTGCCCGACAGCTTCGCATTCTTCCGGGATTTCCAGCCGGCGCGAAAGGCGGAGGGCGATGCCGTGCAGGTGGGCATCAACGCCCAGAGCTGGAACGAATTGTTCGAGATCGGCACCGTCCCGCTCGACCGGCCCGGCGCCTTCGAACGCCACCGCGTGCTCGATCCCAATCCGGATTCGCGGCGCGCCCTGCGGGCCCTCGACGCCGCCGGCAGGGCCTTGCCATTCCTGCGCAAAACCAAGGTGCAACAGATATGGGGAGGACTGATCGATGTGATGCCCGATGCCGTCCCCGTCATCTCACCCGCCGAAACCGTTCCGGGCCTCATTGTCGCGACGGGTTTTTCCGGCCACGGTTTTGGCATCGGGCCTGGCGCCGGACACCTCGTCGCTGACCTCGTAACCGGCGAGAAACCGATCGTCGATCCGACGCCATTCCGGCTCTCGCGCTTCCTCGATGGAACGCCGATCACCATCGCCCCGCCGGTCTGAGCGCTACCGCCGACGGATCGCCGCGAAAGAAAATTACCGGCAACGACCGGCAAGAAGGTGAACGACACAACGCGTGGGCGCACTCCCGGCAGGATTCTATCTTTCTTCGCCTGCCCCTGCCCCGCAACACGGAAAGACCTTCATAAGCCCCGGAACTCGTGGCAGTCTGTGAGCATTCCCGTCGGGAGAGCGGGGGCTTTTAGGAGGAGTCTGTGCAGACCTTGGGCGGAGGAGCCTTGCCGGTCACATTGCACGTCCTCGTACACCTCAGGCCCATCGTTATCCCGTCCCAGAGCATTTCCAGCGAGGGTCTTAGCGCCTTTGCGTCCGGAAATGCGTGAGAACAGAAATGAAGAGCGGTTCGACTCGAACCGATCTTGATTTGGTGCACTGCGCACTCCGGAGGAGGCCGGAAACCGCATGAGCGATCTCGATCGACTTAGCCTGCATGTCCCCGAACCCGCCGTTCGGCCCGGCGGCCAGCCGGATTTCTCCAACGTCAAGATCCCGAAGGCCGGCTCCGTGCCGCGCCCGGAGGTGGACGTCGCGCCGGAAGAGATGCGCGACCTCGCCTATTCGATCATCCGCGTCTTGAACCGCGACGGCGAAGCGGTCGGTCCCTGGGCCGGGCTGCTTTCGGATGACGAGTTGCTCTCCGGCCTCAGGCACATGATGCTGCTGCGCGCCTTCGATGCGCGCATGGTCATGGCGCAGCGCCAGGGCAAGACCTCCTTCTACATGCAGCATCTGGGCGAAGAGGCCGTCAGTTGCGCCTTCCGCAAGGCGTTGGTGAAGGGCGACATGAACTTCCCGACCTATCGACAGGCCGGTCTTCTGATCGCCGACGGCTATCCCATGGTCGAGATGATGAACCAGATCTTCTCGAACGAGAGCGACCCTCTGCGCGGCCGGCAGCTGCCGATCATGTATTCCTCCAAGGAGCATGGCTTCTTCACCATCTCCGGCAACCTCGCCACCCAATATGTGCAGGCGGTCGGCTGGGCGATGGCGTCGGCCATCAAGCGCGACACCAAGATCGCAGCCGCCTGGATCGGCGACGGCTCGACGGCGGAATCGGACTTCCACTCGGCGCTCGTCTTTGCCTCCACCTACAAGGCGCCCGTTATCCTCAACATCGTCAACAATCAGTGGGCGATCTCGACCTTCCAGGGCATCGCCCGCGGCGGCTCCGGCACCTTTGCCGCCCGCGGCCTCGGCTTCGGCATCCCGGCCCTGCGCGTCGACGGCAACGACTATCTCGCCGTCTACGCCGTCGCCAAATGGGCGGCCGAGCGCGCCCGTCGCAATCTCGGTCCGACACTGATCGAATACGTCACCTACCGCGTCGGCGCCCATTCGACCTCCGACGATCCGAGCGCCTATCGCCCGAAGACGGAATCCGAAGCCTGGCCACTCGGCGATCCAGTCTTGAGATTGAAGAAGCACCTCATCCTTCGCGGCGCCTGGTCGGAAGAGCGTCATGCGCAGGCGGAAGCCGAGATCACCGACGAAGTGATCCAGGCCCAGAAACAGGCCGAGGGCCACGGCACGCTGCATGCCGGCGGCAAGCCGTCGGTGCGCGATATCTTCGAGGGCGTCTATGCCGAGATGCCGCCGCACATTCGCCGCCAGCGGCAGAAGGCAGGATACTGATATGGCCAGAATGACAATGATCGAAGCCGTGCGCAGCGCCATGGATGTCTCCATGGAACGCGACGACAATGTCGTCGTCTTCGGCGAGGACGTCGGCTATTTCGGCGGCGTCTTCCGTTGCACGCAGGGGCTCCAGGCGAAATACGGCAAGACCCGCTGTTTCGACGCGCCGATCAGCGAAAGCGGCATCGTCGGCACGGCGATCGGCATGGCCGCCTACGGGCTGAAGCCCTGCGTCGAGATCCAGTTCGCCGACTATATGTATCCGGCCTACGACCAGATCACCCAGGAAGCGGCCCGTATTCGTTACCGCTCCAACGGTGATTTCACCTGCCCGATCGTCCTGCGCATGCCGACCGGCGGCGGCATCTTCGGTGGCCAGACGCATAGTCAGAGCCCCGAAGCGCTTTTCACCCATGTCTGCGGCCTGAAAGTCGTCGTGCCCTCCAATCCCTACGACGCCAAGGGCCTGCTGATCGCCTCGATCGAGGATCCGGATCCGGTGATGTTCCTGGAACCGAAGCGGCTCTACAACGGCCCCTTCGACGGCCATCATGACCGGCCAGTCATTCCCTGGTCGAAACACGATCTCGGCGAGGTGCCGGAAGGCCACTACACCGTTCCGATCGGCAAGGCGGAAGTCCGCCGAGAGGGCTCCGCCGTCACCGTCGTCGCCTATGGCACCATGGTGCACGTGGCGCTCGCGGCTGCCGAGGAAACCGGCATCGACGCCGAGGTGATCGACCTGCGCAGTCTGCTGCCGCTCGACCTCGATACGATCGTCAAGTCGGTGGAAAAGACCGGGCGCTGCGTCGTCGTGCACGAAGCGACGCTGACGTCGGGCTTCGGCGGCGAAGTGGCCGCCCTCGTGCAGGAGCACTGCTTCTACCATCTCGAAGCGCCCGTCGTGCGCGTCGCCGGCTGGGACACGCCCTACCCGCACGCGCAGGAATGGGACTATTTCCCCGGCCCCGCGCGCGTCGGACGCGCGCTCGTCGAAGTGATGGAGGCCTGACATGGGCGAATTCGTAATCAAGATGCCCGATGTCGGCGAAGGCGTGGCCGAGGCTGAACTCGTCGAATGGCATGTGAAGCCCGGTGACCCCGTGCGCGAGGACATGGTGCTCGCCGCCGTGATGACCGACAAGGCGACCGTCGAAATCCCCTCGCCCGTCACCGGCACCGTGCTCTGGCTCGGCGCCGAGGTAGGCGACACCGTTGCGGTGAAGGCGCCGCTCGTGCGCATCGAAATATCAGGCGAAGGCGAAACGGCTGCTCCCGTGGAAGAGAAGCCTGTCGCGAAGGTGGAAGAAAAACCCGCAGTGAAGACTGAGGCGCCCGCGCCGGTCTCCAAGCCGGCCCAGCCCGCCAAGGTCGAGGTCAAGGCGCCGACCACGAACGGTGTCCACGCCAACGGCGCACATGCCGCTGGCGAACGATTGGAGAAGGCCCTTGCCTCGCCGGCGGTGCGCCTGCGCGCCAAGGAAAGCGGCGTCGATCTGCGCCAGGTGACCGGCACCGGTCCGGCTGGCCGCATCACCCATGATGACCTCGACCAGTTCATCGCCCGCGGCGCTCAGCCGGCGCTTGCGCCGGCCGGCCTGCAGCGCAAGACCGCCGTCGACGAGATCAAGGTAACCGGCCTTCGCCGTCGCATCGCCGAGAAGATGTCGCTTTCGACCTCGCGCATTCCCCACATCACCTATGTGGAAGAGGTCGACATGACGGCGCTCGAGGACCTGCGGACGACGATGAACCGCGACCGCAAACCCGACCAGCCGAAGCTGACCATCCTGCCCTATCTGATGCGCGCGCTCGTGCGCACCATTGCCGATCAACCCGCCGTCAATGCCACTTTCGACGACGGCGCCGGCATCATCAGCCGCCATCACGGCGTGCATATCGGCATCGCCACGCAGACCCCGGCCGGCCTCACCGTTCCGGTCGTGCGCCATGCCGAAGCCCGCGGCATCTGGGATTGTGCCAACGAGCTCAATCGCCTGGCGGATGCTGCCCGCACCGGCACGGCCACCCGCGACGAGCTCACCGGATCGACCATCACCATCTCTTCGCTCGGCGCGCTCGGCGGCATCGTCTCCACGCCGGTCATCAACCATCCGGAAGTGGCGATCATCGGCGTCAACAAGCTCGCCGTCCGGCCGGTCTGGGATGGCACGCAGTTCGTGCCGCGCAAGATCATGAACCTGTCCTCGAGCTTCGATCACCGCGTCATCGACGGCTGGGATGCGGCCGTCTTCGTGCAGCGGCTGAAGACCCTGCTCGAAACGCCGGCGCTTATTTTTGTGGAGGCCTGAGGCGATCATGAAGGAAATTTCCTGCAAGCTGCTCGTCATCGGCGCCGGCCCCGGTGGCTACATCTGCGCAATCCGCGCCGGCCAGCTCGGCATCGACACGGTCATCGTCGAAAAGGCGAAAGCCGGCGGCACCTGCCTCAATGTCGGCTGTATTCCCTCCAAGGCCCTCATCCACGCGGCGGAAGAGTTTCATAAGCTGCGCTCGGCCGCTTCCGGCCGCAGCCCGCTCGGTCTGTCGCTCGCCAATCCGACAATCGACCTCGCCCGCACCATCGCCTGGAAAGACGGCATCGTCGGACGGCTGAACGGCGGCGTCATCGGCCTTCTGAAGAAGTCGGGTGTCAAGGCGGTGATCGGCACCGCCCGTTTCGTCGACGGCAAGACCGTCGATGTCGAGACCGAGATCGGACTGCAGCGCATCCGCGCCGAGACGATCGTCATTGCCACCGGCTCGGCGCCGGTCGAGCTGCCCGACCTGCCATTCGGCGGGTCGATCATTTCCTCGACCGAGGCCCTGTCGCTGAAAAGCGTGCCGAAGAGCATCGCCGTCATCGGCGGCGGTTACATCGGTCTCGAACTTGGCACCGCTTTCGCCAAGCTCGGCAGCCACGTGACCGTACTCGAAGCGCAGCCGCGCATTCTGCCGCTCTATGACGCCGATCTGACGAAACCGATCGCCAAGCGTCTCGGCGAACTCGGCATCGAGGTCTTCACCCAGACGGTCGCCAAGAGCTACTCCGCCGAAACCGGCAGCCTGCAAGCCGAACACAACGGTCGCGCAATCGATGTCGCCGCCGAAAAGGTGCTGGTCACCGTCGGCCGCAAACCCGTGACCGAGGGCGTCGGCCTTGAGGAAATCGACCTCGACCGCACTGGCCGCTTCATCCGCATCGACGACCAGTGCCGGACGTCCATGCGCGGCATCTATGCGATCGGCGACGTCACCGGCGAGCCGATGCTGGCGCACCGCGCCATGGCGCAAGGGGAAATGGTGGCGGAGATCGTCGCCGGTCACAAGCGCAACTGGGACAAGCGCTGCATCCCGGCCGTCTGCTTCACCGATCCGGAGATCGTCACCGCAGGGCTCTCGCCCGACGAGGCGCGTGCGAGCGGCATCGAGATCAAGATCGGCCAGTTCCCCTTCCAGGCGAATGGCCGCGCCATGACGACGCTTGCCGAAGACGGTTTCGTTCGCATCGTCGCTCGCGCCGACAACCACCTGGTGCTCGGCATCCAGGCCGTCGGCCACGGCGTCTCGGAACTCTCGGCAAGCTTCAGCCTGGCGATCGAAATGGGCGCGCGCCTCGAAGACATCGCCGGCACGATCCATGCGCATCCGACGCAATCGGAAGCTTTCCAGGAGTCCGCGTTGAAGGCGCTGGGGCACGCGCTGCATATCTGACGTCGAGGGGCGGTTGGGGCAAAAGTGCCCCTCATCCGGCCTGCCGGCCACCTTCTCCCCGCCACGCGGGGAGAAGGACACACGCGGGTGACGCACTCGCGCCAACCATTGCCTTTTGCCGTATGGGAGAAAGACATGAGCAGAACTGACCCGATCGTCATCGTTTCGGCGGCCCGCACGCCAATGGGCGCCTTTCAGGGCAGCCTCAAGGATTTGACCGCGCCGGAAATCGGCGCCATAGCGCTCAAAGCCGCACTCGATCGTGCCGGCCTTGATGCTGTCGACGAGGTGTTGATGGGCAATGTGCTGCCGGCCGGCATTGGCCAGAACCCGGCGCGCCAGGCAGCCCTTGGCGCCGGCCTCGGCAAGGAAACGCCGTCGACGACCATCTCCAAGGTCTGCGGCTCCGGCATGAAGGCGCTGATGCTTGGCCACGATGCTCTGCTGTCCGGTAGCGCGTCGGTGCTTGCGGTCGGCGGCATGGAGTCGATGACCAACGCGCCCTATCTGCTGCCGAAAGCGCGCGGCGGCTTCCGCCTGGGTCATGGCGAAGTCAAGGACCACATGTTCCTCGATGGCCTCGAAGACGCCTATTCCGGCCGGCTGATGGGCACCTATGCCGAGGACACGGCCGAGCACTATCAGTTCTCGCGCGCCGATCAGGACGGCTTTGCGCTGCGATCTCTGGAGCGCGCAACCCGCGCAGCTGAGGATGGTTCCTTTGCCGAGGAAGTCGTGGCAGTCGCTGGCGCCGGCAAGCGCCAGACCGCCAATCTCGACCGCGACGAACAGCCGACCAAATCGGATCCGTCAAAGATCCCGAAGCTGAAACCCGCCTTCCGCGACGGCGGCAGCGTGACGGCCGCCAATTCGTCGTCGATATCAGACGGGGCAGCGGCGCTGATCCTGATGCGCGCCAGCGAAGCGGAAAAGCGTGGGCTGACCCCGCTTGCTATCGTCGCGGGCCATGCGGGCCACGCCCAGGAGCCGGCCTGGTTCACGACGGCCCCGATTGGCGCAATCGACAAGCTGCTGGCAAGGCTCGCCTGGGAGAAGGGCAGCGTCGGCCTCTACGAAATCAACGAGGCCTTCGCCGTGGTGGCGATGGCGGCGATCCGCGACCTCGGCCTGTCGGACGAGATCGTCAACATCAACGGCGGCGCCTGCGCGCTCGGCCACCCGATCGGCGCATCCGGCGCCCGCATCATCGTGACATTGCTTCACGCCATGCGCGCCAAGGGCGTCAAGCGCGGCATCGCCTCGCTCTGCATCGGCGGCGGCGAGGCGACGGCGGTCGGGCTTGAGCTGTTGCAATAGCGTAGCGCGTTCCGGTCGCCTCGCGCTCCAACCTACGAGAAACGCCGCCGATCGAACCGGCGGCGTTTCTCGTTTTCAGCATGCGATTTGCCTGACGCCTCACCCCATACGCTCGGAAGCATAGGAGCCGGGGCTCGGCGGGAAGACGACGACACGGTTGCCGTTGATGAAGCAACGGTTGTGGATATGGGCGTGCACGGCGCGCGCCAGCACCTGGCTTTCCACGTCGCGGCCGATCGAGACATAGTCTTCGGCGCTCTGGGCGTGGGTGATGCGGGCGATGTCCTGCTCGATGATCGGGCCTTCGTCGAGGTCGGCGGTGACGTAGTGCGCCGTCGCGCCGATCAGCTTCACGCCGCGCTCATAGGCCTGCTTGTAGGGGTTGGCGCCCTTGAACGACGGCAGGAAGGAGTGATGGATGTTGATGATGCGGCCCGACATCTTCTTGCAGAGCGCGTCGGACAGGACCTGCATGTAGCGGGCAAGCACGATCAGTTCGGCGCCGGTCTGGTCGACCAGTTCCAGCAGCTGGGCTTCCGCCTTCGGCTTGTTCTCCTTCGTCACCTTGATGCAGTGGAACGGGATATCGTGGTTGACCACCACCTTCTGGTAGTCGAAGTGGTTGGAGACGACACCGACGATATCGATCGGCAGTGCGCCGATCTTCCAGCGATAGAGCAGGTCGTTGAGGCAATGGCCGAAACGCGACACCATGAGCAGCACCTTCATGCGCTCCTCGCTGTCGCGGATCTCGGCGTTCATGTCGAAGCGCTTCACCACCGCTTCGAAACCTGCCTTCAACTCGTCGAGTTTTGCGCCTTCCTGGCTGATGAAGCTGAGACGCATGAAGAACAGGCCGGTTTCGAGGTCGTCGAACTGCGAACTGTCGGAGATATAACAGCCCTTTTCGGCGAGATAGCCGGTGATCGCGGCGACGATGCCACGGGTGGTCTTGCAGCTGACGTTCAGCACATAGCTTTTCATCGGTATGTCTCTCGCTCCAGAGGTTTTTCCGGCCCCCTTATACGGCCAGTCATACAAAAACTAGCGCGGCCTTTTCGCCGCCGTCGATCCATTCGCGACATTCGCTTGACGGAACCGGCCAGAGAAGGCGGCCCGCAGGATGCGGGCGCGCCCGAAGGTGCAAGGAGAAGGGATCAAGCGAGAAGCCGCTTGGCCGATCAGCGCGGCGTGCGGTCCGGGTGCGCGCGGGCGAAAGCCTCGATCTCCGCGCAGTTCTGGTCGATCGCGACCAGCCGCGGACAGGCCGAAATATCGACGTCCCATCGGCGGGCATTGTAGACCTGCGGCACAAGGCAGAAATCCGCCATGGTCGGCATGTCGCCATGGCAGAAGCGCCCGGTCGCGGAATGGTCGAGCAACCGTTCGAAGGCGGCAAGCCCCTCGCCGATGAACTTGCGCATCCAGTTGCGCCGCGCCGCCTCGCTGTCCTCGGCATTGGCCATGACGTGGGACACGACGCTGAGATTGCAGACGGGGTGGATGTCCATGGCGATCGCATAGGACAGGCTGCGCACCCGCTGACGACCGATGGCGTCATCCGGCAGGAAGCCGGAGGTTGCCCGGGTCTCGGCGAGGTACTCGATGATGGCGAGCGATTGCGTGAAGCGCTCGCCATCGATCTCAAGGACAGGCACGAGCCCTTGCGGGTTGCGGACCAGATGCTCCGGCGCCTTGTGTGCCTTGGCAAGCAGGTCGACCGGCACAGAACGATAGCTTTCACCGAGGTTGTTGAGCGCGATGCGCACCCGATAGCTCGCCGACGAACGCCAGTAGTCGTAAAGGACGGTCTCGCTCATGCCTTGCCCGTTCGTGTCAGTCAGCCGTTTGCGACTGTGTTGTAAGCTTCGACGGTCTGCTCGATAGCTCCGAAGATGGAATGACCGGTTTTGTCCTTCATCTCGATGCGCACGACGTCGCCGACCCTCAGGAACTGGGTTTTCGGCGCACCGCCGGCGATCGTCTCGATCATCCGGAGTTCAGCGATGCAGGAATAGCCGGCGCCGCCTTCCGCAACGGGCTTGCCCGGTCCGCCGTCGAGCTTGTTGGAAACGGTGCCCGAACCGATGATCGTGCCGGCGGAAAGCGGCCGGGTCTTGGCCGCATGCGCGACCAGCTGCGCAAAATCGAAGGTCATGTCGATGCCGGCATTGGCGCGGCCGAAGGGTTTGCCGTTGAGGTCGACTTGGAGCGGCAGGTGCAGCTTGCCGCCGTCCCAGGCGTCGCCCAGTTCATCCGGCGAAACGGCAACCGGCGAAAAGGCCGACGACGGCTTTGACTGGAAGAAACCAAAACCCTTGGCAAGCTCGGCCGGGATCAACCCGCGCAGCGACACGTCGTTGACGAGCATGACGAGCTGGATCGCCGCCCGTGCCTCGTCGATGGTCGCACCCATCGGCACGTCGTCGACGATGACGGCGACCTCGCCCTCCATGTCGACGCCAAAGGTCTCGTCGGCAAGCGGGATCGGATCGCGCGGCGCAATGAAGCTGTCGGAGCCGCCCTGGTACATCAAGGGATCGGTCCAGAAGCTTGAAGGCATCTCGGCATTGCGGGCCTTGCGCACCAGCTCGACGTGATTGACGTAGGCCGAGCCGTCGGCCCATTGGTAAGCGCGCGGCAACGGCGACAGCGCATCATGTTCATGGAAGCGGATCGTCGGCTGCGAACCGGTCTCGATCCCTTCGGCGACGCGCGCAAGCCGAGGGCCCGCATGCGCCCAGTCGTCGAGCGCTGCCTGCAGCGTGCGGGCGATGTGCCCGACCTCCGAGCAGCGGGTAAGATCGCGGGAGACGACCACGAGCTTTCCGTCGCGCGTACTGTCCTTGAGTGTCGCCAGTTTCATGCAGTCCTCCCTCTCAAACTTCTCATTGTTCCAGACCGAAGACCGCTTCGCGGCCGTCGCGGAATTCCTTTACGCGGACGAATCGTCCGCAATCTTCACAACAAGGCCGTCGGTGGCGATCGTCAAGGCGCCCGCCCAGTTTTTGCGAGCCGCCGCAATCCAGTGGGCCTCAGATATCTCGGGGTCGTCGGCGGGGATGAGGTGATGCAGCACCAGCCGGCCGACGCCGGCAGCCGCCGCGATCGCCGCCGCCTGTTCGGCGAAGCTATGGCTCGCCAGCAGATGCTCCTTCAGCCGCGCGCCATTGCCGGTGCGCGCCACCAGCCGGTCGACGCCTTCGGCGAGCATCGCCTCATGCACGAGGATGTCAGCTCCTTTGGCGAAATCAGCAAGCGGAGGGAAATAGGCCGTATCGGACGAGAACACGACCGAGCCTTCCGCATCGTCGAACCGAAGCGCAAAGCAATCGGTCACCGGCGGATGGTCGACGCGCAGCGCCGAGAGCGTCAGGCCGTTCTCGGAGAAGATCTCGCCTTCCGAAAACTCGATGACCTCGACCAGCATCCGCAGGTCGGGCCGGCCCTCATCGACGATACGGATCTCGATGTCGAAGGCCATCGATTGCAGGAAGCCCTGCCAATAGGCGCGAGTGCCTGTGGGCCCGTAGACGCGTACCGGCTGCGACAACCCCGCGGTCCAGGCCGTGTGAATGAGCGGCCCGAGTTCCAGCACATGATCCGAATGCAGATGGGTAATGACGATCAGGTCCAGCGTCTTCAGCGCCACACCGGCATCGGTCAGTCCGCGCGTGACGCCAAGGCCGCAATCGACGACAACCGTCCGGCCGCCGATTTGAAGCAGAGACGACGTCGGCCACGGGCCGCCCGGCCGGATCGCCGGACCGCCCTTGCTGCCGAGCAAAACCAGGCGTGAACTCAAGACCAATCGCCTTCCGGCGTCCCGTTGAACCGCTTCTTGAGATCCGTCCAGCAGTCGATGTAGTTGTCCTGCAACGTCTCCAGTTCGGCGGCGTAGCGGGTCAGTTGCTGCGGGAAGCGGGTCTCGAACATGAAGGCCATCGTATGGTCGAGCTTCACCGGTTTCAACTCGCTATTCGTCGCTTTGTCGTAGCCCGACGCATCGGGCCCATGCGCCAGCATCATGTTGTGCAGGCTCATGCCGCCAGGCACGAAGCCCTCTTCCTTTGCGTCGTAGCGACCGTAGATCAGCCCCATGAATTCGCTCATGATGTTGCGGTGGTACCAGGGCGGACGGAAAGTGTGTTCAGCCACCAACCAGCGCGGCGGGAAGATAACGAAATCGATATTCGCCGTGCCCTCTTCGCCCGAGGGCGCCGTCAGCACCGTGAAGATCGACGGATCCGGATGGTCAAAGAGGATCGCGCCGACGGGCGAATAGGTCTTGAGGTCGTATTTGTAGGGCGCGTAGTTGCCATGCCAGGCGATGACGTCGAGCGGCGAATGGCCGATCTCGGTTACGTGGAAACCGCCGCACCACTTCACATGCACGCGGCAGGGCGTCTCCTTCTCCTCGAAGGCGGCGACCGGCGTCTTGAAATCGCGCGGATTAGCCAGGCAGTTTGCGCCGATCGGACCGCGATCCGGCAGCGTGAACTTGGCGCCGTAGTTTTCGCAGACATAGCCGCGCCAAACCTTCTCGTCGCCAAGTCGCGTCACCTTGAACATGGTGCCGCGTGGCACGATGCAGATCTCGGAGGGTTCGACGTCCATCTTGCCGAGCTCGGTGAACACCTGGATCGCGCCCATTTCCGGAACGATCAGCAGCTCGCCGTCGGCATTGAAGAAATAGTCGTCCACCATGTCGGCGTTGAAGGCATAGGCATGCGCTGCCATGCCCGAATGCGTCGGCGCATCGCCCGCCGTCGTCATCGTGCGGATGCCCTGCAGGAAGTTCAGCTTTTCCGTCGGCTCCGGCAGTGGATTCCAGCGCAACTGGCCAAGCGCCAGGGAATGCTCGGCGACATGCGGCGCCGTCTTCCAGTGCGGATAGTCGATTTTGTTGAAACGTCCGGTGTGGCGAACGCTCGGGCGGATGCGATAAAGCCAGGACCGCTCGTTGGTGCCGCGCGGCGCGGTAAAGGGGGAGCCCGAAAGCTGCTCGGCATAGAGGCCATAGGCACATTTCTGCGGGCTGTTCTGCCCTTGCGGCAGGGCGCCCGGCAGGCTCTCGGTCTCGAAATCATTGCCGAAGCCGGGCATGTAGCCAAGCGCTTCGTTGGCCTTAGCCAGTGTCCCGGCCTGTTTTCCTGCCTTGTCCAGCATCGTCGATCCTCCTCCTCATGGCACCCTGCTTCGGCTTCGCGAAGCGACCTGTTCACAGGTCCGGCGCAATTCCAAATACCGCGGCGACGGCCTTTTCCCAGGGGGGACGCAGGCGTCGCCTTCGGCATATTAGTTGCAATCGTAACTATCGATTTTGTAACTATCAAGGATGCCCGATGGCCGCCGATGGCTTCGAACTCAATGCCTTCCTACCCTATCGGCTGAACCGCGCCGCGGAGTTCGTCGCGCTGCGCTTTGCCGCCCAGTACAAGGCGCGCTACCAGCTCACGCGCCCGGAATGGCGCACTCTGGCCGCCCTCGGCAGCACAAGCCGCCCGATGACGGCCACCGAAGTCGGCGCGCACTCGGCCATGCACAAGACCAAGGTCAGCCGCGCCGTCGCCTTGCTCGAAGAACGCCGCTGGCTGACGCGGCGCGAAGACGAAAACGACCGCCGCATCGAACATCTGGAACTGACGAAGACCGGCATCCGGGCCTATGGCGAATTGACGGAGCTTGCCGTCCGCTATCAGGCGGAACTCGACACGCTGATCGGGCCGGCCGGGATACAGGCGCTCGCCGTCGGGCTGGAAGCAGTGGAACGCGCTATCGGCAGGTTCGACCCTCCGCCCTCTGCCTGAGGCTTCAGCCCTTCATCCGCTCGGGGATCGGCACGCCCTCGAAGCTCTTCAAGGTTTCAAGCACGATCGACGTCTTCACATGCTGCACGCTGTCGTGCGGCAGAAGCACGTCATTGACGAAGCGCGACAGCCCCGCAAGATCCGGCGTCACCACCCGCATGTGGTAGTCCATCTCGCCGGTGAGCGCATAGGCCTCCAGCACCTCCGGCAGGCCGGAAATGAGCTTGCCGAAGCGCTTGGCATTGTCGCGATTGTGGGTGGCGAGCGTGACCGAGATCACCACCATCAGATCGAGGCCGAGCTTCTGCCGGTCGATCTGTGCCTGGTAGCCGGTGATGTAGCCTTCCGCTTCAAGCCGGGTGCGCCGGCGCGAACATTGCGATGGCGAAAGCGCGATGCGTTCCGACAGTTCGTTGTTGGTCAGATGCCCGTCACGCTGCAATTCGCTGAGGATCTTGAGATCGAACCCGTCAAGCTGCTCCATTCGTGCATCCTAATACGCAATTTTGCATGTTTCGTGCGCCATTCTGTCTAAACCGCGCAAGAATACAAGCATCATGCATGGGAATTGCGTCATACTCCAGCAAAGTTTGGAAGAATAAGAGGAGACTTCCGATGGGCCCCTTCCCGCATGACGCCCCGCCGGCAACGATTACCGCTGACAATCCCGCCGGCACCGACGGCTTCGAGTTCGTCGAATTCGCCCATCCGGAACCGGAAAAGCTGGCCGAGCTCTTTACTCGCATGGGCTACAGCCCGGTCGCCAAACACAGAAGCAAGAACATCACCGTCTGGCGCCAGGGCGACATCAATTACATCCTGAACGCCGAGCCTGGCTCGCACGCCATGCGCTTCGTCGACGAACACGGCCCCTGCGCCCCGTCGATGGCCTGGCGCGTCGTCGATGCCAAGCACGCCTTCGAGCATGCAGTCTCGAAGGGCGCCATCCCTTACGAAGGCAGGGACAAGTGTCTCGATGTCCCGGCGATCGTCGGCATCGGCGGCTCGCTGCTCTATTTCGTCGAGACTTACGGTGCCAAGGGCTCGGCCTACGAGGCCGAATTCGAGTGGACCGGGGAGCGCAATCCGAAGCCCGAGGGCGTCGGCTTCTATTATCTCGACCACCTGACCCACAACGTCTATCGCGGCAATATGGACAAGTGGTGGGCCTTCTACCGCGAACTGTTCAACTTCACGCAGATCCACTTCTTCGACATCGACGGCCGCATCACCGGCCTCGTCAGCCGCGCGATCACCTCGCCCTGCGGCAAGATCCGTATCCCCTTGAACGAGTCCAAGGACGATACGAGCCAGATCGAGGAGTATCTGCGCAAGTACAAGGGCGAAGGCATCCAGCACATCGCCGTCGGCACCGAAGGCATCTACGATGCCACCGACAAGCTGTCGGACAATGGCCTGAAGTTCATGCCGGGGCCGCCGGAGACCTACTACGACATGTCTCACGACCGTGTGCACGGCCATGATGAGCCGATCGACAGGATGAAGAAGCACGGCATCCTCATCGACGGCGAAGGTGTCGTGAACGGTGGCATGACAAAGATCCTCTTGCAGATCTTCTCGAAAACCGTAATCGGCCCTATCTTCTTCGAGTTCATCCAGCGCAAGGGCGACGAGGGTTTCGGCGAGGGCAACTTCCGCGCTCTGTTCGAATCGATCGAAGCCGACCAGATCCGTCGCGGCGAACTGGGTCCGCAGGCGGCCGAGTAAGTCAGGTCCGGCATCGGCCGGACGCCACCGCCCAGTCAAATCAGCCTCTCGCCTCAAGCGAGGGGCTTTTTACTTTGGAGACCTGGGCCACCTGCGAGCCAGCCGCGCCCAGTGTACCCCCCAACGTGCCCCAAGAGGGGCACGCATCGGCGAGATGCCTCAGTTCGTGGCGTCGTTGACCACCCGCCAGTGTGGCCGACCAAGGTCGTGCGGCCAATCGATGACGTCGCGGTCGTTGAAGTAGACGACCTCGGCGAGATTGGGGAACTGCGAATCCGCTTGCGTCGCGGCGTTCATCCAGGGCTGCATATAGGCTTGGCTGCCTTCCCATCCGAGCTCGGCCACCCATATCGGCTTGTTGTATTTGGCGACCAGGTCGTAGCCGGGTTTCAGTGCCTCGGTGAAGGTCTTCGGCGCGCCGTATTCGATCTTGTCAAACGGTTCAAGCCCGAAGACCGAGAGGCCGACGAGATCGACGTAGTCATCGCCCGGATAGTAGTCGACCAGGTTCGGCAGCCCCTTGGGCGACCACATGATCTGCGCTTTTGGCGCTTTCGCCCGCACGATGTCCATCGCGTGCCGGTAGGCCTTGATCCAGTCCTGGGGATCCCAGCCGGCCCAGGAGAAACGCCCGGACGTATCTTCCATTTCCTGGCCCCAGCGCACGATGACTGGGCTCTTCAGCCCGGCAATCGTGTTGGCGATTGCTTCCATGTTGGCGTCATACTCACCTCTGAGCATGCGGTCGCGAAGCTGCGTCGGCGTCAGTTTCCAGTCCAGCGACCAGGACCAGGGCTCGATGGTGATCAGCAGGTTGCGATTGCGCTGGAGCGCGTACTCGTCGGCGACCTGCAGAGAGGCGAGGTCCACGTCTTCCCAAGGCAGGAACAGCGCCTCGGTCGAGACATCGCTCTGGGCGCCGAAATCGCCATGCGGATCATAGGCACCGAACTTCGTTCCGCCCGGGTGAATGACCGGACGTTTATCGCTCATCGTCTGTTCTGCACTGGTCGCAGGATTGGCTTTCTCCTGCGCCAACGCGGATACCAAGCTTGCACTGAGATCCAGCTGGAGAGCCAGAGCCGTGCATAGCGCGAATGCCAATTTGCGTTTCATTTCATCCTCCTGCAGCAGAACGTCTATTTCTTGGCCAGGAACTGTTCCTTCAGCCGGAGTGCCTTGGCCGTGATGTTGTCGTGTGCGACGAAGCGTTTGTACTCGTCACCGGCGCGGGGCTTGGCATGGCTGAAGACGTACCACTTCCCGTTGGGCACCTTGCGTTGATAGACCGTGTCGCCGATCCGGGCGTGACCGAAGCAGCTCCTGGCGTTGCCGGCATTGGCCGAGGTCGTCCAGGTGGCCTGCATGCACATCATGCCGAGGTCGCTGACGTACCAGTTGCCTTCGGCAAAGGAACGATCGCCCTTGCCCTTGTCGACGAACGCCACGAGCTTGCGCCCGTGGGCTTCGAACCGGGCACCGCCTGTCGACCATTCCCAGGTCTTGTTGCGGTAGAGCGAGTAGACCTCATAGGCGCTGAGCGGCTTTGGCTTGACTTCCATCTTCGCCTTGACCGGCTCGGCGCCGAAATAGACCGCGGCCGCTGCCAAAGGCACCAGCAGCGGGAGAGCTATGACTTTCAACGACCCTTTCATTGCATTTCTCCTCGCATTGGAGACCACACACACTCGACTGCTTGCCGTCGTCATGACGGCACATGAAACCGACCGACCTTCCTGGTCGTTATCGTTTCCCTGTTACTTTGTTGGCTGATATTCGATGCACTGATTTCGCCGCGCGCCTGCCCGTCGGATGGCTGTGAAAACCCTCTCCATTTCAGGCGGAAGCGAACGGTTTTGAGATTGGTGCCGCTGCCGGCACCGGCGACCGTGTATCTCGTTTCGGTGAAGCTCACGAACTGCAGGCCGTGCGACAGCGCCTGGGTTGCCTCGGCCCCATGGCGCACGGCCGATTGAGCCGAGAGCACCGAGACCAGCACCAGGCACCCGGCCGTCGCCGCCGTCATCGTCGACCGCGGGATCAGGGCCAACCGGTTTTCGCGTGCGTGGCAAATGAGGATCACCGCCACCAACCCCGCATAGATGAGCGCGTTGATGCCGGCGAAGACATAAAACCCGCGCGCCGTGCCGGCATCGGAGATACCCCAGGCGACCAGAGCCGATGCCAAGGCGAGCACCAGATAGGGCATCAGCACCCGCAGCGGCAAAGGCGCGGCGGCACCGCCACCCTTCGGCGTGATGCGGAAGTCGACGAAGGAGCCCGTCAGATGATCGCGCACCGCCGCAAGGCAACCGAGCAGCGACCAGGGCCAGCGTGCAAACAGGAACAGCGTGCCTTCCCAGCTCAGGACGCGTGCGTCATAGGGCCGGAACGTGCCCGTCGAGCGCCAGAAATAGGCAAGCGCGATCAGCACCAACGAGAGCGGCGCGAAATGCAGCAGAAATTCCGGATAGGTGACGGCGACGAAGGTCCGACCGGAGACGAGCGCCACGATCGGCATCAGGAACATCAGCGCCATGAACGACGAAAACAGCGGATACCAGAGCTGCGAGAACAGGAACTGGAACTTCAGCCGCGGCGACAGCTTCGGCACGTAGACCGGCGAGTATTTCAACAGGATCGTGACGAGGCTTCGCGACCATTGGAACTCCTGAACCACGAGATCGGCGAAATTGGCCGGTCCGTCGCCATGGGCGATCGCGTTCAGCGCATGCACGCCGCGCCAGCCATGGGCATTCATGATCAGCGTTGTCGAATGGTCTTCGGCAAGTTCGGGCCCAAGCCCACCGATCTGCTTCAGGGCCTTGGTCCGAACGGCATAGTGCGAACCGATGCACAGCGGCGCCCAGCCGTTGTTGTAGCCGGCCTGCAGCGAGCCGTGCATGCTGGCCTCCGCGTGGAGCCTCCCGCGCGCTGCCCAGCTGGTGGCGGCGTTGGCATCGCAGATGCTCGGCGCCGAGACATAACCGACCGACGGGTCGTTGAACGGGCGCAGCACCTCGACGAGATAGGTGGTTTCCGGCACATGATCGGCATCGAACTGGGCGACGAAATCGTAGCGCTCGTAGCCATAGTGATCGTAGAAATAGGCGAGGTTTCCCTCCTTGCACCGGGTCCGGCGCGGCCAGGAAGAGCGATGGTAGTCTGCGACGCCCTTTCGCGTGGAGATCATCACCCCGCGCGCCGCGCACCAGGCAATCGTGTCCGGTGACGGATCTTCGTCGGCGAGCCACACGTCGAATTCGCAGCCGGTCTGGTCGAGCATGGCGAGCAGCGTCTTGCGCACCACCGAAAAGGGTTCCGAAGGCGCCTTGGTCACCACCATCGCGACCCGCCCCTGCGGCACCCGGACGGCGCTTGCCGCCATAACCTTCGCGCCGGAAAAGATCACGATGAAATAGACCGGCAGCAGCGTGATCCATCCGACGACCACCGTGATCAGCACATAGGACGGCCAGTCGACGACGTGGGCGGGATCAAGCCACCACTGCCAGAAATACAGGAGGGCGCCAAACCATGCGGCAATGCCGAGGACATGGAGCAGTCGCAGCCGGCCCGAAAACAGGGCGGCGGGCGCCGAAGCGGCCTTCCGGCTCTGCCCGAAGGCGATCGTCTCATCCGGTTTCGCGGTTTCCAGCGACCAGTTCATGAGCGCACCTCCAGGCCGAAGCTCGGCGCGGCCGTCGCGATGATCGTGTCGATGTCCGAAAGCTGCGGACGGAAACCCAGCCTCTGGCGCGCCCAGTTTGTGTCGGCATAGAGAACCGGCGGGTCGCCGGGCCGGCGCGGCAGCATCTGCACCGGAACCGGCCGACCGGTGACCCGGTCGATGGCCGACAGCACCTGCCGGACCGACGTCCCATGGCCAGAACCGAGATTGGCGTGCAACACCTCGCCGCCGTCGCGCAGATAGTTCACCGCCGCCACATGCGCGTCGGCAAGATCGGTCACGTGGATGTAGTCGCGGATGCAGGTGCCATCCGGTGTCGCATAGTCGTCGCCGAAGACATCGAGCCTGTCGATCCGCCCGGCCGCCGCCATCAGCGCACGGGGAATGAGATGCGTTTCCGGATCGTGTTTTTCGGTCAGCTGCCCCTCCGGATCGGCGCCGGCCGCATTGAAGTAGCGCAGCGCCACCGAGCGGATGCCGTAGGCACGGGCATAGTCGCCAAGCATCAGTTCGATCATCAGCTTGGTGCGGCCATAAGGATTGATCGGCAGCTGAACCATGTCCTCGGTAATCGGCAGCTGCGGCGGGATGCCGTAGGTGGCGCACGAGCTGGAAAAGACGATGCGTCCAAGTCCGGTCGCCCGGCAGGCTTCCAGAAGCGCGATGCTGCCGGCGACATTGTTGGTGTAGTATTTTCCGGGATCCTCGACCGATTCCCCGACATAGGCGGATGCGGCAAAGTGGATGAGGCATTCGGGCGAATGGGTCCGGATAGCCGCCGCCAACCGTTCCTTGTCCTCGATCGCCCCCTCCACGAGGGGGCCCCATTTCACGTTGGCTCGATGCCCCGTCGAGAGATTGTCGTAGACGACGGGAACGATGCCCTGCTCAGCCAGACGCTTGCAGGTGTGGCTGCCTATGAAGCCGGCTCCGCCGGTGACCAGTGCGACGCGAGACATGTCATACCGCCTCTCCGGCCACTGCGCGACCGGCCGCACTGAGGCGCTCGTCGAAATGGGCGATCGTGCGCTCAAGGCCTTCGCGCAGCATCACCTTCGGCTCCCATGCGAGCTCGCCACGCGCCTGGGTGATATCGGGTCGCCGCTGGCGGGGATCGTCGGTGGCCGCCGCCAGATGCACGATGCGCGAGCGCGAGCCCGTCATCGAAAGCACCATTCGCGCGAGCTCGAGAACCGTGAACTCTCCGGGATTGCCGAGGTTGATCGGCCCGGTGCACGGGTCGGCCGAGACCGAAAGGCGGAGGAAACCGTCGATCAGGTCGTCGACATAGCAGAAGGACCGGGTCTGGTGCCCGTCACCGTAGATCGTCAGGTCCTTGCCCTGCAGGGCTTGGACGACGAAGTTCGATATCACCCGCCCGTCATCGGGCCGCATGCGCGGACCGTAGGTGTTGAAGATACGCGCGACCTTGATCTTCACGCCGTAAGTCCGGTGGTAGTCGAAGAACAGCGTCTCGGCCGACCGTTTGCCTTCGTCATAGCAGGCTCGCGGCCCGATCGTGTTGACGTTGCCGAAATAGGTTTCCCGCTGCGGACTGGTCAGCGGATCGCCATAGACTTCCGAAGTCGAGGACTGGATGACGGTGGCGCCAGTGGCCTTGGCGTTTTCGAGCGCATGCAGCGCGCCGAGAACGTTCGTCATCAATGTCCCGACCGGGTCCGCCTGATAGTCCGGTGGTGACGCGGGGGAGGCAAAGTTGAAGATGACATCGGCATCGATCAGGTAGGGCTTTCGAACGTCGTGATCGATGATGTGGAGATGGGGGTCCTGCGCCAGATGAGAGAGATTTTCGCGCCGGCCGGTCGAAAAGTTGTCAAGACAGATGACCGTATGACCCAGGGAAATAAGTCTTTCGCAAATATGAGATCCGAGAAAACCACTTCCACCCGTTACTAGTATTCTCTTCGGTATTCCTGCGATCTTCTTAAGAAACTCCCGCTGTCCGACCACGGACAGCGGTCCCGTGACGACCTTTCGCATGCGCACCTCCAATTATTAAACTCACCATTTTCGTTGGTGATTTGGAGACGGGATGCGAGCGCAATAGATAATAAAAATATTCTCTTTATTACAACGACACGCACAACCCGACAAAAAATAAACTATTCAATTTCAATCAATATTTTTTAGATTCTCAATTTCAATATTAGCTAATTATCAAATACGAACCGTCCAGTCAATATGTATGGAATTTATTTCCAGTAAATAATCCAAAATTACAACAAATTACTATTGACATAATCATATGTGATTACATTTCAGCCAATCCAGGCCAAAAGTAACGAAATATTTACCAGTATATTCTAGGGTAATTTTCGGTGTGATCTTTCGAGCTTTCACTGTCGAGGAGACATGCCACAGCGGGACCGCCCGGCCAATCGCCGGGGCAGGCTCAAAGTAGCATTTGATTTCGGGAATCAGCCCCAGGAGAACGCACCTGGGGCCGAATACGTCGCGCCTAGTTCTTCCAACGCGACAGGAGGACGTCGCCGTTGCGCTCCGTCGCCGCATCGTTGGTGAAGTATCGAGACGCCGCTTCCGTACGGTTGCGAACGTTCATCTTCTTATAGATGTTGCGGACGTGAACCTTGACGGTATTTTCCGACAGCCCGAGCCGGTCCGCGATGATCTTGTTCTGCGTGCCCTTGCAGATCAGATCGAGGATCTGGACCTCGCGTGTCGTCAGGCCATCGGGGCCAGCATCGCGCTTGCGCCGTCCTGTTCCCGAAACGGTCGTCTGGCCCGGGGCCTCCCCGCGCCGGCCATAAAGGCTGTTCGCCGCGAAAGGCTCGGGAGAAAGCCGCCGCAGCAGAGCCGCCGGGAAATGTTCGCCGCCCTTCATCAGTAAGTCGATGGCCGCAAGGCAGACATCCAGATTGAGGTTCAACGGCAGGACGCCATGGATGAGGCGCTCTTCGACGAAGCCGGCAATCGACGGATCGAGTTCCTCGGCATTCTCCACCACCAGGCCAATCGATGCCCGCGGGTGGAACTCGTGAATGGTCCGCAAGATAGCCGGAAAGGACTTGGGAGGCATCCGGTACAGCATGATCAGCGTGACATCGACGAGACTACCGTCAAGCAGATTGTCGGGATCGGAGAAGCTGACGATATCGTGCCCTTGAAACCTGGACCCGACGGCCTGCATCAGGCATTCGGCGAACAGGTCGATCTTGGCGAGCATTACGATTTTTTTCTTTTGTGACAAAGCCTTGTTGTTATCTTCAAAATCACCCACGTTGGAGCTTCCAGGATACATTACGCCCTCCTAGGATTTTTCCATTTATTTTTATGGGTGCCCCGGTCTGGCCGTGGGCACGCCCCACTTTCAAAAAATTTATTCGGAACCACTTATGCGTCACGATTATTCCTGTGCGATAAAATTCGCGATAGCTAATGTAACGTAAAGATCTCCGCAACGAAACAGCCCAAAAGGATTAGAGAAGCGCCGGAAGGGCACTTAAATCGTTATAAATCGAACCATCTTTGGGTTATATTGCTAACGTTCTGTTTACCAAGACGCGGAACGCTCTCAAAAACAAGCCTCTAGGATACCCCCAGCAGAGCGAGCGTCCTATGCATTTCTGCCAAGACGGACCCGACGGCGCGCGATAAATGGATTAGTTAAGCGGCCTCGTGCAGCCGCGCTTACCCCCCCTCTTCCGCTCCGATATACGCAGGAATACTTAGTTGGTACTAGGAGGCCCGTCCGCTGCTGTCGACGATAGCCCGAAGCCAAGCGCAAAGCGTGGAAAGCGCGGAGGTATCGGTCGGCAGATGCCCCTGAAAAAGCA
Organism: Ensifer sp. Root423; assembly: GCF_001426275.1. Classification (NCBI taxonomy): domain Bacteria; kingdom Pseudomonadati; phylum Pseudomonadota; class Alphaproteobacteria; order Hyphomicrobiales; family Rhizobiaceae; genus Ensifer; species Ensifer sp. Root423. The sequence continues at coordinate 20,737 of NZ_LMEG01000047.1, read as the reverse complement.
GGGGATTTCCTCGCTGCGCCAATGGCTTGCGGTCGATGGCTAGGCGAGAAAGTGTCAGTAATTACAAACCACTAACTAGAATTGGTATCTTCCGCGCCACGCCATTTGGTGTCAAATTGAGCGTTCGTTCCGGAAGATCAAAAGGGAGCGGCTGAGCGCCACCAAGCGCTTCCAGCCGTGAGAAGCCTCGACCTCCGGAGAGTAGCGTCAGCGTTCCACCGAGTAAGCGTAAAGCAAGCCAACATACAAACCGGACCTAAATCCGGGCATAAATTATATAAAAAAGTAAAAACTAAAATAAATTTAGCAAAAAAGCGAAAATCTCTAAATCAAGATATTATCGTTCTTCCAAACGGAGCCAACACCGGAAAAATACCGTAAGAGTTAAGGGTATTTGGTGTTGGCCTCCCCTTTTTCCGAAATCCGCTCCAGCAACGAAAACCGCGCCCGGCGACGTCAGGCAACGCCGAAAGAGGCAGCCATGATCAGCGCGCCTGGAAAGCGGCGCGCTGCCTGTCACTCAATGATGCAATCGGGCACCACGCGGCGACACCGCAAGGCGGCTCGCCGCTGCGATCACTTCTTGCTCAGCGCCTGCGCCAGCTGATCGACAATGTCCTGTTGCGACTTCAGGCCCGATGCCGTGAGGTAAAGCTTGGCGGAGTCGAGATAAACGACGTGTCCGTCCTTCCAGGCCTTGGTCTGCCGCACGAGTTCGTTGTCGAGCAGGGCCGCTGCCGGCTGTGCCTGCTGGCCGATGGCTGCATCGCGATCGACGACGAAGATCCAGTCGGGGTTGGTTTCGAGAATGTATTCGTAGGAAACCGCCTGGCCGTGGGTCGCGACCTGCAGCTCGGGATCGGCCGGCTTGATCCCGAAGACGTCATGCAACGCGCCGAAGCGCGATCCCTTGCCATAGGCGCTGATCTTTCCGCCGGTCGTCAGCAGGATGAGACCCGTTCCACGTTCCGCAGCAAGGCCACGCAGCGCCTCGATCGAGGAATCGAGCTTGGCGATGCTTGCCTTGATCTCGGCTTCTTTGCCGAAGATCTCGCCGAGGATCTCTGCATTCTTCTTGACGCTGCCGATCAGATCCTTGTCGTCCGAGGTCAGGTCGATCGTCGGTGCCAGTTTGGCGACTTCAGCATATTTCGCCTGCGACCGCCCGCCGACGATGACGAGGTTGGGCTCCGCCGCATTGATCGCCTCGAAGTCGGGTTCAAACAGCGTGCCGATCTTCGCATAGGTGTCGGCCTTGTACTTTTCGAGCGACGGCGGGACGGCCGATCCGGGGACGCCGGCGACGGCGACGCCGAGCATATCCAGCGTTTCCAACATGCCGAAATCATAGACCAGCACGGTCTTCGGGTTTTTCTCCACCTCGGTGACGCCGCTGCTGTGTTCGATCTTCAGTGTTTCGGCCATCGCCACCGATGCGCCGCCAACCGTCATCACGGCCGCGACGAGCAGTCCGCGCAAACCATTAGAGAAGGGAGATATATTCATGACTATTTACCTCATGTTTTCTCCTCCTCCCTAGCGCGATTTTGCCGGGAGGGCAATGCGCGCATTCCGCGTCATTCCCGCCTCACAAAACTTGACGAAGCCGATCATATATATGACTAAGGCGAGCCTTCGATCGAGCACCTCCTCACGGCCGCAAGCCTCAGGGGTTTCGTTGCGGCGGTCGATGGAAAAATGCAGCCACGGATACGAGAGCGGTGATCAGAACGAAAAGCAGCTGGAGCGTGACGCAACCATGAGGCCGGTCCTGTTCGCCATCCCGGTCGTCCTGTTGCTTGCCGCCGTCAGCGTCTTTACCGGTGTCGGCAGTCTTGCGGCCAGCGACGACGGCCGCGGCTGGCTTCTGGTCGTCGAAAGCCGCCTGCCACGCACACTGGCGCTGATGCTCGCAGGCGCCGGCCTCGCCGTGTCCGGCACGATCATGCAGATGCTGGCGCGCAACAGCTTCGTCGAGCCGTCGACCGCCGGCACCGCCGAGTCCGCCGCCCTCGGAATGCTTCTGGCCATGCTGATCGCGCCGGGCCTGCCGGTGGCAGGCAAGATGGCCTTCGCCACCCTGACCGCGCTTGCCGGAACCGCCCTGTTCCTGCAGATCCTGCGCCGCGTTCCGCTGCGCTCGGCGCTGATGGTGCCGCTGATCGGCCTCATGCTCGGCGGCGTGGTCAACGCCGTTACCACCTTCATCGCCTATCGCTACGACCTGATGCAGTCGATGGGCGCCTGGATGTCCGGCGATTTCTCGGTCGTCCTTCGCGGACGCTACGAGCTGCTGTGGATCGGTTTCGCGCTGACGCTGGTCGCCTACGCGACCGCCGCGCGCTTCACCGTCATTGGCATGGGCGAGGCGATCGCCCGCAATGTCGGGCTCGACTACGACAAGGTGGTCATCCTCGGACTTGCCATCGTCTCCATGGTCACGGCGACGGTGGTTGCGACCGTCGGTATGATCCCGTTCCTAGGCCTCGTCGTTCCCAATATCGTCAGCCTGACCCTTGGCGACAATCTCAGGCGCACATTGCCGGTGGTCGCCATCTCCGGCGCTGGGCTGGTTCTCGCCTGCGACATCGTTGGGCGAATGGTGATTGCGCCCTACGAGGTGCCGGTGGGCACGGTCATGGGCGTGATCGGCAGCCTCGTCTTCCTTTATCTCCTGCTTTCGAGGCGGTCCCATGCAGGCTGATGCCAAGCGGATCTCTCCGTCGACCGTCCTTCTTGCGTCCGCTGCGCTGGCGCTGCTGTCGATGATCGCCTTCATGACCATCGGCGCGAAGGGAAGCTGGAGCTTCATCCCCTCTTTCCGCGGCACAAAGCTTCTCGGCATGGTGCTGGTCGCCTACGCGATCGCCGTCTCGACGGTGCTGTTCCAGACGATTTCCGGTAATCGCGTCCTGACGCCGTCGATCATCGGTTTCGACGCCATGTACACGCTGCTGCAGACGGTCATGGTGTTCTTCCTCGGCGCCGCCGGCGCGGCAAGCATGAACCCGCAGATGCAGTTCACGCTCGAAACGACCGTGATGGTCGGCCTGTCGCTGCTCCTGTTCCGCGCCCTCTTTTCCGGCGGCAGCCGTAGCCTGCATCTCCTGATGCTGGTCGGCGTCATTCTCGGGGGCCTGTTCCGCAGCCTCTCCTCGTTCCTGCAGCGCATTCTCGACCCCAACGACTTCATCGTCCTGCAGGACAGGTTGTTTGCAAGCTTCAACAGTATCGATGCCAACCTGCTCGGTATTGCCGCCGCAGCCACCCTCGCCGTGACCTTCGTCCTGTGGCGGCTGTCGCCCACCTTCGACGTGCTCTCGCTCGGGCGCGAGGCGGCGATCGGGCTTGGCGTCGACCATCAGCGCGTGGTGACGCTTCTCCTGGTGCTGATCGCCGTGCTGGTCTCGGTCTCCACCGCGCTCGTCGGGCCGGTCACCTTCTTCGGTCTGCTCGTTGCAAGTCTCGCCTGGCAGCTGTCACCCACCGCCACCCACCGCTTCGTCCTGCCGGTCGCAGTCTTTATCGCGGTCGCGACGCTCGTCGGCGGCCAGGTCATCCTCGAGCGGCTGTTTTCCTTCAACACGGCGCTCAGCATCGTCATCGAATTCTTCGGTGGCCTAGTCTTCATCTTCCTGCTCGTCCGAGGCTCCGCGCGATGATCGAGATCCAAGAGGTAACGAAATCCTATGGCGGCACCGCGGTCGTCGACCGGGTGTCGCTGACGCTACCCGCAGGCGGCCTGACCTCGATCATCGGCCCAAATGGCGCCGGCAAGTCGACGCTTTTGTCGATCGTCAGCCGGCTGATGCCGATGGATACGGGCAAGGTGCTGGTCGACGGCCTCGACGTCAGCCGCGCCGCCGGCGACGTGCTTGCCCGGCGGCTGTCGATCATGCGCCAGGACAACCATATCAGCGCGCGCCTGAGCGTGCGCGACCTTGTCGCCTTCGGCCGCTATCCCTATTCCAAGGGACGGGTGACGGCGGCCGATGCGGAGCATATCGACCGATCGATCGCCTATCTTGGGCTCGAACCCTACCAGAACCGCTTTCTCGACGAACTCTCCGGCGGCCAGCGCCAACGCGCCTTCATCGCCATGGTGCTGTGCCAGGACACCGACTACATGCTGTTCGACGAGCCGCTCAACAATCTCGACATCAAGCATGCGGTCGAGACGATGAAGCTCCTGCGCCGGCTGGCCGACGATTTCGCCAAGACGGTGGTCGTCGTGCTGCACGACATCAACTTCGCCTCCGCCTATTCCGACCGCATCGTCGCCATGCAGGGCGGCCGCCTCGCCTTCGAGGGACCGCCGCAAGACATGATCGTGCCGTCGCGGTTGCAGGCGATCTTCGATGTCGACTGCCGCGTCCATGCCGTCGGCGAGACGCGCCTCGTCAACTATTTCGATTAGAACGCAGACATACGCCTTGGCCCGAATGCGCGAAGCGCGCTGCACGGACACCCATGCAGCGCGCTTCGACAATGATCATGCCGGGAACAGGGCGGACGCTATCCGGCCGCGCCGGGTGCGCCCTCCTTGCCGATCCGGGCCGCATCCGCCGCGTGGTCCTCGTCCGTCACGGAGGAGAAGCGCTTCAGCCAGCGGCCCATCTTCGTGTTGATGTCGTCCATCACGGTGAACATCACCGGCACGAAGACAAGGCTCAGCATCGTCGACGTGATCAGGCCGCCGATCACCGCAACCGCCATCGGCGCGCGGAAGGCGGCACCGGCGCCGACGCCGATGACTGCCGGGACCATGCCCGCCACCATGGCGATCGTCGTCATGATGATCGGCCGCGCGCGGGTGACGCCCGCCGTCAGCAGCGCCGTGCGCCGGTCGGCACCTTCGTTGCGGCACTCGATCGCATAGTCGACCAGCAGGATCGAGTTCTTGCAGACGATCCCCATCAGCATCAGGATCCCGATCATCGACGAAAGGTCGAGTGCCGCACCGAACAGGATCAAAGCCAGCGCCGCGCCGCCGATCGACAACGGCAGGGCAACGAGGATGGTCACCGGCTGCAGGAAATCCTTGAACAGCAGGATCAGAACCGCCACGACCATCAGGATGCCGGCAAGCAGCGCCAGGGCGAAGTTGCGGAACATCTCCGACATGTATTCCGCGTCGCCATAGTTGGCCTGCGTCACGCCCGTGGGCAGTTCCTTCATGGCCGGCAATGCCGAAATCGCCTCGAAGGCCGTGCCGAGTGTCATGCCGTTGAGGTTTGCCTCGACGGCGATCAGACGCTTGCGATCGAGACGCTCGACGCTGCTTTCCTCGGCACCGAAGGAGACGTTGGCGACGGACGTCAACGGCACCAGGGCACCCGCATTCGTGCCCACCCGCAGATTGCGCAAGGTGTCGAAATCGCCGCGGGCCGACCGGTCGAGCATCACCCGGATCGGCACCTGGCGGTTACCGAGGTTGAACCGCGCGGAGTTGCTCTCGCTGTCGCCCATCGTCGCGATACGGGCGACGGTGCCGATCGAGGTCACCGACACGCCGAGCCTTGCCGCCTCGTCGAAGCGCGGCTTGACCAGAAGCTCGGGCGAAAGCAGCGGCTCGGTCGACCGAACGCTGATCAGCCCGGGGAGTGCACGCATCTCGTTTTCCAGACGCCGCACCGAAGCCATCAACGTTTCCGGGTCATCGCCCGTCAGGTAGATGGAGAGGTCCTTCGCGCCTTCGGTCGAGGAGAAGGTTGCCTGGATGTCGGGGGTCTCCGCCAGCAGGGGCCGCAACGACAGTTCGAAGGACTTGCGGTCGAGTTCACGCTCCTTGCGCGGCTTGAGCTTGATGCGCAGCGATACCTCGTTGAGACTGTCGGTCGTCGCCAGAACGTTCTCGACTTCCTTGCGTTCCTTGAGCTTGGCCACCAGATCGTCGGAAATGCGCGCGGTTTCCTGGAGCCTCGTGCCGGGCGGCAGCGTGATCTTGAGCTGCGAGACGTTGCTGTCGCTCGTCGGCATGAAACCCGTCGGCAGCATGCTCAAAAGCGCGATCGAGCCGACGAAGATCAGCGCGACCATCGAAAGCGCGGTCTTGCGGTGATCGAGGGTCCAGCCGAGCATGCTGCGATAGGCGTCGCTGATGCGCGACGGCTTGACGGCATGGCCGTGACCAGGTTTCGGCCGCAACAGATAGGCCGCCATCAGCGGCGTCAGCAGGCGTGCCACCAGCAACGAGAACAGAACGGCGATCGCGACGGTCAGGCCGAACTGCTTGAAATATTGCCCGACCGCACCACCGATGAAGCTCACCGGCGCAAAGACGGCGACGATCGTCAGCGTCGTTGCGACGATCGCAAGGCCGATCGCATCGGCCGCATCGATTGCCGCGATAAACGGCCGCTTGCCCATGTCGACATGCCGCTCGATATTCTCGATTTCGACGATCGCATCGTCGACAAGAATGCCGATGACCAGCGTCAGGGCCAGAAGGCTGATGCCGTTGAGCGTGAAGCCGAGCAGGTCCATCACCGCGAAGGTCGGCAGGATGGAGAGCGGCATGGCAAGCGCCGAGATCAGCGTCGCCCGCCAGTTTCGCAGGAAGGCGAAGACGACGACGATGGTTAAAAGTGCGCCTTCGATCAAAGCCGTGACGGCCGCATCGTAGCTCTCCTGCGTATACTCGACGAGAGAGATCAGCTCGGTCATCTCGACGCCGGGGGTGCGCGCCTGGATCTCCTTCAGCCGCTCGATGACGCGCTCGGCAACGACCGTGTCGCTCGCTCCCTTGCTGCGCGAAACCGAGAAGCTCACGATCGGTTCGCCATCGAAATGGGCAAAGCTGCGCGGCTCGGACGATGTGTCCTCGATCGTCGCGATGTCGGAGAGCTGCAGCCAGCGGCCGCCTGCAAGCGGGATCGAAAGCTGTCGGAGCTCGTCCACCGAACCGGCACTGCCGACGGTGCGGATCGACTGTTCGCGTCCGCCGATTTCGCCACGACCGCTCGGGATGTTGATGTTGATTTCCCTGAGCGCCGTGTTCACCTGATCGGCCGTCACGCCAAGTGCCAGCAAGCGTTCGGGATCGAGCGAAACGCGCACTTCGCGGCTGACGCCGCCGAGACGCTGCACCTTCTGCACGCCGGGCAGCGTCAGCAATTCGCTGGTGATCGTGTCATCGACGAACCAGGACAGCTCCACTTCCGACATGTGGGGCGCCCGCACGGCGTAGTAGACGATGGCGCTGCCGTCGACGTCGAGGCGCGAGACGATCGGCTCCTGAATGGATTGCGGCAGGTCGGCGCGGATCTGCGCCACGGCCTCGCGCACGTCGTTTGCCGCCCGGTCCGGATCCGTGCCGATCTTGAATTCGACCGTGGTCGTGGAGACGCCGTCGGTAATGGTCGAGCGGATGTGACTGACCCCGACAAGGCCGGAGGCGACCCCTTCGACGCGGCGCGTCACCTGCGTTTCCATTTCGCCCGGCTGCGCGCTCGGTTGCGTGATCGTCACCGTGACGATCGGGAAGGATACGCTCGGATTGGCGTTGACCGGCAGCCTCAGAAACGAGGCGATCCCCATCAGCGTCAGCACGACGAAGAGAACGATCGTCGGAACCGGCTTGCGGATCGCCCAGGCGGAGATGTTGCTCGTCATTGCTGGTCGCCCGTCTGCATCGGCTGGACGTCTTTCGTTGCGACCGCTTCGCCTTCGCGCAGCGACGCCCCGGATTTAAGGACGACCCGTTCGCCGGTCGAAAGGCCCGAGGTAATCTCCACCTTGCCGCCCTGGCGCATGCCCGGCTTGACCGACTTGCGCACGACCTGGCCCCCATCGACGACGAAGACCGAGACGGCGCCATCCGGCGCACCGAAAAGCAGGGCGGAATCGTCGACCATGATCGCCTTGCGCTCGCCCACCACGATCTCCGCCCGGCCGAACGTGCCCGCGAAAGGCGGACGCCCGGTGGACAGCGTGACTTGCGCGGTGCCAAGGCGGGTCTCGCGGTCGATCTTCGGGTTGATTACCCGCACATGCCCCTGGAGCCAGTCGGCTCGGCCCGAAAGCTTGACCTTCACGGTCTGGCCAACCGCGAGCAACGGCAGTTCGGTTTCCGGCACGTCGGCCGCAAACTCGATTTCGCCACCGCGAATGAGCTTGAGCAGCGGGTCCGAGCCCGCAAGCGCACCGGCGCGCGCCAGCCGTTCCGAAACGATCCCGTCGGCAGGTGCCACGATCACGGCACGATCGAGCCTTCGGCGCGCCTCGGCCTCAAGCGCTTCCGCCTGGTCGTAATCGGCCCGCGCGACCTCGACAGCCTGTTCGGCAAGGGCGAGCGCGGAGACGCGTTCCTCGAGAATGGTCGCGGCCTGAAGGTGGCTCAACTGGCGGGCGCGCGCGAGTTTTCGCTGTTCCTGCGTGACCGTCTCTTCCTCCCGCGCCATCGCTGCACTGGCGCGCGCGACGCGGCCCTTGGCCTCGCGCAGAAGGTTCTCCAGCATGTCGGTTTCCAGCCGGGCGAGCACCTGCCCCGCGGCTACCCGATCGCCGATCTCGACCTCGACACTGGCGATACGCTGGTCAGTCAAGGTTGTGCCGACGGCAATCTCCTCGCGGGCAACGAAGATGCCGGCAAAGGAGCGTGTCCATTGCTGTGGGCGGCTGTCGGCAACGAGCGTCGTTACCGTGCGGGTGGCAGACGGGGCGGGAACGGAGGCGGCGGCCTCCCCCGAGGCGCGCGCCGGACCAGCAGCCGCCGCAATCATAAGCAACGCTGCAAGAGCGACGTTCAACTCAATTGTACGTCTCATTTCATTGGCTTTCCATTGGCGGGGCCGGCGGCGTGATGCGCCTGCGATACCGGATCCCGGGTCGGGCAAAGGGCGTCGATAATTTATTAGATCATTCAATCTAACAATAGAATTCATCAAACGCGACAATTGTAAGGCAGATCACACACGAGCATTGCGGGAAGATGGCGGAGATCATGCAAACGGCCGGCGGCCTTGACACCGATCGTCTGCCCACCGAAATCAGAGTGCTTGATCTAATAATTGAACGGCATGCAAGGAGAACCGGCGATGCGCAAGATCGACCCCGAAAAACATGCGGCCAGGCGTCGGCTGATTCTCGATGCGGCAATCGCCTGCTTTTCGCGCAAGGGTTTTCACGGCACGTCGACGGCCGAGATCTGCGCCGAGGCAGGCATGAGCCCGGGAAATCTTTTCCATTATTTTCCGACCAAGCACACCATCATCGCGGCGATCGTGGAAGAGGAACGTCAAGAAACGGCGGAGATTTTCCGAAAGCTGGGCGAAGAGGAGGATCTGTTCGCCGCCTTGCTGGGCTTTATGGATAGCGTTCTCGAACTCGCGGGCGATCCTGCCTATTCGAGCCTCGCGCTCGAAATCGCCGCCGAAGCGATGCGTGACGAGCGCATCGGGACGCTAGCGGCGACGAACGACGCGGAACTCCAGTCGGCGCTCGTGGCACTCCTGCGCAACGCCGCCAGCCGAAACCAGATCGACAGGACCCTCGACGCGGAGGGCGCTGCCCGCTGGATCGCCGCGATCATCGACGGCATCTTCAGCAGGGTCGCGGTCGATCCCGGCTTCAAGCCGAAGGAGGAAGGTGTGCTGCTACACCGCCTGTTGAGCCGCTTTCTGCGCACGCAAGACTGAGCGTGAGAAATACGAAACCGCAGCGGCCCTTCGGCACCCTGCGGTCTCCTGTTGCCGGCCCGCCTCGGCTTGAAGCCGAGGCAGTTCGTCGAAGCAATCTCAGGAATGCTTCTGGATGACGCCGTAGACGATGTTGCGGTTGGCACCGAAGAAGACGCGCGCGTCGATCGCAGACTTCCCGGCACTCTTGTGGATGATGTTCCACATGTCCACTTCGGAACGCAGCAGCAAGGCCCAGTTCATGAAGGTCTCCATGTAACCGTCGACACCGATGTCCTGGGCGAAGTTGGCAAAAAGGAAGACGCCGTTCGGCTTCAGCATCTGCAGGCAGCGATGCGTCAGCTTGATGGCCACCTTGTCGGCGAGATAGTCGTAGAGACCGGCCGCATAGATGAAGTCGAACGTGCCGAGCTTCTGGTCGCGGCCGAGCAGGCTGCGAACGGAACCGTCGACCGCTTCGATCGCCGTGCCGTAGAAATCGCGGCTGATCGATCCGACACTGAGAGGATCCTGATCGAGCGCCACCCAACGCTTGATGCGGCGTTCCTCGAGCGCTTTGGAGCGGTTGGCTTCCCGCAGATGACCCGCGGCAATCGTCAGGATCTCCGCCTCGGAACCCCGGCTCGCCGCGATCTCGTCGACGTGGCGCGTGAGGATATCGCGGCGTTCGCGCACCGCCACCGAGGACGAAGCGTCCTTCGTGTAGTCGTAAAGGGCGCGCCCGACCGGCGACGCCTGCTCGATTTCGCCGGCAACGCTCGCATGGCCGTAGATGAAGTCGAGCAACTGCGCGTCACCCGAATATCCCCTGGGCTTGTCGAACGACCACCGGGTGAACGGATCCTGCAGGAAGTACTCCGAAACCGGGTGATCCTGGGCAATCGGGATTAGCTCCTGCCACACGCTCGGGTGGTATTTGGCACGGGTCTGGTGGAGGGAGGCCGCGAGCCGGTCGATAATTTTCGACGCATCCGTTCCTTGAATGAATTGTTCCTGAGCGACCCTGAGAATCAATGCGAGCTCGGCCTTGGCGGTCGAGAGCTGTTCGTCATGTCGTTCGCCGCGGGGCGAAACGAACTCATCAGCCATTGCCTTGGGAGTAATGAGGCTCTGACCGTCGAAAACAGTCTGAAATTGGCGCACGCGAGACCATCCGTTAAAGCTTTGTTAACAATAGTCGCGAAGATGCGCGCATTACGGCTCGGAATGCAAGTTTTTGTATATAATAAGGTAAATACTCGGAGCTCACCCCTTTGGGTGATACCGATTCGCAGATGCCCTGACCCATTAATTTAACAAAACTTAATGGACACCTCCTATCATGCCTCGCAGCGTTTCCCGCCCTTGTTGCATATGGGCCGCGGCGAACACGCAGGGAGTGTCCGAAACAACGTCCATTGATGGAAAAGCGACGACAGATTTCCGTTGACCGTGACGCAGCGCGATGGATCAGTGCATGAAGCACACGTTGGCCGACGTAGTTGACATCGACCTACACAAGCAGCCGCACAGGCCGCACCTGGCTGAGCTTCAGACCCTCTATCGTATGGAGGGCGAGGCTGGCCGGCGCGCCTCGACCCGGCAGGGGCTGTGGGTTGCCGTCGTCGTCTACCTGCTCTTCTTCATCCCGGACATCCTGCTCGTCCCCGACGTCGCCTTCTACACGATCGTCTCGCGCCTCTTTGTCGGCATCGGCTCGCTTCTGACCTTCGAGATCCTGTTTCGGCTGAAGGCCCAGACCAAATGGCTCGACGGCACCTGCGCCGCAGCCCTCGTCTTCGGCTACATAGGCTGGCTCGTTCCGGCGATGATGACGGCCGATACGAGCAGCATGTCCTACTACATGATCTTCGGCGCCATCTTCATGATGGGCGCCAATCTCTTTTTCAGCTTACGGTTCCGCCTCTCGGTGGTCGCCTCCAGCATCGTGCTGGTGACGTTTTTCATCGCGCTGTCGTTCTTCTCCGAGCACGATCCGGCCTACCTGATCGCCTTCGGAACGTTCTACGTCTCCTGCTTCGTCTTCACCTCCTATGTGAACTGGAAGCTCAACCGCGAACGCTACAAGGTTTTCCTCAACGCCTTCGAGGCGAAGATCCAGCAGAACGAAGCTTCCGAGCGGGGAATGGCGCTTCTGCGGCTGTCCAACACCGATCCGCTGACCGGTCTCGACAACCGCCGCGCCATCGATCAGCAGCTGCGCGACTACTGGAACGATTGGCAGAAGCTCGGCAAGAACTTCACCGCCATGCTGATCGATGTCGATTTCTTCAAGAAATACAACGACTGCTACGGCCACCAGGAGGGCGACCGCTGCCTCATTCTCGTGGCCAATGCGCTCGGCGAAGCGATCAGGAACTATCACGGCTCGATCGGCCGCTACGGCGGCGAGGAGTTCATCGTCCTTGCTCGCCTGGATACGCGCGAGCAGGCGGCCGAGCTTGCGGAGGTCATCTGCCGCACGGTTGAAAGCATGGGGCTGATCCACGAGCAGCGACGCGACGGCGTGTCCATCGTCACCGTCAGCGTCGGCGCCGCCTTCACCCGCAATCACACCGGCGCCAAGCTCGAGAAAATCATCCACGAGGCCGACCGCGCGCTTTACGCCGCCAAGGCGAGCGGGCGAAACTGCTCGAAGCTGTTCGATCCGAACGATCCGCAGAGCAGCGACGAGAGCGAGAACATCGCGGCCCTCCTGAAGATCGCCGTCGACCAGAACCTGGTATCCCTCGTCTACCAGCCGATCACGAACGTGACGACTGGCGAGGTCGATGCCGTCGAGGCGCTGATGCGCCTGACGATGCTGGACGGCACCTCGGTTCCGCCAAGCCTCTTCATCCCGGTCGCCGAGCGGACCGGCGCCATTCTCGATCTCGGCCGCTGGGCGATAAAGACCGTGTGCCGCGAACTGCTTGTCGACAATCACGTTCCCTTGGTCAGCGTCAATGTCTCGCCGATCCAGCTGAAGACGCCGGGCTTTGCGACCTCGGTCGCGGCGATCCTGGGAGAAACCGGGGTTGCCGGAAGCCGGCTCGCCTTCGAAATCACCGAAGGGCTGGAGATGGAGATGCACTCGGGCATCCTGCGCTGCATCAGCGACCTGGAGACCCTTGGCATCCGCATCTGGCTGGACGATTTTGGAACCGGCTTCGCCGGCCTCTCCTGGCTGCGCCTGATCGATTTCGACACGGTGAAGATCGACCGGTCGTTCCTGCACGATTGCGCCACGCCGAAGGGCCGCGCGATGCTGCAGGACATCATCGGGCTCGTGCGCAACCGCGGCCACAAGATCCTGATCGAGGGCGTGGAAACCGACGAGCAACTGGCCCTGATGCGGCGCTTTCGGATCGACCATGTCCAGGGTTTCCACGTCGGACGCCCGGCGCCAGCGGACATGTTCCGCACGCCCACCGACAAGCCACGTCTCCCGCTTCGAAACGGCGTCCGTAACTAGAAGCCTTGTCGACTTCATTTGCCACGATTTGCGGTCGACAGAAGGCAAACCGGTATCGGCGAACGGGAATGCCGCTGCCGCTTCCCGTTCGGCGCTGATCAATGACATCGGCAAGCGAAACGCCCGGCCGCGCCCCGCGTCTTCGGCATCGTCAGCGCGCGCCCGCGCAACCTCGGCAAGGAACGTGAAGCCCGACGCGAATAAATGTTGCGCTCCGACCGAACCGGTGCGTAGGATACGGGAGACTACACTGCCGCCGGATACAATCTCACATTGTGCCCATGGAGGCGCGTGATGGCCATCGGGGACCAGCAGGACGTCGGCGTCGAACAGACCATATCTCCGCCCAGCAGCGTGGAGGTTCTGGCACAGCTTGAGCGCATTCGCCTGAGCGCCGAATTCGATGCTCCAGACCGCGACCGTAAATTCCTGGCCTATGTCATCGAGGAAACGCTGGCCGGGCGCGGCGACCGCATCAAGGCCTATTCCATTGCCACCGAGGTTTTCGGCCGGGATTCCTCCTTCGACCCGCAAACGGATCCCGCCGTTCGGATCGAGGCGGGCCGCATTCGTCGGGCACTCGAACGCTATTACCTCGTCGCCGGACGCAGCGACCCGATCGTGATCCGGATGCCGAAGGGCGCCTATGTGCCGACCTTCGAAAGACGAGCCGAAAAGCAGCCAGCACCCGTTAGAGAAAGCGGAATGCCACCGTCCGAAGCCGCGCCGGTCGGCTGGCGTCATCTCCGCCGCATCCTGCTTGGCGCTGCGGCGCTTGTCTGTGGCCTCGCCGGTCTGTCGGCCGGCTTGCTGCTTCTTTCCGGTGACAACAGTACGGCGGCCAGTCGGCCAAATATTCCGAAGGTGATCGTCACGCCTTTCGAGGACATCTCGGGGACGCGGCAATCGGCGATGATGGCGCAGGGGCTGACGGACGAAGTCGTGAGCAACCTCGCCAAATTCAAGGAGATCGTACCGGTCACGGTCAGCGATCCGTTACGGACACCGGCCGATCAAACCTATGCGCTTGAGGGACGGGTAAGGCTCGAGGCAGAGCGGCTGCGGCTGGTCGTGAGGCTCATCCAGCGATCCGACGGGGCGGTCGTCTGGGCGAACACCTACGACGAACGACTGCAGTCCGGCGACGTCATCGATCAGCAGGCAAGGACGGCGGCCGCGGTCTCGAGCGCGGTGGCAGAACCCTATGGCGCCATCTTCCAGGCAAGCGCAGCCGAACTCAGGCGTTCGGTTCCCGAGGGCTGGCAGGCCTATGCCTGCTCCCTCACCTACTACGACCATCGCGGCGACATCGATCCGCAATCCCGTCGCTCCGCCGAGGAGTGCCTGCAGCGCGCGACCCGGCAATTCCCGACCTACGCCACCGCTTGGGCGCTTCTGTCGATGAGCTATATAGATGCGCTGAGCAATGGCCTCGATCCCTCGGCCTCAGCAGGGCTGCTGGAACAGGCTGGCGAAGCGGCGGCGCACGCCGTCGATCTTGCCCCCTTCGACGTTCGCGCCCTCGAAGCACAGATGCTCGTCCTCTTCGCTCGCGGCGAAGTCGATGCTGCCCTGGCCGTCGGCGCCCGCGCGCTTGCCATCAATCCCAACGACACCGAACTTGCCGGCGCATACGGCCTCCGGCTCGCGCAGTCGGGCCAATGGGATGCGGGCTGCAAGCTGCTGTCGGACGCCACCGAACGCAACCTCGGCCAGACTGGCGTTTTCGAAAGGGGGTTGGCAAGCTGCGCCTATTTCGCCGGCGACTATGTCGCCGCCGAACGGTGGGCGCGCCTCGCCAATCCGGGCGCCAACCCGGCCGACCGGGTCCTGCTGCTTGCGATTCTCGGAAAGCTCGGCAAGACGGACCAGGCGCGTGAGGAGCGAAAGTGGTTCGAGACCAACGCGCCGGCATTCCTCGGTGACCTCGGACAAGCGATTGCCCTTCAGTTTCACCGTCCCGAGGATCAGCACCGACTGTTCGACGGCCTGCGCGCCGCCGGCGTTGCTGTGCCCGAAGCGGAGTATCAGCAGGCAGGTACCACCAGCGCGATACGCTGATCAGATATTGCCGGGTTCAAGCTCGCCGTCACGGACGGCGGGTGCAGCCGCCTTCTCTGGCGCCGCATCAGAGCGCGCCCAGACCATCAGCAGATCATGCGCGACACTCAGAACGATCGGCCCGAGAAAAAGACCGATCAGGCCATAGGACAGCGTGCCGCCAAGCACCCCGAGCAGGATCACCAGCGTCGGCGTCGACAGCCCGCGTGCCACCAGGATCGGCTTCATCACATTGTCGATGACGAACAGCGGGATCAACAGAATCGTCAGCAACAGCGCCGGACCGAAATCCATGGTGAACCAGGCCCAGATCATGACGGGCAGCAACACCAGCGCGGGGCCGATCTGGATGATGCAGAGGATCAGCACGACGAAGGCAATCGCGCCAGGTGCCGGAACATCGAACAGGCTGAGCACCAGTCCGCACAGAAATGCCTGTAGCAGCGCCACGCCGATGACGCCGCGCGCCACGTTGCGGATCGTCGCCGTCGCCAGCTTGAGGAAACCGATGCCCCGCTGGCCGCCGATCCTGCCGGCAAAGCGCTGTGCCATTTCCGCCAGCCGCTCCGCCGAACCGAAGAGAAAACCTGCGATCAACACCGAGACCACAAAACTTAAGACCTCGGCGCCGACGCTCGCGACCTTGCCGAGAACCTTGGTCCCGGCTTGCATCAGCGCCGGTTCGATCTTGCTCAGCAGTGCTTCGATATTGCCCGACGCCATGCTCCAGACCGCATGTATGCGCTCGCCGACGACAGGCCACGTGCGGATATATTCCGGCGGGACCGGTACGCTCAGAGAACCGTCGGCAAGCCTGGCAAGCAGCGCCTGCAACCCTTCGGCAAAGCTGACCGCGATCGCAGTCAGTGGGGCGACGATGACGGCGAGGCATATCAGCGTGATCAGGAATGAGGCAAGGCGCCGCGAGCCGAGCAGGCGTCCCAGCCGGGCATAGGCTGGAAAGAGCGCCACCGCGAGGATTGCCGCCCATATCAGAATGATCGCGAAGGGTGCGATCAGCGTCAGAGACCAGTAGGCCAGAAGCCCGACGATGCCGATCCGGGCGATATCCGTGATCTTCGCCTCGATGGAAGGCGACCCGTTCGTTCCGTTGCGGACCACATTCGATCGGGAAGGATCCTCGTCCATGCTAGCCCCTTCCCCCTGACGCGAAACAGCCGACACCCGCAGCTCTATGCTCGCCGGCACCTTGCAAGCTCTACCGTCACGTGGATGGCACGCCCACGGCAACCGTGAGGCAGTAACATACAGTAGAATACGCCTGCCGGGCTTCCCGATCCGCCGGCCTCCTCTAGAGATTCCATTGACTGATGACGGCTGTGGTCAGAGACTGCTGCGCGATCAGCTTGAAATTGCAGAACAAGAAGCGTCGACAGGGGGCTGTCCCGCGCGCCAGTCCAAGCGCCCGTGCCATTGCCCAATACACGAGGGAGGCTGGATAGATGATCAAAAAGACGATCATCGCGCTCGGCAGCGCAATCGCGGTTTTGATAACAACACCCGTCACGGCGGTTCTTGCACAGCAGACAGCAGCCGCACCGGCTGCTCAGGAACAACAGACAGCACCCGAGCCGCTCAGCGACGATGAGCTCGAGGTGCTGGTGGCGCGCATCGCGCTTTACCCGGACGAGTTGGTGGCGCTCATTTCCGCCGCCGCGCTCTATCCTTTGCAGATCGTCGAGGCAGAACGGTTTCTTGAGGCTCGCGAGAAGAAACCCGACATGAAGCCGAAAGACGACTGGGACGGCAGCATCATATCGCTGCTGAACTACCCCCAGATCGTCAAGATGATGAGCGAGGATCTCGAGTGGACGCAGTCTTTCGGCGATGCGATCGCCAATCAGCAGAAAGACGTGCTGATGGCCATCCAGCAACTGCGTGACGAGGCGGTCGCGAAGAACATCATCAAGACCGACGACAAGGTAAAGGTGGTCCAGGAAGGCGACAACGTCGTCATCCAGGCGGCCAATCCGGAAACCATCTATGTGCCGCAGTATCCGCCGGAGATGCTCTACGAGCCGAACTATGCACCGGCGCCGATCGGCTACTATGACGAGCCCTATCCCGCCTACTGGTATCCGGGTGCGGCCTTCTTCGCCGGTGCGGTCACGGGTGCGGCCTTCGCCGCGATCGTCGACTGGGACGATTGGGGCGTCTGGGGTGGCCGCTGGAACGGCGGCGACATGGACATCGACTGCAACAACTGCTTCAACAACATCAACGGCAAGGTGAAGTGGAACGACGTCGACTGGAAGAATGTCGATCGCAGCAAGATCAACTTCAATCGTGACCAGCTTCAGCATTTCGACCGAAACAGCATCAAGAACAACATCAAGGCGAACGGCAACAACAACCTGCGCAACCGCGCCGCCGAGATCAATCGCGACCGGCCGAACGCACGGCCCGGCGGAGGTGGCGGCGGCCAGATCAGGGATGTGCGCAAGAGCACGCTCGACGGGCTGAAAGCGCAGCAGAGACCGGCAGCTCGGCCCGGCGGCGGCGGTGGCGGTCAGGCGATCGCCAAGGCCCGCGCTGGGGACGGAAAGCCGAGCATCAATCGCCCGGGCAACAAGCCGTCGCAGGTCAACCGCAGCGGTGGCAAGAAGAAGATGGCGGCAAAGGCGCAGAACCGGCCGAAGAAGCCATCGGGCCTTGGCAATGTCAATTCCGGACGGCGTGAGGTCGCTTCCTCACGCCGCGGCGGGCAAAGCCTTGGCGGTGGTCATCGCGGCGGTGGGCGGCCACAGATGAGCCGTGGTGGCGGCCGGCCGCCGATGCACCGTGGCGGTGGCGGACGCGGCGGCGGCGGCCGCAGACGTTGATCGGATCACAGGAGAACGACCATGACAAAGCTCTTCAATTCCCTTCTCCTGGGATCAGCGATGGCGCTGGTTCTGGTAGCGACGCCGATCGGCTCCGCCTATTCGCAGGACAAACCGCCTGCCGATAAACCTGCTGGCGATCAAGCTGCCGGCGATCAGCCTGCGGGAGACCAACCGTCGGCCGATCAGCCGCCGGCGGACCAGATGGTGGGTGGGCTGGATGCCTATGCCGCCGCAGAAGACCCGCCGGTCTTCGACGATCCGGACAAAGCCATCGGCGAATTCAAGGCCAGGCTGGCCGCGGATGATTTCGACGGCCTGGCAAAACTTTTGGGGCTTAATGCGGAGAAGCTGAAAGACAGCGAAGGGGTGAAGGATACGTTCGCTCTTATCCGCGAAGGGGCAGCGCGCAATGTCGTCGTTCGCGATCTGGAGGGTCGAAAGATCCTGCAGATCGGCGACCGGCTCTGGCCCTTGCCCTTCCCGCTCACCAAGGGCGATGACGGCAAATGGGCCTTCGATACCTATGTCGGGCTCGAAGAGATCGTCAATCGTCGCGTCGGCGAGAACGAGTTGCAGGCGATCGACACGGTCGAGGCCTATGTCGATGCCCAGAAGGAATACGCCTCTGAGGATCGCGACTCCGACGGCGTGCTCGAATATGCCCAGAAGCTGATCAGCACGCCCGGCCAGACCGACGGTCTCTATTGGCCGGCCGACCAGGGGGATGGCGAAAGCCCCGTCGGAGACTCGATCAGCGAAGCGGCCCTGGAAAAGGCAAAGGCTGGCGAAGGATACTTCGGCTACCGCTTCCGTATCCTGACCTCGCAGGGCGACAACATTGCCGGCGGTCGCTACGACTATGTGATCAACGGCAACATGATCGGCGGCTTTGCGCTGATCGCCTGGCCGGTCACCTATGCGGAGACGGGCGTGAAGACCTTCGTCGTCAACCAGCAGGGCATCGTCTACGAGCGCGACCTCGGGCCGAGCACGGAAGCAATCGTACCCTTCATCGACCGCTTCGATCCGGACGACAAGTGGTCCGTCGTCGACGATTGACGGGGATGCTACCATCGGCATGAACGATAACGCCGCCCAGTCGGGCGGCGTCAGACAATAACATCGCCGGCCCGTCCGCCAGCCTCTTCCTTTGCCTCAAACAAGTATCAAGGGCATATCGAGCGAGGCTCGGAATTTGCGCGGCTCGATCGGGCCTGCTGTCAGCGAAGCTCCCTCCGGGAAATGGGTCTGGACACGATGGGCCACATTGGCAAGGCCGATGCCGAGCCCGTGCGTCATCCCCGCCGCAGTCGCTGCGGCAACATCGTTTTCGACGATCAGATTGAGCCTGTCCCCGCGCCTTGCCGCGCGGATCAGGATTTCGACTGTGCTGCTGGAACGACCGACGCCGTGCTTGACCGCGTTCTCGACCAAAGGCTGCAGGATGAGACTTGGAACTTTCGCATCCTCGAGTTCGCCGGGAATGTCGATCCGAACGCGCATCCGGTCCGAAAACCGCTCCTTTTCGATCTCGAGATATTCCTTCTGCAGCGCCATCTCGTCGGCAAGCCTGAGTTCACGCAGGGGGTCGAGCTGCAGCGTCGAGCGCAGGAAGCCCGAAAGCGACATGATCATCCTTTCGGCCCGCTCGGAGGCCCCCTCCTCGACAAGGCCGGTAATGGAATTAAGCGTGTTGAAAAGGAAATGCGGGTTGATCTGGTACTGCAGCGCCCGCATTTGCGCCGCGAGCGCCTCTTCGCGCGACGCGATCAGCTTCAGGTCGCGGTCGCGCACGTCCATGTGATTGAGCAACGCGACGAAGAGAAACGACCAGCCGAAGAAGATCGACATGCGATAGCAGACCGCATAGGCGTAATCCATGATGTTGAACGGCACGACCACGGGCAGCATGATCAGGCTGCAGAGATAGGCGTCCAGCAGCGACATGCCGAGAGAGCTGACCAGCGACAGCAACAGACACGCCGCGATTTGCCGGCCATAGCTCTGCCGCCGCATCCGGCTGAGAAGCCCCGCGAGGAGGATGGCGACGAGGACAAAGACTGCTTCGAGCGCCAGCTTGCCGAGAAGGGGTTTCAGCGGATTGTTCCCGATCGTGAGCCAGATGGGACTGCTGATCAGGAATTCGGCCGCCGCGTAGATCAGTGCCAGCCGCAGGGTGACGACGCGAAACCGGTTGCCGTCCAGGAAACCGTCGGTGGGAATGGTGATGTGCTTCATCAAACTCTGTCGTGCTGAATTCGGGTTCAAGCCCCAGGCGCCAGCATGACGAGGGGCCGCTATTTGAAAAAGCAAATAAAGAAATGTAGCAACTAAAAGGATCACTCGGTTCCGTCTTTCCGCGCGAAGATTGCGGCGGAAGTCAGATGGCTCGGTCCCGTGGAAGGCCACGTGGGCCGACGACGGCAGGCGTCGGGCGAGAGTGCGTTGAGGGACGGGTTGACCACGAAACAGGCGTGGCTGCGATCATGGAGATTGTGATGGCATGTCGCGGGTGTCGCCTATCGTTACGGGCGCTGGGCCGATAGCGTCATGGTCCAGCGCTCTCTGGGTACGGGCTCGACGACGCCGCCACCGCCGCCGCCCCTCTCAACCCGATGAGGGTCGCCCCTGTGTGCGCCGTTCAAACGTCAAAAAGCCCGCTTGGATTTCTCCATGCGGGCTTTTTTTGATTTGGTTGCGGGGGCAGGATTTGAACCTGCGGCCTTCAGGTTATGAGC
>NZ_LMEG01000046.1:0-223785 GCF_001426275.1 Ensifer sp. Root423 | reverse complement strand
CACCGTAGCGGGCCGACCGCGATCATGAGACGCCTAAAAATTGCGCCGCGGCGGGAGTGTAACTCCGGTCGGGCTACGCCCTCCCTTCGTCACACCCCCCCCGCCGAGTCTCATCCTGATTGACGCTGAATCTCACCTTGATTGCCGCCGCGCAACAGCCGGCGCTTCGCGCCCCAGCCGTCGTATAGGCCCCAGACCGACGGGTATGGGAGGTGAAGCTTGATCATGCTGGCACCTTGACCGAAAGATCGGAACAATCCCAACGCGAGATCAGTTGCCCTCCTAAACAGGAGTCCATCATGATGCCTACCGAACCGATCCCGAGGCCGCCCCAACCTGATTTCCCGCCGGACATGCCCCCGGACGTGCCACAGCCACCAATCGAGGAACCGGAGCCCGACATCCTTCCTGACGAAGTTCCCAACCCGAACCCGGATGAGAACGACACGCCACCGAAGCTCAACGCCTGACGGCGGGGGAGCACGCACAAAGAAAAGGAACAGCCGTGGTTGAGAGCTGGAACAAGTGCGTGATCATCGAACTTCCCGAGCTCGACGGGGCGCAGATAGTCTGGACACCGAACAAGGCCACGGTCCTGCTTGGTGAAAACTGGCCTGCCGCCTCGGGCGTCGCTTACTTCGACGCCGTTAATAAATGCAGGGACGCGATGGTTGGTGCCTACCCATGGGAACAAGCCCGAGTAGCGTTCGTCGCGGCGATCGCCGAGGCCAAGGTTACAAGATTGCGCTGAATTGACTCTCGTCATGCTGCCCACCCGCTTTTCGAGGGAGTCCAGAGATCGATTGCTCCGGTCACAGGCAATGGATCACCGCCAGCTTCTGCGATTTCACGCCATCGACACAGTGGATGCTGATCCCGATGCCGAAGATCTGAGCTTCGAGCTCGGCGAGTTCGTCCGTGAGAAGTGTCATCTCGTTCACGCCGTCCGCCTCTTAAAAATTTCATCGAAAAACACGGAACCACCTGCGCACAATTTGCATTCATAGCCCCGGTGAGACAGGGAAATTCGAAATGCTTGCTGCGACCTGGGAGAGCACCCTTATAATTTTGCTTCCGGGAATGTCCCGTGCGATAGAAATCAAAGACGCTCGAAACGCCCAGTTCGTCCTGGCCGAGAGATGGCCGGTGACCTACGGCCCGGCCTTTCAGCGCGCCCTCGCCTTCTGCGCTCGCGCAACCGAAGGAAAATGCTCTCCAACGCGGGCTAGACTGGCTCTCCTTGCCGCAGCTCGTGAGGCCAAAGTGGCTGTTGTTGAACAACACGATCATTTCGGGAGAGTCGGTCATCGGCGCGTCCTCCAGACTTCCTGCGGGGCGGTTTCCGCTGCCATCTGCTCAAACGCAGCGGCCTGACGTGCCTCATGCTCTGCCAATCCACTCTTCCGTCAAACCATCAATGGGTGCGTATTTTTGGGCGAATGCTCGCGAACCCGGCCAGCATACGTTGGCCATATGCGCGTTAGCTCGACCCTCCCTTGTCGCATTCGGTAGTCTGCCCAGGCAGAAACGCTCGAGCCCTTGGAATCGAGCATTCTAAGCATTGGACGTCTTCACTTGTCCCGCGAAAACACCTTATTGCGATAAAGCCCCGCAACAGATCGGCCCTAACAGCTGTCAGTAGACTAATCGCGCTCGTATCGTTCCAGGAATTTCGCGTAGAGCCTGAAGAATTTCGTCGGCATTTTCGGAAATGCCATCGGCCTCGACCACCACATAGCCCGTGTCGCCAAGCGTCTGAAGAAACTCAGCGACGATGTTCAGCCCGCGCGACGAGAAGATCTCGTTGAGTTGGATGAGCATGCCGGGGCGATTTTCATGCACGTGAATGAAACGCGTGCCGTTCGGGCGCTCGGGCAGTTGCACTTGCGGAAAGTTGACGGCGCCCATTGTTGAGCCGATGTCGGAATACTCGACCAGCTTCCTTGAAACTTCTCCGCCGATGCGTTCTTGGGCTTCCTCAGTGGAGCCGCCGATATGCGGCGTCAGAATGACGTTGCTCAAACCTTGCAACGGCGTCTCAAAACGCTCCTTGTTCGATGCCGGCTCCTTAGGGAACACGTCCACCGCGGCACCCGCCAGATGCCCGTCGTTAAGGACTTTCGCAAGCGCATCGAGATCGACCACCGTCCCGCGAGAATTGTTAATGAAGATGGCGCCCTTCTTCATGCGGCGCAATTCGGTTTCAGTGATCATGTTATGCGTCGAGGGTGTTTCGGGAACGTGCATTGTCACATAATCAGAGGTCTCGAGAAGGTCGCCGAGCGAGGCCATCGACTCCGAATTGCCCCGGCGCAGCCGATCTGAAAGATCGAAGTAGCGCACGACCATGCCCATGCTTTCGGCAAGCGCGCTGAGTTGCGATCCGATATTGCCGTAGCCGACAATTCCAAGCGTTTTGCCGCGGACCTCCCGGCTGCCGACAGCGGACTTCTCCCACCCACCTTGATGCGCCGAAGCCGAGCGCGGAAAGATCTGCCGTGTCAGCATAATAATTTCGCCGATCACAAGCTCGGCCACCGATCGCGTGTTTGAATAAGGTGCATTGAACACCGGAATGCCGCGCCGCCGCGCAGCATCCAGATCGACTTGGTTCGTACCGACGGAAAAACAGCCGACGGCGATCAATTTCTTGGCGGATTCGAAAATCTCGTCCGTCAACTGCGTGCGGGAACGAATGCCGATGATATGAGCGTCGGCGATGTGGCGCTTAAGATCCTGGTCGTCGAGCGCCTTCGGTAAATGAACGAGGTTGGTGTAGCCGGACGAAGAAAAGTAGTCCACAGCGGTCTGGCTAATACCTTCTAGGAGAAGCACGGAAATTCGCTCGCGTGGGAGAGAAAGTTGGCGGGTCATAAATGTTGCTCCGATGTCCGGAAGGTCGAAGTGGCTTCAGCGTCTTTGAAGATTTAAGCGGCCGGACAGGCAAATATCAACACACTGATACGGCAAAAAAACTCAAGGTACTGCGGCGCTTGCTAAGGCCTGCACCGGTGAAGGACCGGGGTTCCGTAGCATCGACCGACGGGCGCTCACGCCCCAGTCGGTCCATCTAATCCCGAAATGCCGGTGCAAGCAGGCCTGCCCCCGACCCAACGTGGTTCTCGGCTCACGGATTGAGATCGGGTATATTACTGAGGCTGCCCGCCCCGGCATGCCCCTCCCCGAAGCGATCCGGCCCATTGCGAGCAATTCTCGTCGCGAGAGTTTGCGAATACGGCTGAGCCTTCGAAAACCGACCGCCTCAAACACAGTTTCATGGAGATGGCTTGCAAGGACCTACATTTCGTGAATGAAAGAAGTTCGCAATGTGTCCATTGCTGTCTGGGAAGGCGCCAAGTCACGGAAAAAGGCTGCGTTCGCCATTTGGCCCACGGATGGGAATGGTCAAGCCATAAGAACCTATGCCATGCGTGCGGACGGATCTGACCGGTGCTCGAAAAGACCAGTCCACGGGCAGGAGCCCCCACCGGATAATGTCGAGGACCGGATCTACGTCAAAGTAGCCCGGTTCGAGATAGGTCGTAACCCAGGCCTCTGGATAGGTGGTGCAATAATACGGGTACGAATGAGAAGCTCCTCCGGCTCAGACAAGAAGCGTCATGTGAGACACGCCGTATCGCCCGCAAAGCTTACTCAAAGCGGGCGAGAGGTGTCCTGATACTTCGCAGCCCGTAGCGTCCTCAACGACAGGGACAGTATGCGATGGTCGACCCTCAGACGAGCGCTTCGAAATTCGGACATGACGTCCCCCGCCTTGGCACCGGGGTTAGATCCTAACGGCAGAATATCGCAGCTCGAATTGTAGGAATCGACAGTGTGCGACGCGCGAAACACCGTTCGCGGGGTTGGGCGCAACACAGCAGTAGGGAACGTCCTTCGGGCAATTGGAATTTCGAGAAGCCTATGTGCCCTTTTTATCCAAAGTCTCGGCCGACAGGGACCAACCGTTCCGGTAGCAGTACCCCGCTCCGTCAGGGGATGACACAATTAATCGGCTATCGCGAAGGCCTCACCGATCGCGGGATCCGTAGGGAACTGAAATAATTCGCGTATTCTCAAACCATAAAAACGCATTAGCAAACAACTTGTTAATGACATAACGCGGATTACGAAACTGCAACATTTGCTGGGTGTGCGATACCTTGGCTGGCTTCCCCGTCGCAGACTAACCGCATGCCGCGCTCGATGGCCTATCGAAGAAAGTGCAGAGGATCTTGAAGTCGGTGCGAGCAGTGCATTCTGGCTGCGGCAGGAAACAATATCGATCGGCGGACATGGCACGCGAAGTATTGCCAGCCTTTCGCTAGCTCACCGCGACCAAGGCCGGTCCTATGCGAGGAACATTTCGCAAGGCTCTCTGTTCGGTCTGCTCACAGTCACAGCGGCTGCGGCGGTGCCCGGCTAGAATCCTGGTCGCACGTTTATGGAGAACACTTGGAAGCAACGCTGCTCATCGGCTATCTCGCCTCAATTTGCTCAGTGGGTAGCTTCGTTCCGCAGGTATGGAAGGTCGTAAAAACAGGCGATACCTCGGCGCTCTCTGCCCGGATGTACGTTCTCACCGTTACCGGTTTTGCGCTGTGGACTGTCTTTGGTGTCCTCAAAGGAGAGTGGCCGATAATTATCGCCAATGCGATTTGCTTTTGCCTTTCAGCATTCATCCTTTTGCGGAAGCTTGGAGGCTGCGAGCGCGGGAATAGAAGAGATGACCGCAAGGTTTGAAGCGATTCATACCATCGTATATCGGAGACTCGGCGCATTCGCGGGATGGCCCGCGAATTACGGCGTGTGGGCGTGGGGAGACGAAATTGTCTGCGTCTTCGCCACAGGCCGTCTAGGAAGGGAAAGCGAAAACCTTCATCTCGAAGATCAGCATCACGCGTTCACTCCGGTTCAGGCGAGAAGCCTCGATGGCGGCCTGACTTGGCAGGCAGAACCATTCTGTGGGAGCGTACCGGGTGCGCGCAGTCTTTCGGCGGACGAACATGTCACGAAGGACTTGGAAGCAGGACCCAATGTGGACCCGGCGTTTGATCTCATTACTCTCCCCACCCCGATCGACTTTGCCGATGGCGAGCAAGTCGTCATGGCAGCCCGCACCGGGATATCGGGGCGATCAGTGAGCTGGTTTTACGTCAGCAAGGACCGTGCTCGCTCGTGGAATGGGCCTTTTAGGTTCGAAGGGTTGAAGTCTCACGAAGAGGCGCTCTCTGCGCGTACCGACATCATAACGCTGGGCCGACACGACGCTTTGTTTATGCTCACCGCGCCGAAAGCCGATGGGACAGAAGGTCGTATCCTTTGCGCCCGCACGCAGGACGGAGGATTGAGTTTTTCCTCGGAAGGATTCGTCTGGGATGAACAGACGGGGTACGCCATCATGCCGTCGTCCACGCGCCTCGCAGACGGCACGATTTACACAGTCGTTCGTCGTAGGGCCCATGATCGGTTCTGGCTGGAGGCATATCGGTCAGCGGATCTGGGGCGGACTTGGTGCTGTGTCGGTACGCCTGTCCGGAATACGGGAATCATGGGCAATCCGCCTGCGCTTGTCGCTCTGCCCGACGAAAGATTGGTGCTGCTCTACGGTTTTCGAGATCCACCCTTCGGACTAAGCGCTGTCGTCAGCCGCGATAGGGGCGGAACATGGTCCGAACCGGCGGTTCTCCGCGATGATGGTGACGATGCGGACCTAGGTTATCCATGCGCCTTGGTTAGACAGGACGGCAAGATTATTGTTGTATACTACTTCAACGATCGAGATGGCCCGGAGCGCTTTATCGCAGCTTCTATCCTAGAAGTACCAACCTTAAGTTGAGACTCAATCCATTTGGGCCCCCGTCGGACTGGCATGCATGGGGATTCAGACGAAGGTCGCAGCGTCGTGCGACTTTGTGACAGTATCGCATCGGCCCGAGGTCTAATCGGGACACATCGTGCTTGGCTTTGCTTAAAGGGAGCTCCAGCCACAGTGAAATCGAAACGAAAAGGAAATCCACATCGATATTTTGTCAGGACGGCCCTTGCGGTAGGCCTCCGGGAACTTTCGAGGCGAATTTAGCTTTAGGGCTGGGAAGGCTGGAGGTGAACCATGGCGAACTTCAACAACATTCCCGTCGCAGATTTCGCCTACCGACTTGAGGCGATGACAAAGGACGAAGTCTTTTCGGTCATGACTGATCTGGAGGCTGCGAGTGAACGTGTCGAAGGCGCGGAACGCGACGAGGTGTTGGCGCGCATTGTAATAACCGAAGAAGAAATTGAAAAGCGATTTCCGGGTCAGTTGCTCGCGCCATATCGCGAGTGGAAGAGACGCAACCGGTGAGATGGATGCACGGGAAAGGAGCGCCTGACAAGGAGTTGGGACCGCAGACTTGGCAACAGCCAGGCGATGACCGCGCTCGGTCTTTCCAGCCCGCGCGGATCGATGAAACCTGGCTCGCAATCATCAATACCGGGTGTGATCGCTTTGCATAAGACGCATCTCAACTTCGCAAACCATTCCCGAACGTGGCCCGAGGAACCTATTGGCTTGGCAGCCGTTGATTCGGGGAAAGGAAGGTGACATGAACCAGATTATCTATCTCGTCGGCCTCGTCGTTATTGTGATCGCAATTCTAGCCTTTTTCGGGATCGGTTAGACAGGGACCCCAGGTGCGGCCGGTGAGTTCACGAAACGTCGTCTGGCCATTGTCTCGGCAAGAATGCTCCGCTGACGGATCAGCGATTCTTGTGCCATTCCTTCCGTAGCTCTGCGACTTTGCGATCCAGATCCACTTTGTACGGTCCGAATTTTGCAAAGAGTTCGCGCGCGGCCAGTGGTTGGAGCCCATGCTGCGCGATAAACTCATTCAGGTCGTAACGCGCATTCCAGCCACGCACTACCTTACTGTATTGCTCTTTGGTGTCTTCGTAGCGCATGGCAAGACTTTCAAACTTAAGAGGGCTGTAGTACGGTTCGCATCCGTCGAAGCACCAACTCGAGTGCCACCGAATTGGTTCCAGTGATGCTGGCCTCCTCAACAGCCAGCACTGCGCGCTAGGATAACAGCGCGCGCCGCTTAGCCCACGCCGGCTCATCAGAGCTGAAGGACATAATCGTTTTCGACGATCACGAACCAGTCGCGCGGGCGCTTTAGATCTTGCGCCATCCTGGAATCCCTATGCCTGCCTATCGCTGCGCTCCGGATTGTTATCGGCTCAATCGCCGCTTTCATGTTCTTCACCGGCCGCTGGACGGTGAACCGTGCCCGGCTCGCTGAGATGTGCCGCGTATCATCGCCGGCGTGTGCCGAGTCAGTTTGGCTGGCCCTCTGCGAGCGAAAGGTAAAAGTCCTGACGCATGAAACTCGCCCGTTCCAAGTAAAAGTCCAGACGCTGAAATTTCGAAGCTGAGGCGCAGCGGCGCGTTGGCCGGAAAAGGAGACTAAGCGATAATCGCAAGGTGTCCGGCTTGAAACGATCCGGGAGCTCGCTCGGCACTGGTTTGAGCAGTACAGCCCGGAAGGCGATACCATGCTGCTGATTGGCGTCAATGTCAGCGCTGGTGCCGCCTCGGCTCGCAGCCAGCTTTATGTAACGGCCGATCGACCGAGGTAGGCGTCGGTCCCGGCGGTCCGCCGGAACCTGGGCATCTCCTCAGTTCTAAACGGGGTTTTGCGGTCCCATGACCGGAAACCAACTCGGCATCGACACAGATATGAGGAGGGAACGCGTCCGCCGGAACCTGGGCATCTCCTCAGTTCTAAACGGGGTTTTGCGGTCCCATGACCGGAAACCAACTCGGCATCGACACAGATATGAGGAGGGAACSTGGCAAATCATCCCAAGCTCCGTTGACGCGCGGCCMCTTCAACACCATCTCCTGCGGAATGCCCAAGACGAASACAAAGAGCAAGGAAAGTGACGATCCCGAACTGATCAGGGAGTGGCCGCTTCCCGTGGTGGCGACCCTCGGATCTGGTGTCAGGCTTAAGGGTATTCTGNACAAAGAGCAAGGAAAGTGACGATCCCGAACTGATCAGGGAGTGGCCGCTTCCCGTGGTGGCGACCCTCGGATCTGGTGTCAGGCTTAAGGGTATTCTGCAGGAAATCCGGTCCCGGCTACCATCCACGATCCGGAAGTCGCTGGATATGCAGCCAGGCGGGCTGATCCTCGTCATGCCAGAGACTTCGAAGACAGCCTTCAGAGCTACGGCATCGGCCGTCTCCAGCGCGTTGGACGGCATCGCAAACCTTCCGATCATTCCTCGAGAGATCGAGGATATTCTGACGATCACGGCATCAGAGCGGAAGCGCTGGCTCGCAGACGGTCGTCTGCCCAGCGCCGGGACGCGAACGGTGAGGCTACAAGGACGCGCAAGGAAGATCACCTTTCACATATTCGATCCTCGTGTCGTCGAAGATCTACTCGACCGTGGCGCCGTGGATGAGTGGCGAGAAGAAGATATAGCGGCAAAAGCGGAAAATCGCAGGCGGGCCGCGTATCAGGCGAAGTTGACGCGGTCGCTGAAGAAAAAGGAAAAAGCGCAAGGAAGATCACCTTTCACATATTCGATCCTCGTGTCGTCGAAGATCTACTCGACCGTGGCGCCGTGGATGAGTGGCGAGAAGAAGATATAGCGGCGAAAGCGGAAAATCGCAGGCGGGCCGCGTATCAGGCGAAGTTGACGCGGTCGCTGAGGAAAAAGGAAAAAGTCAAACCAAGCGAGCGAGCCGACGAAGCCGCGACCGGCTTGAGCGGATGGGACGAATTCGGGAGCGACGGTCTCCTTCGATAGGAGTGCCGTCTGTGGAACTTTCCTGCTGGTCGCGGACGGGCCGCTCCCAGTCCCCGACGTAAGCACGGTGACAATTCGAGTAGAACGCGCCGACTTCCCGGTCAACGAGCGTCATGCTCGCGACGCCCCGTCGGCAGGCAATGGCGACCATATCAGACTGGTCCAGAGGTTTCCTTCATTTGCAACAACGCCACCCGATTTCGTCGCCATTTACCTCGCACATCGCTATCCCCGCGTAAAAGAGGCGGTATCCAGCGGGGGCAGACAAAACGCACGATGCGTCGCTTGGCAATCGCTTCTCCGCGCAGATGGAATCCTCACCCAGGAATTCCTCTCATCAGACCCGGGGCGAGCCATCTAGTCCGTCTACTCACGCTCGACGAACTTGTTGAAGCGGCTAGTCTTGCCGCCTTCCGTCTTCTCCTGATGAAGAAAGGCAAGCCGGCTGCTCTCGAAAATCTCGAAGAACTCATCCCAGTTGATCTCTTCAAGGTCCTCGTCCTTCTCGCCAAAGTCGATCCGAAGAATGCCACCCTTGCCCTTCGTGCGAACCGCAGCGGGCCGGCCCTTACGCTGTTCAACCCATTTACGGATTACGTCATGGTCGGTGGTCGTCGAACTGCTCATTGGATTCCTCCCGTTTAGCAGTGGTTCCGATGGAGTGACAAACTTTTGGGGCCGGCCGTCGGTTCCGTGGAGCACCTCGCTATTCGTGATTTTCGTAGCGTATTCAGCAGCACAAGGCTCTCTGCGTACTTCGCGCCATTCTCCCCAGCGTCTCGACCTGCGCGAGGTTGCCCTCGTGATCGGCCTGTTTGACACGCCGAAACAAGGCGTTCGCCGCCGCCCGGCGAACGGCATCCTCCCTAGGCCTCGTGGTCGCGGCGTAACATCGCATTGACGGCCGCCAGGATCTCGGGGAATCCCTCCTCCGGTAGACGGTCGAGGGTCCATCCCCTCCCCTTTCGACAACATCATGCAGGTAGGGCACGACTTGGGCCTCGTTACCCTGGACGGCCTCTGCCACCCGCCGGCAATGTTCGAAATAGAAGCGACGGTCTTATCCGTCTGTGCCTCATAGCGACAGCGGGGATTCTGCAAAGCATGCTTATGAGCCTGAAATGCCGTTGCCCGTGCGCCTTGGCGGCCTATCCGCCAAGGCGTTACACCTACTCTCTCGGGATCACGGTCTTTCCTCCTTTTTCTCCGGAGCTTTGCGCGGAGCCACGGCAGTGCCGCGACGACGGTCTGACAACATGCGGGCAGTCCCAAATACTGGTTCGGTTCCAGAATTGAAATCTAGAATTCCTGTCCAGGGCTGCTCCCGTGATCCTCTCGATTTTTCTGCGCTTCGTGTCTCGAGAGTCAAAACCTGTTGCCCCGCCTCACCCAAGACGGGAGGATTGCCCTAACAAAGGGAACATTGAGAAGACGGAGCAGTTAATACCGGAAAGGAGACGTGACTATGGGTATGAACAAACCTCGGGACGGCGCGCCCGGTACGACCGACCAATCCCCCCGCTGGGAGGGCCCCGAAGAGTCTAGGCCGCGTGGCTATCTACCAGCCAAAGACGACCCCGACACGGCACGTGACGCCGTGGGCGAGACAAACAAGGACCCCGAGCGCAACCGCCCCTCCCACGCCTTGAAAGCGAAGGAACGCCGCGGTGGAGAATAAACGTGAGACTGAAGCGTTCGCCGCGTCCCAGGCGGGGTTCGCCCCATCCCAGGCGGACCGCGAGGCCTACGGGGTTGCCAGCGCGAACCGACCGTCATCACCGGCTCTCAGGATGCCCGGGAAAAAAGAATGGGACGTCGGCTTCGACAGCGAACCGCCAGATCGTTCGTGAAACAGTCAGTGAAAGTCGATCACTCCCGCGCATGTCGGCGCCGGTGGGGCATAATCCATCCGTGTCGATAAAGCCGTCTCCGCAGTCGTCCATAAACCATCGATCGCGAAGAGCAACCACCCTTGCACCCGCACGCCTACCAACAGCCAGAAGGGCCGCGAGCCTGTTAATCGGTCAGTAGTAGCTAAACGCAGCATCTCATCGCACACCTCGTACTTTTTCGACCGCCGTTTCCAAGTGCGAGTTTCTGGTCATGGATTGCTGCGGGCCCCAATCTTTCCCAG
Organism: Ensifer sp. Root423; assembly: GCF_001426275.1. Taxonomy (NCBI): domain Bacteria; kingdom Pseudomonadati; phylum Pseudomonadota; class Alphaproteobacteria; order Hyphomicrobiales; family Rhizobiaceae; genus Ensifer; species Ensifer sp. Root423. The sequence continues at coordinate 212,850 of NZ_LMEG01000046.1, read as the reverse complement.
CTCCGACGTTCTCTCAGGGTAGGCTAGGCAAAAAAGAACCGCCCGCGGCTTTGGCGGGCGGTCCTTTTTCACGTCAGAAAACCCAGCGGGTTCTACTCGCGAGCCGGCAGATTGGGATCTTCCTCATCGGGCTCCGGCTCCCGTGGGGAGATTTCATCTTCTTCGTCGTCGTCCAATTCCTCATCTGCGTTTTCTTCATCAGATCCGGGGAGGGGCTTTCGTGGATCCTGCTCATCGCTGTGTCGAACACCATTACCATTGCCCACGGGATCATCAGGTCGTTCGCGTCCTTGTCCGCTTGCCATCTTAAAGACCTCAACTCTTTCGATCGCTGCTACGGCTCGCGCCGGAGGCGTCACTGGATCCGCTTTTCTTGCCCCCAGACCCGGAGCTCTTCCCGCTTCCGCTTTCTCGGCTGCTGGATGCACGCTTGTTTTCGTTCTTGCTACCTTGCTCGCCAGCTTTTCGATTTTGCTCGCTGCTGCCGCCTTGGCCGCCTTGGTTTGGCATTTTCGTTCTCCTCGGTTGGCGCACCACCGTCCACTCGGCTGGTGTACGCGTCCAAACACAGCCGAACGGAAATGTTCCGCGGTCTCGGTGCTTTATCGCAGCGACACTGCGCCATTCGTCATTTACTCCTCTGCGCCGCTGCAAAAAGGCAAACATTTTCATGTTATCTGTGTCCAAGATCGGCTCTCGGACTCAAACCCGTCCGGTGACGCCGGCTTGCAGAATCAAACGATCGACCACCGGCCAGTCCTCGATTTGGGGCGATACGGATCAGCGCGCGGCGATAAAACCTCGATGGGTCAAGCCTTCACTATCGAGCGATCTCGCCGTCCGCGGTACTGCCCCCTTTCGGGCCGCACGCGGCCAGGTCGATCGTTCATCAAGGAACCAAGAGGAATATGATCATGCCTGCCGCAATCAGGCTGAGCCCCGCCCAATTTCTCGTTGGACCGAGGAAGCCAAGGCCTTGTCCTTTTGGCTCAAGTGTCGGAGGTGCGCCATCGTCGGAAGTACGCGGACGGCTCAATGGGCGCCCCGCAAGTGCCTCCCAGCAAAGGAGAAGTACGCCGAGCACGATGCAAGCGGCACTGATTAGAACGAAAATTGACACAGAGACCTCCTCATCTGTTGCGCGTTCCCCGGCGATTTGGAAAAGGAGCACCGCATTCTCTTACCAATCCCGATGCTGCCACTCTTTGGGTTTCGCTAGGATCCAACTCGCCAAGCAGCAAATGGTTCTCCACGGACGGCTGACCAATCAGCAGCCGACCCGAGTAATGGTTGACGTCACCGAAACCATTCGGGCGGTTCCCAGGCGTCGGTTGCTGTCGGTCATCGCTTTTCCTGCGGGCACTTGCTTGCTCGCAACGAACGCGGAGCGGAGGAAGCCGGATGACGGGCGCTTGAGGGGTGAAGTCCCCTGCCGCTGGTGTGGATGACAGTATGACGTCTTTGCACTCACGAAGCACTCCAATACCTCGATCACCTCGCTACGGAGATATGGGCGGAGGGCTCTCCAATCGGAAATGCAGGTGAGGGCACCGATGTACCCCAACCTGTCACACGCCAAGTCAATGATTTGCGCAGTCATGCCAATACCGACGTATTCGGCGCCCGAGACTTGCTTGCGGTCTCCTCTGGCCCCGCATTCCTGACATTTGAACGCAAGCCGGATCGCCTCACTGCGACGCGATCAGACTCCTCAAAATCAACCGCAGATTTGCGTGTCGCTGCAACGTCCGCTGCCCCGACCCCTTTAACCTTATTCCGAAAGCGTGCGCTGAATGTAACATTGAAAGTGCAACTTGGCGTGAAATGGTAAGAAGAAACGCGGCTAATACAGCAGTAATGCCACGGGCTGGGGGGCCTTCACAACCAAGTTGTTCGCAGGAGCAAGAACTGTTGCGAGTCCTGGCCGGCAAGCGAAATCAACGAGGCTTCAGGGTGAGCGAATGAATGGCGGACTGAGGTTACTTAGCGCGGCTTGGCGGCGCCGATTTACAGGGATGTTAGTGGTTGCCGGTAGTGTGGTGGCTTGGCCGGTATCGGCGCAGAACAGAATCGAGCCGGAGGCCGAGCGGATCCTCGCCGCAATGAGCGAAAATCTCAAGTCGACGCAGACTCTTAGTGTCGCCTACGACGCAGATCAGGAAGTCGTCAATCTGCAGGGTCAGAAGATCCAGTACAGCGCCTCCGGCTCCATCGCCGTCGATCGCGCACAAGGTTTTCGAATGAAGCGCATGGGCCCCCTTGCGAACGCGGAGGTGATATTCGATGGCGATACGATATCACTGCATGACAAAACACGGAACGTTTACGCGCAGTTGCAGAGCCCCGGCCAAAGTGTGGAAGATGCAGCCGAGGAGCTTCGCGCCACCACCGGACTTGACGCTCCGGGAGCGGAATTTCTATCAGGCGATCCTTATGCCGTCCTCACTGACGGCGTAACAGAAGGAATCGTTGTCGGATCGGCATTCGTCAACGGGGTGGAGTGCGATCAGCTCGCCTTCAGGACCGATATCGTCGACTGGCAGATCTGGATCAGCAAGGGCAGCGGGCCTTTGCCGCTCAAATATGTGATCACGACCAAATGGACGACCGGGGCGCCGCAGTATACGCTGCGGCTCAGCAACTGGAAGTGGGATGGAATCGACGCCGCGCAGTTTAAATTCACGCCGCCAGCGGCTGCCAACAAGCTGGAACACGTCCACGCCGATGTCACCGGCGAGCTTTCTCTGGAGACGGGGCAATGACGACGAGCAAGCTGCAAGGAAAGATCCTTTCAGTCGCCATCGCCGGCCTAGCGATGCTTGCGGCAGACACTCTCGTTCCCGCGCCGTTCGGTTCGATTGTACCCGAGGCGCAGGCGGTCGTGGGACGCCCGCTGACACCAGGAAGTGTCGCCGGTGTTGCCCGCCGTACCACGCGCCGAGTGATCCGCCGCTCCGCGATGTATGTCGCCGCACTTCCCACGGGCTGCGTCAGCACTAGTGTCAATGGCACCGCGGTGTGGCATTGCGGCGGGGTCTACTACCAACCGTACGGCGGGCGTTACGTCCTCGTTTACATCGACTGAACTCAGTGCATTACATCGCAACTCAATTTTTTGATGGAGGGACAGAATGGATATTACGCGTCGTGACTTGACGGCCGCCGGTCTTGGAGTACTGGCGGCAGGCTCTCTCGCTAGGCCTGCTGGTGCCGCCGACGGTTTGGTGGCAGATCTGCCGGAAGGGCTCGATGAGTTCGCGCTCGCAGTCGAAGCCTACATTTACGCCTACCCCCTCGTGACGATGGAAATGACCCGGCGCGTGATTACCAACGTCGCGGAGCCCGAGGGAACCCGTGGCCCCATGGGGCATCTGATCAAGCTGCGCCAGTATCCAGACGCGAAGTTTCGGGACGTGACGGCGCCGAACGCCGATACCCTCTATACGACGGCTTTCTTTGATGTGGGGGACGAGCCTTGGGTGGTGAGCCTGCCCGATTTGAAAGACCGGTATGCCCTATTTCCGATGCTGGATGGCTGGACAACTGTCTTCGACGTCCCGGGAAAACGTACCACAGGCACCGAGGCTCAGACGTTCGTTGTTACCGGACCAGGCTGGGAAGGAACACTTCCCGAAGGCGTGACCCAATACAAGTCGCCGACAAGCATCGTCTGGCTGCTTGGACGCATCTATTGCACGGGGACGCCGGAGGACTACGCAGAAGTTCATAAGCTGCAGGATGAAGTGAAGCTCTATCCCTTGAGCGCATGGGGCAAGGAGTGGACCGCCCCCAAGGGCAAGGTCGATCCGGCCATCGATATGGAGACTGCCGTTCGCGAGCAAGTCAACAGCATGGACGCCATCGCGTACTTCACCCTCTTTGCCGAGCTCCTGAAAAGAAACCCGCCGACCGACGCGGATGCACCTATGGTCGCCAAGCTCGCCGAACTTGGCATCGTTCCGGGCCAGGACTTCGACAAGGCCAAGTTCGATCCCGCTTTTGTGAAGCGCGTCCCTCAGCTCGGCTTCGCGCGCATCATGACGCATTTCAAATTCAGCGACGGCGACGTACAGGACATCGACGGCTGGGGCTTCACGACCAAGACCGGCATCTACGGCACCAACTATGTCCAGCGTGCCTTGATCACCGCGATCGGTCTTGGGGCGAACCGGCCGCAGGATGCGATCTATCCGACCTCGCTGAAGTCCGGCGACGGGGTAATCAAGCGGGCATACAACGGGTCCGAGAATTACGTTCTCACGTTCAAAAAGGGACTTACGCCACCGGTTTCGGGATTCTGGTCCTTGACCATGTATGATGCGGGCTACTTCTTTGTCGACAATCCGCTCAATCGCTATTCGATCAGCGCGCGCCAACCGCTGAAGGCCAATCCGGATGGCTCGATCGACCTGTTTATCCAACATGAATCTCCGGGAGCGGACATGGAATCAAACTGGCTGCCGGCGCCCAAGGGAAAGTTCATCCTCATGATGCGGCTCTACTGGCCCAACGAGAGCAATCCCTCCATCATTGATGGTTCTTGGACGATCCCGCCGGTGAAGAAGGTGAGCTGATTCTGTCAGCGTGCATGCAGCTGCCACGGCTCCGGTCCTTGGCGGCTGCAAACACGACCTATCGACGTCCATCAGTGCAAGCATGGTGCGATGGAGATACACCGCGCCATGATGAACGAAACCACGTTAGTTTCGGCCCTGTCTTTGGTTTTTGGAGACCAATTTTTGACAAATGGGGTCTGATCTAGTGGACCGAGCTTCTATGTACATTCTTCGGCCTTTGCTATTCAGTTTGTTTCTGTGCCTTTGTGGGCTTACGAACCTACAGGCGCAAACGCCTGCGGCCCGAATTGCGCAACCGTCCAAGATAGACGAACTGCTGCGTCTTCTCGAGGATGAGGACGTAAGGGTCTGGCTAGAGCGGAAGCAAGACGCCCTTTCCGAGCCCCGCCACAATGAGGCAGTGTGGTTCATCGAGGAATGGGAGGCCCGCTCACGTGCCCGTTTCAATGCACTTCTTGCCGCAGTGCCTCGGGTCGGCGATGAACTTTCCCGACTCGTGTCTGCGATTCGGCAAGAGGCACGGAGCAGCGGTTTGGTGCCCGCGGCGCTGATGTTCGTTATCATCGCAGGGATTGCGGTTAGCACCGAATGGATCTTTCGTCGTTCACTGCAAGAGGCCCTCCCCCGGGGGCAGGCCTACACGGAGATTCTGACGCTCTCCATATTCACGGCGAGCGTTGCGATCTTCTTTTTCCTGTTCACTTGGCCGCCACTCATGCGTGTGGTCCTACTCTACTCGCTCGTCGCATTGATCGCCTGGAGGCTCGCGACCGCGCTCTTTCGCATCGCGCTGGCCGCGTCCATAGTGTCGGCCCGCTCCTATTCGCGGACCCAAATATTCGTCGCACTGCTGGCGGCAACGATGGCATTCTCGGCCATATGCGAGCGGCTTGCAGTTGCAGCTGACGTTCGATCGGCTCTTGCTATTGGATTGTCCATTCCGCTTGTCGTTATAGCAGTCGCGATGATCTGGCGTGAGCGCTCCAGCGATGTCGGATCTTTGCAAGGCCGTGTCTCTCGCGCGATGGGCATCTCGGGTGCAGTCGTCCTGTGGCTGCTTTGGTGCGGCGACTTCCTGGCTTTATTCTGGCTCGGCATGATGCTTGCCCTCGTGCCCCGCGCATTGTCGATTGCCGACAGTCTAACCCTTTCATTCTCGCCCTCGCGTTCAAGCCTACCGGACGCTAAGTCGGTGCTGCTCGTCCGCGGAACGCGGGCTATTATCCTTATTGCAGCGGTCGACTGGGTCGCATTCGTTTGGCGCCACAATTTCCCTTTTGTTTCCGGTGAAGTGACACTGATCCGGACGATCATTGCCGGGGCTTTCAACAGCGTCGTGATTCTGCTCATTATCGACCTCGTCTGGCAATTGGCAAAAGCCTACATTACAAGCAAGCTGAGCGACGTTGGCGATGAAGGGACGTCGAACGCGCTCGCGCGAGAAAGCCGGCTTCGCACTTTGCTCCCTGTTTTCCGCAACGCCTTGGCAGCAGCACTTCTGTGTGTCGCGGGGCTCACGGTTCTTTCGGAGATGGGCGTCAAAATCGGCCCGCTCGTCGCAGGCGCGGGCGTGGTCGGTGTTGCAATTGGATTCGGCTCGCAGACCTTGGTCAAGGATGTGGTCAGCGGTATCTTCTATCTATTGGACGATGCCTTCCGGGTTGGGGAATACATCGAAGCCGGAAACTATACAGGCGTCGTGGAATCCTTCAGCCTTCGTTCCGTGCGACTGCGGCACCACCGTGGGCCAATCTTCACCGTACCGTTCGGTTCGCTTGGCGCGATCAAGAATGCCAGCCGCGATTGGACTGTCGACAAATTCCGCATCCGTGTCCCTTTCAAAACCGATGTTGATAAAGTCCGCAAGCTGATTAAGGAAATCGGCGCCCAATTGCAGGCCGATCCGCAACTCGGATCGCTCTTTATCGAGCCGCTCAAGCTCAAAGGCGTCGAGCAGATCGGTGAATACGGAATCGAACTTGGTATCGCCTTCACCTGCAAGCCGGGGGAACAGACTGTGATCCGTCGGAAGGCTTACGCGATGCTGATGCAGGCTTTCCATGACAATGGGATCGACTTTGCACAGCCGGTGGTTCAAGTTAGCGGTGACGAAAAGGAAACCGCCGCCGCGACGCTGGCCGTGCGGCAGCGTCCAGGTAAGACTGTTACGCCGGACACCGTCTAGCCGGCTCGATTCCGTAAAAAGCCACGTGAAGAAGAAAGAGGAACTGCCTTTAGCGCGGTTCGACTATAGACCGCCACTCCGTGCTGCGGATTCGCTGTCAGGATCAGCAGTGGACAGGTTCTCTTTGACGCGAAACTCGCGAGGTCCAAATCCGGTAGCCTTTCGAAAAGCACGGGAAAAACCAGCGGGAGAAGAATAGCCCAGATCCTCCGAAATGTTGGTGATCGAGACGTTCCCATCACGCAACATTTCCGTCGCACGTTGCATTCTCACCGCACTGGTCAGGCTACGAAAGTCGACGCCTGCCTGTCGAAGTTCACGCTGCAGCGTCCGAACGCTCGTGTCCATTGTCCGCGCAGCATCCTCGATCGACACATCGCCCGCGAGGAGTTGTGCCCGAATCTGTGCAGTGGCGATTTCCAACAAACTCCGAGGTGCACCCCCTGGACGATCGCGAGCCACGTCCTCGAGAGTCAAGATCGACCGAGATGTTCGTCGCGACGCAGCCATCAACCGATGCCGCTCAACGACCACCGCCACTGCTGGCGCATTGAATATCACCGGGCATTGAAACACGTTCTCAAAAAGCGAGGTATGGCTCGGGGTCGGGATGTCAAGTTCGATGCGAAGGGGGTGCCAATGGTCAGGCAGATATGCCTTGAAGAGACTCAGCAGTTCGCCAGCAGCAGCACATGCGACCGACTCATAACCCCGAGACCCGGCCAGAGCGAATTTGTAACCAAAGCGTAGTTCCTCCTTCGTTGTGGTGACCGTCAAATTGTCAAAAGTACTGTGATACTGCAGTGCCACGATACTTCGTTTGATCGCTTCGCCGAGCGTGTCCGCTTCAGTGATAAAACGCCCGAAGCTGCCATACGCGGAAACGTCCATATTGGGCACGAGCAGGAGACCGAGATTCGCGTCGCCCACTGCTCTCGCCATGGCTTCGACGAAGCCCACCACGGACTGCTGAGGAATGTAGACATTGCGATCCTCGATCAGCTCTAAGTCGAAGCCCGCGGCGCGGTTGGCACGCAGCAACGCTCGCTCGCCGAGCTCGCTTCGAACGAACGCGGGCAAGCCTTGCAAGACATGGCTCGAGATCACGGGAATCGGTGCGATCTGAAATGGTTCCTGAAAACGATATTGGCGGAAAATGAATAGTTCTCACATATTCGACCGCCGGTATATTTGGCAAGTGGTATCCGCAGATCGGTATAGATATAAGGCGCGCACGCATCATTCCGTTTCCCTCGATACGCAGATGACGGCGCCCACCTTATCGGGGCGGAAGTTTTGCCGCAGGCTTTCAAGGCACAGCATGCCGTTAGTAATCCTTTGAACCAATAGCGTTCGCGGTTGCGACGGGCTGTTGCGAGAACGGCCACCAAAGCCGTGGGGCGCCCCATTCATCATCACGGCATCTAGTTCTGAAGATGCAACGGAAGCGAAGTCGCGTCTTATCCTTTTACGCCAAGCTCGGCCGAAGCTCCGAATATTCGCGCTTTGAAAAACAATCAAAAGTGGTATTTATCACTAGCGAAACAAGGTTGCTGAGACCGGACGTGGCGTCAAATGATAAGTTCGTCGCCTGGTTTCATTGTAGGTACGACTGAGATGAACAGGAGCAGCGGTCTGCCCTTGTACTCCTTGTACGCACACTGAGGGGACTCGCCGGTGCATTCTCAATCGGCTCGCGTCGAATTGCCAGGAACTTCTCCGCGCGATGGCATGATGGAGGGATCGGCCCATCGCGTGACGGTCGACGGGTTCTTCATCGATGAGACGCCGGTGACCAACGCCCAGTTTTCCAAGTTTGCCTCGGCCACTAATTATCGCACGTTCGCCGATGCCGTTCCCGAATCTGCGGACTATCCCGGTATTTTGCTGGAGATTCTGTATGCCGGTTCATTGGTATTTCAACAGCCGAACGGAACCGTTGGTCTCCAAGACTGGACTCGATGGTGGTCCTTTGTGAAAGGCGCCTGCTGGCGTCATCCATACGGCCCCGGAAGCAACATCAAAGGACTGGATGACCATCCAGTCGTTCATGTTTCCGACCAGGATGCCCTCGCATACGCGCGGTGGAGCGGATCTTCCAACATAGGCCGAATGGGAGTTTGCTGCCAGGGGCGGGCTCGAGGGCGCAGAATATGCGTGGGGCTTAGCCCTGCCGGACGGGCCGGACTCCGAGGGCGTGCTCTACGCTCTGGGTGCGTTTTCGGGAGGTGTCGCTTTGTGGGTCGAGAACGGCAAGCTCATCTGCGAGTACAATCTGATCGAGATCGAACGGACGCGCCTCGAATCGTCCGATCCGTTGCCGAACGGAAAGATCAACATAGAGGTCGAAACACGCAAGGCCGGCCACAATCACGACGCACCGCTCGACGCCGTTATCCGCGTTGACGGCAAAAAGATAGCGAAGGGATGCGTGCCGCGCTCCGCTCCGCTCGCGTTTTCGGCGAATGACGCCTTCGATGTGGGCAGAGACAGCTACACTCCAGTCTCCCTCGCATACTTAGACTGCAAGCTTGAAGATCGAGTATTTGAAGTGAGCGATGGCACGCTCGGGGCCTTGGCGCGGCGACGTTTCGATCGCCGCTCTTCTTTCTGCCGACGTGCATACTGTGCTTAACGGGAGCGATTAAATTGACGCTGTGCCTCTTCCGGAACGCCAAGGGCGGCGTACCATCCTGGCCGTTTTTACCGTCGGTCGCCTTATGCGTGACGCTGCTCCCTGCATGTGCGGGCCGTCCGACAGGGGTGCTCGCGCCGGTAGCGGCCAATCCCTCGACCGCTCAAGTCGAAATGCTGGTCACGACGACCCGAGGCCGGGCGGAAAAACCGGGCGAGATGTTCAGCGGCGAGCGCGCGCTCAGCCCGACATTCGCCGACATTACCGTGTCGATACCGCCTGACACGGTCCGCAAGGCGGGCGAAGTCGCCTGGCCGCGCAAGCTTCCACCGAATCCGGCGACGGATTTCGCCGCGCTGAAGGCTGAGGAAATTGACCGCGTCGCCGCCGAAAAATGGTTGAACAGCCATGTGCGCAAGAGCCCGGACGGCAGTGTCCTGGTCTTCATCCACGGGTTCAACAACCATTTCGAGGACGCAGTTTTCCGTTTCGCGCAAATCGTCCACGACTCGGGCGCGCGCAGTGTGCCGGTGCTCGCGACCTGGCCGTCGCGCGGGAGTTTGTTGGCCTATGGTTACGATCGTGAAAGCACCAACTATACGCGCAACGCCGTAGAACGCTTGTTTCAATATCTGGCGCGTGATCCCGAGGTCAAGGAAGTCTCCATCCTGGCACATTCCATGGGCAATTGGCTGGCGCTGGAATCCTTGCGCCAGATGGCCATCCGCAACGACGGGCTGCCGGCAAAGTTCAAGAATGTCATGTTGGCAGCGCCGGACGTCGACGTCGACGTCTTCGGTTCGCAGATTGCCGACATGGGCAAGCGGCGACCGCGATTCACACTCTTCGTTTCCCGCGATGACCGTGCGCTCGCCGTTTCTCGGCGCGTCTGGGGCAATGTCTCCCGGTTGGGAGCGATCGATCCGGAGCAGTCGCCCTACAAAGAGGAACTGGCGGCGGATGGGATCACCGTCGTGGATCTCACCAAGATCAAGGCAGGTGACAATCTGCACCATACCAAGTTCGCAGAGTCGCCCGAAATCGTACAATTGATTGGTAACCGTCTGTCTGGCGGCCAAACCTTGACCGACAGCAGACTGGGGCTGGGCGACCATATCGTCGCGGCCACTGCCGGGGCCGCACAAACGGTTGGTACCGCTGCGGGCCTGGTCGTTGCTGCTCCAGCTGCGATCGTGGATCAAAATACCCGGCAAAACTATGCCCATCATGTGGAGACACTCGTCGGACCCTCCGGCAGAGCAAGATCGAACACGACCGATAGCGCATGCGGGAAGGAAAATCAGACGAGATCCGGAAAATGCAACCCATAGCCCGATAGAAAACGGCACCCGAAAGACACTTGATCAGGCCGCGGTCTCACGCCGGGTTGAACGAAGACCTACAACAAGGTTGCTCGCAAGAGCGGCCCTAACAGGAGATATCATGAGGATTTGCATCGTTCGTACTCTAGCGGCAATCGGAACTTGCCTCGTCGCTGGGACGGCAAAGGCCACGGACATCTATTCCCCAATGACGCCCGAGCTTCAGCAGACGACCACCGAAAGCGGATGGACCTTTTCCTTTGCCCCCTATTTCTGGGCGGCCGGATTGTCGGGGGAGGTTGCGCAGTTCGGGCTGCCGGCGGTGGATGTCGATGCCAGTTTCAGCGACATCTTCGACCATCTTGAGTTCGGTGCGATGGCGATCGGCGAAGCCCGCAACGGTCCGTACAGCATCTTTGCCGATGTCATGTATACGAAGATTTCGGGGCAGTCGGGCACGCCAAGAGGTGTGCTTGCGACAGACGTCGAGCTCACATCGGAAACCTTCGCCGCGCTGCTCGGCGCGGGATACTCCGTTATCGACAGCGATGCAGCGCGGTTAGACCTGGTTGCTGGCATGCGCGTATGGTCCGTCGAAAGCGAGCTTTCCTTCCACGGCGGCGTTCTCGATGGGCGCACCAGAATCGATCAGGCAACCTGGGTAGACGGTCTGGCCGGCTTCCGCGGCACCTATTCGCTCACATCCGAAATCTACCTAATCGGCTGGGGCCTTGTCGGTGCTGGTGGCGCTAATCTCGATTGGGACGTTGCGGCAGCAATTGGTTACCGGTTCAACGATACGATTTCGGCGATTGCCGGCTACCGCGCGTTGGGCGTGGATTTCAGCAATGACGGATTCGTGTTCGATGTCACTCAGCAGGGTCCGATGCTGGGGCTCATAGTGCGGTTCTGAGGCACGCACTTTCTAGCCTTTGGAGCGGATCGACCTCGACCTGTAGCCGGATCGCTATGTCGAACTCGAACCGCACGCTGTCGACGCCGCGATGCTTTATACCGGATACTGGGGAGGCGCCAAAATGCTGAAAGATCACATCAGACTTTAGCCATCATGGTTCCATCATTCAAACATCCCTTGCGTTTCGGCCGGGAGACGACTAATGCCCGGCTGCTAGCAGTTGGGGACGGCTGGCCATCCGCTCGAGTCACAAACGATCTTCCTCGCTTTCGCCAACGGAAGCGCAGGCACTATTGACCGCGAGGCAAACACCGCTGGACGTTCGGCGCGTTGCCATGTTCAAACTCTGTTCGAATTACCGCACGAATTCGAGCAGTTCTTGTTTAGACCCCGGGTAGAAGGAAGTGGGACGGAGCCAACTGGGCCCGGTCAGCATCGGGTCGAGGCTCCGCCTCGCGCCATGTCCCACAAGCCGGTTTCATTGTTGCAGCTCGCCTCAATCATGAGTGGCCAGGATGAACGTGCAGAAGGGGGCGCCAGCTTCGTCGCTCAAGCAGCGTTCTGGCGCGGAACAAATGTATTCGCCTCGCCGTTGGACTTTCGAACGGCCGCAGGCATGCGTAGAAGTAGATCAGGAAGAATTCCGATGGCCCGCAGGATCAAAGATGACAAGGTCCAGAAAATTATCCTCATGTTGAGCCAGGCCGTTACGGCGATGCGCGTCAACGAAAGATTGCTGTGTGAATTGTTGCGTTGGGCTGCCGAGCAATGCAATGATCCAAACCGGTTCATCCATGATGCCGTGGAGAATGCTAGAAACGATCTGATACGTGCCGGCACGGACGAGAGTATGACGTCTTTGATCGCCACTCACGAAGCGCTAGAATACCTCGATCATCTCGCGACGGAGGTTCGGGCGAAGGGCTCTCCGGCCGGAAATGCCGGAGAGGGCGCGATATACCCCACCTATCCTACTCCAGTTCCATGACTTGCGCGGTCATGCCCCTGACACATGAGGCGGCGTGATAGGGTGAGAGGCTTCGCTTGCGACCTGTGCACTTTGGCTACGGAGACGATTTGGTAGACCGAATGGTTACGCAGGGACGGCGGGACCGGACAGGCGGGCAAACCTTCCTGGAACATTACACAGCTTAATGGTTCGAGGTTAGGCGAAGCGCGGACGGCGCAAGGCGCCTTTGTTCCATACGAAATAAAGCAGACTTTCCGGATGCTGCCAAAATCGCGGATACACCTGCTCGGAAGAAACGGACTTATTCGCAAGGGGCTAATAGGGCGGCGGTTTGATCATTTGGGCGACGTTGAGGCATTCGTCACCGTTGCTGAAAAAGGCTCGATGACTGAGGGGCGGTCGGGCTTTCGACGACGCCATCACTCCTCAGCAGGGCGATTACCCGTCTCGAGACTCGTCTCGGCGCGCAGTTGATACGCCGGACCACGCGACGTTTAAGTCTGAGGGTTCCGCAAGCCCTTGCCGATGTCGAACCGGAGGCACTCGATGCGGTCCTTCGCCTTAACCTGCAACCCGCCATTCAGGCCGCGCAGGCGGCGTTGCCTCGGATGCGGACGAACGGTTGGGGACGTATCGTCAATAATTCCAGTCTTGGCATCGACGAGTGGACCGCCTATGCGGCTGCAAAGGCGGCTTTGGTGAGCTCCACCCGGACATGGGCACTCGAACTCGCGCGAACTGGCATTACGGTCAACGCTGTGGCGCTCGGCCCGACCGAAACAGAACTGTTCCGGGCCAGCAATCCTGCGGGGAGCGAGGGCGAAGAACGGTATCTGGCCGGCGTTCCCATGCACCGGGGCGGCACGCCAGACGAAGTCGCAGCTGCAATCCAGTTCCTGCTGTCGGAAGATGCTGTTTTCATCACCGGCCAGACGCTGTTTATCGACGGCGGTGCATCGATCGGCAGGGGCATTGCTCTGAGGCACTTCGCGTCGGACGAACCCGATAGGAGGACAGCGAGCCCATTCGCTTAGCCGCCGCTGCGTGCTGCTCACCGCCATTCTGTCCCCGTGCGAACAAATGAATTCCCGGGCGGCGCATTTATCCGCCTTTCCAGGTTTAATACGTTCACACCACCAAAGCGATCTAACCTCGTCCCCGATTTCAGGAGCAAATCATGACAAGCGCAACTCAGGACATCAAACCCGTTCTCTTCGTCCTCACCAGCCATGGCGTTAAGGCGAAACCGGCGAACCCACAGGCTTCTACCTCGGCGAAGTCACCCATCCCCTCGCCGTCCTCGATGCCGCCGGCATCCAGGTCGAGTTCGCCTCGATCGATGGCGGCGAGCCGCCCGTCGACGGCCTCGACCTCAATGACACGACCAATGCCCGCTACTGGAACAGCGAAGGCTTCCGCTACGCCGTTCGCAACACGTCTCGCCTTTCCGACGTCGATCCGAAAAACTACGCCGCCATCTTCATCGCTGGCGGTCACGGCGCAATGTGGGACTTCCCGACAAGTCTGGCCGTCAACAACGTCGCCCGCAATATCTACGAGGCGGGCGGTGTCGTCGCCGCCGTGTGCCACGCCCCCCGCGGCACTGGTCAACATTACGCTGAGCAACGGCGCGCATCTTGTCGCCGGCAAGAACGTCGCGGCTTTCACCGATGACGAGGAGCGGGTCGTCAAGCTGGACAAGACGGTTCCCTTCCTGCTTGCCAGCACGCTTGTAGCGCGCGGCGCGCATCATCATCCGGCCGCGGACTGGACGGCCAAGGTCGTCGTCGACGGAAGGCTGGTCACCGGTCAGAACCCGCAATCGGCGACTGGCGTCGGCGAAGCGCTCCGCGACCTGCGGACCGCATAACCGAATACCCCGCATCACTCATAACGGATCATCAACCATCCCTGACCGTGCGGTTTGGGAATGGCCTTGGCATGGAGAAAAACATGAAACCCATCCGCACTCTCGCTCTCGCGCTTGCTCTTGGAACAAGTGGCTTCAGCGCACAGGCCGCCAATGTATTGGTCGTCCTTTCCGATTCCGATCACCTCGACCTCAAGGACGGCAAGGTTTTCGAGACCGGCTTCTACCTCAACGAGTTGATGCAGCCGGTAAAGGCGCTCACCGAGGCCGGTCACGACATAACCTTTGCGACCCCGAAAGGTACGGCGCCGACGCTGGACAAGTCCTCCGTGGACAAGATGTATTTCGGCGGCGAGGAGGCCGCGATGCAGGAAAGCATCGCCATGCTTGAGAAACTCAGGCTGACCTCGGATAACGCCTCGCCGGTCGTCAGCCTCGCCCGCGTCGAGCAGATCGGTTACGACCATTTCGATGCGGTCTACGTGCCGGGCGGTCATGCCCCGATGCAGGATCTTCTCGTCAGCCCCGAACTGGGCAAGCTGCTCGCCGGCTTCCATACGAAGGGCAAGACCACGGCGCTTGCCTGCCACGGCCCCATCGCGCTCCTCTCGGCCCTGCCCGATGCGACGGCCTTCACCACCAAACTGGAGACAAGCGGCTCGGCCAAGGCCGAGGGCTGGATCTATGCGGGCTACAAGATGACCGTCATCAGCAATCAGGAAGAAGAAATTGCCAAGGGCCTGCTCAATGGCGGGGAGATGAAGTTCTATCCACAGACGGCATTGCAGGCGGCGGGAGGCGATTTCGTCAGCAATGACGCACCGTGGTCTTCCAACGTCGTAACCGACCGTGAACTGATCACCGGCCAGAACCCTGGTTCCGCTCCGGCCGTAGCGGCAGAGCTGCTCAAGCGCTTGAAATAAACCAGCCAGACGATTGGCCAGCGGCGCTCCCGGTCGGGAACGGCGCCTCGGCTTCCTTCCCCCAGTCAGCAGCTTGGGCGTTGCTCCATATCGCAAGCCGAAGCAAGCCTGACAGGACAGACAAATGACCAGCAGCATCAGGACGTGGCACGCGTCATGACCACACCCGGCAGGAAAGACGCCTTCGAAAAATATGCCGCGGAACTGTCGGTCGCGACGCGGGCTGAAGTGGGATGCCACTTCTATCACCTTCATCGCAACCTCAACCAGAAGGGGTCTACGTCTTCGCTAAGGAATGGGCCTCCCGCCGGATCTGGGAACAGCACATGCCCGGCGAAGCCATCCGCGTCTTCAACGCGCAACTGCCCCCGGGAACAATCGCCCACATCGAGATCCATCCCCTCGAACATATCGCCTGAGACGGCGGAAGGCATGACAATGACCAAAGTGAAGATCGGAATCATCGGGACGGGTTTCATTGCGAAGATCCTCGCTCCGGAAATCCAGTCATCCAGCAAGGCGAGGCTTGCCGCCGTGTCGAGCCGGACACTTGCGAAAGCCGAAGATTTCGTCGCCAGCTATCCGGGTGCCGTCGCCGTCGAGGGTGCAGACCGGCTGATCGCCCGCGACGATGTCGACGCCGTCTATATCGCGACCCCGACGTCAGCGAAGGAAGACGTCGCAAGCCGCGCACTGGCCGCCGGCAAGCATGTGCTGATCGAAAAACCGCTGCACTCATCGGAATCTTTCAAGCGCCTGTCGGCACTCGCCCTCGCGTTCGCTGCACACCATGTTCTATTTCCCCTTCTCGGACCGGGAAAACATCCGCTTCGACCCGAGCAACGAGCCGATGGGCGCTGCCGGGTATTCGATGCGGGCCGTCGTCGAATATCTCGCACCGGACGCGTTCGAAGATATCAAGGTCTTTGCCGAGCGGGACCCGCAGTCCGGCGCGGTCATCCGTGCAACCGGCGTCTTGAAATTCGATGCCGGGAAGACCGCCACCTTCGATGTCGGCTATACCGCAGGCGCTGCCGTGATGGACCTCACGGTGGCGGGTACCTCCGGCATCTTGACACAGGATGATTTCGTCCTCGACTGGAAGAGCGGCTTCGGCTTCGACAATCCCGACATTCCGACGGGTTTCATCCATCGCTCCGGTATGGCCACGAGAAAGGACTTCGCCTTCATCGAGACCCCAGGCGAAAAATCGCAGCATGGCCTGATGGTCGATAGCTTCGCCGATCTGATCCGCAATGACGACGATACCGCGCGCGAGACCTGGCTGTCAGCGACCGCAAAGACGCAAGGCTTCCTCGACGCGATCTGGCGGCAAATCCAGCCGCGGGGTTGAGCCCACTCCCGCGCTGAACCTGAAACACAACAAGAGAGAAATCCATGAACAGCCTGTTCGAACCCTACGAGCTGGCGTGGCGCACCCTGCACAACCGCTTCGTCCCCATGACCCGCGCCCGCGCCAAAGACGGCATCGCCGACCCTGAAACCGCCCTTTACTCCGTCAGCGTGCAAGTGCTGGATCGTGACAGAAGGAACGCCGATCTCGCGGGAGGGACAGGGCTTCGCCTTCGTTCCCGGTCCGACGCACAGGTGAAAGCATGGCGGGCGTAACCGATGCAGTGCATGCGGAAGGCGGAACCATCTTCGCCCAGATCTGGCATGTCGGCCGCATCTTCTCATACCTCCTTGCAGCCCGGCGGTAAGGCACCCGTCAGCTCCACTGGCAATCCGGCGCGCGACGCAAACAGCATGGCTTTCGCCTTCGATGAGGACGGCAACCCGGTTTCGTGCAGACGAGCGCGCCGCGCGCCCTGGAAACCGAGGGAGTGCGGCGCGTAGTAGACGACTTCGCCAGTGCTGCGACGAATGCGATCAAGGCCGGCTTCGACGGCGTCGAGATACGTGGGGCGCCAATGGCTATCTGATTGAGCAGTTCGTCAATCCGACGGTCAACGACCGCACCGATCCCTGCGGAGCCTCGACGCTTCAAAGATCGAACGCGTTTCCTTCTGGAAACCGTCGAGGCGGCCATCGGCCGGATCGGATCGAACCGTGTGGCGATCCGTCTGTCGCCCTATGGGCAGCTGTTCCAGATGGGACTGTACCCTGAGATCGAGGAAACTTATCTCCATATCGCGACGGAACTTTCGAAGCGCGATCTTGCCTGTGTTCATATCATGGATCAGGCGAGCCGGGGATCGTCACCAATGCCCGCAGGTTTTCGCGGCGACCATTACTGCGCGGATCAATAGCAGCGGGGCTGCTGCAGCCCGTTACACCAGGGAAATGACCTGGCGATCGTTCAGCCGTTGGGAGGATTACCCACTTTCGTCGGCGGATCAGCGCCGTACGGAAAGACTTCAGAGGAAGTGCACATGACCTTGAAGATTTCAAAGCCACTGTCGAAAATATTGCGAGCGCAGAAGAAGTTTGGACGCCTCGTCGAAGCGTCGCTGCACCTTAAACAGAAGTCCAGGTCCACGCAGCGCCCGCGCGCCGCAGCTCCCCGCGCCGCCCTCATGGCTGTTGCAGAATTCGGCAGCAATCCCGGGCGCCTCTCCATGAAGCTCTTCGTGCCCCCTCGGGTAGCCGCAAACCCTGCACTGGTCGTCATTCTTCACGGGTGTCGTCAGACGCCTGAAAGCCTAGCAGACGCCAGCGGCTTTTCCAGGCTCGCGACGGAAAGGGGGTTTATCCTTTTGTACCCGCGCAACGCGATACGAACAACACGCAGCGCTGTTTCAACTGGTTTCGCCCGAGCGCAGTCACACGCGACCGCGGTGAAGTTATGTCGATCCGACAAATGATTGAGCACACATGCAGGAACCGCGGCGTGGATCGCTCCCGGGTTTATATTGCCGGACTTTCCGCCGGCGGCGCGCTCGCTGCGGCTTTGCTGGTGAGCTATCCTAAGCTTTTTGCCGGCGTGGCGATATTTGCTGGTATGCCGTATGGCGCGGCCAGGGACGCGGTATCGGCCATGCGTCTGATGAAATCGGGCAGTTCCCGATCGCCGGCTGAATGGGGTGACTTCGTACGGGCCGTGTCGCCGACCCAGAAAATCTGGCCGCCCATTTCCATTTGGCAGGGTACCGGTGACAGGGTCGTTGCCCCTCAGAACGCAGAAGCCTGCGTTTCACAATGGCTGAACGTTCTCAAGATCGAGGCCGCGACGGGTCGGCCACAGCAAAAGCCGTGGGGCACGCTTACGCGTTGGGACGGGTCGAGCAAAACGCAAATATCACTGTATCAGCTGAAACACTTCGGACACGGCCTGCCGGTGAGTGCTGCGCGGAGCAATTCGAGCCGCGCCGCCGATCCCTACGTCATCGACGCCGGCATTTCAGGCCCGAAGGAACTTATGCGCATCTGGGGGCTGAAACGCTTACCCGTATGATCGAAATAACGGAGGGTCTGCATCGCCATGCCGATCTGCTCCATCATCCGACCCATCGCCCAGAGGTAGGAGACAATCTCCCACCTCTGGGCGTCATGATCGCCGTACTTCTCTACGCCTGCAGCCGGGACGGTTGCGCGATCCTCGAAGTGGCGGTTTGCGCGCTCGGCCTCTGCTCGTTGTAACCGTGGGCGTTCCGCCGTCGCCAAAAGAAGCGCAGCCAACCCCCGCTCGAATTGCCGCTGGAACCGATGCCAGTTTCAAGGGTTGGATGGCTGCCTGAAAATGCACTTAGATATGGAGGCATTCGCGATGACATCTATCGGTAAAAGCACGCTCCTGGCCGGCCTCGCCGTAGCTGCTTTAATGGCTACGAGCGCCGTTTCGGGGGAGACTTTAAGATTCAAGGCGGACCTAAAGGGATCAAGCGAAGTGCCGCCAAACGACAGCGCCGGCCACGGTATGGGTGAGGTCGCCTTCGACACCGCCACCAAAAAGCTGACATGGACAGTGACAACTAGCGGTATGTCCGGGGAGGCCACGGCCGCGCATTTTCATGGCCCCGCGGCTCCTGGAGAGAATGCCGGGCCAGTGGTCGACATCTCTAAGGCCATAGCTTCGGGATCGGCTGAAATCACCGATGAGCAACGGGCGGATTTAGAGTCCGGAAAATGGTATCTCAACGTCCACACCCAAAAGTTCCCTGATGGAGAGATCCGGGGCCAAGTGGAAAAAGCACAATAGAAACCCGACGAGGATCACGGCCTGAACGATTTGCGTGCAAGCGGTATCACGACTGTCCGGCCCAGCGAGTACCCATGGTCGGGAAGTGAAATGGATCAGGACGCCTATAATTGGATCAGCCGACGAGCCCACCAGATTTGGGAACAGGAGGGCTGCCCATCCGGAAAGGATCGTGAACACTGGTATCGGGCGGTGGCGGAATGGGAAACCAAAGGCAACCGTAGCTATGAGCCACCCCTCGGGACACGGATTGTCACGGTTCTCGTCGTCGAAGACAAAGCCCTGATCCGCTTCGCTACGGCAGACGCGCTTGAGGCGGCGGGGTTTAAGGTTTTGGAGGCTTCGTGTGCTGACGAAGCACTCGTGCTATTGCGTGGCCATCAAGTCGACGCCGTTTTTACAGATGTCAACATGCCTGGCCAGATTGACGGCTTGGGATTGATGGATCGAGTCCGGACACAATCCCCGGAGGTTAGGGTTGTGGTCACCTCGGCCCACATCGCGCTCGGGCCGTTCGATCTTGCCAGCGGTGTCTTTTTTCTTCCGAAACCGTACACCCCGGAGGCGCTCATCAAGATGCTGAAGGCTCTCTAGATTACCGGCAACCCGACGCAAGCAAGCGGCCGAGCCATGACGCCGACAAACAACCTTCGCTGGCGATCGACGGAGGCCTGCTAAATGTGCTGCAATCGATCCTTCGGAATGCTCAGCCGCAGGATGAGCCCCTGCGGATCCCGGATGCGGATGAGTTCGCCACGGAACTGTTGTTCGAGCGTGAGTTTGCCAAGTTTCGTCCCGAAACCCTCTGTTTCGGTCTGCGTTACGGTAGGCCCTCCTGTCTCGGTCCAGACCAGCTCCAGCGTTTCGCCATGATCGACACAATTGATGTCCAGTTGTCCGCAGTCGATGGACAAAGCGCCGTATTGGCGGCGTTCGTTGCAAATTCATGCACAACCAGAGAGAGCGCCGTAATTGCCGAGCGCGACAGCTGGAACTCGCATCCTCGTACGACACCCGATGCCCGTGGCCATTATCGCCGCTGTAGGGCGACAACAGTGTGCCAAGAAGCTCTTTCAGGGTGACGTGGGCTTCCGTGGCGCCCGGATTACCGGGGGTGGGCAATGTAAGCGCATGGGCCCGCGCCAACGATTCCAGTCGCGCGCGTACGCCCGTCGCGAGTTCATCGGCGGTGTTCGCCGACCGCGCGCTGAGCGCTACGACACTGCTCAACACCATAAACAGGTTCTTCACGCGGTGCGCCATCTCGCGGACCAGCAGGTCCTTTTGCTCCTCAGCCCGCTTTCGCTCGCTGATATCGCGGGCGATCTTCGAGGCACCGATGATCGCCCCAGCGTCGTAGCGTAACGGAGAGATCCTCAGCGAGACCGGAACGAGGCCGCCGTGCTTGCACCGCCGCATCGTTTCGAAATGATCGACACGTTCGCCCGCGCGGATTTGGGTTAGAATCTCGAGTTCCTCGCCCAAACGATCTTCGGGAATGAG
This sequence comes from Ensifer sp. Root423, assembly GCF_001426275.1. NCBI lineage: Bacteria > Pseudomonadati > Pseudomonadota > Alphaproteobacteria > Hyphomicrobiales > Rhizobiaceae > Ensifer > Ensifer sp. Root423. The sequence continues at coordinate 191,790 of NZ_LMEG01000046.1, read as the reverse complement.
AAAACTGACCGGTCGGCCGATCGCTTCGTTGGACGTGTAGCCGTACAACCGTCCAGCGCCGGCATTCCAGCTGGTAATCACACCACCGAGGTCCATCGACAGGATCGCATCTTCGGAAGACTCCACGATCGAGGCAAGCTGTTGGGCGACCCGCTCGGCCTGACGCAGTTCGATGACCTCGCGCTCGGCCGCCTTCAGCAACTGACTATTGTCAATCCCAATCGCGGCATGGGCAGCGATCGAGATGACCAACTGCTCGGCTTCGGCGGTGAACACGCCCGGCTGGTCGTGACCGAAGAAGAGACCTCCATAAACTTCGCCGGAGCGCGGCACCACCGGGACCGCCAGATAGCTGACGACTGGCAAATGTCCCGGTGGCATGCCGTGGTAAGGAGCCGACTTGCCATAGCGCGGGTCAGCCCGGATGTCGTCGGAGCGCACGACACCGATCCCGCGAAACGTCGGCTCAAAAATGGCGGTGTTACGCGGCAACTGGAAGTTCTCGAATGCGGTATGATCAATAGGCATTTGCGCCTTGCCCAGCGGCATGTCGAGGAGGCTGCAAATTCCGAGGCAATCCGCCCCCTGATTCCAAGATGATGCCGCCCCTTCGGACGGCGTCTGGCATGGGGTTCTGCTGGTGTGAAGTTTTTTCCTTCGACTGTGACGAGGAAGGAACGGGATGCCTGCGGAGAGACTTGGAGATGCGGCGTGTCCGCGAGATATTGAGATATCGTTTCGAACAAGGACTTGGCTGCAAGTCGATTGCGGTCAGGGTTGGCGCTGCACCGTCGACGGTGCGCGAGACGCTGCGGCGTGCGGCCGTTGCAGGGCTATCGTGGCCGTGGGTGACGACGTCAGCGATGCCGTCCTGGAAGCGGCGCTTTACAAGGGGGCCGGGACGAAGGCGGGTCACCGTCGGAGCCCTGAGCCAGACTGGGCGCAGGTCCATCGCGAGCTCAAGCGCAAGCACATGACGCTGCAGATCCTTTGGGACGAATACATCAGCCGTTATCCGGACGGCTATCGTTACGTCGGCATTGTGACCTTTACCGCGCTTGGGCAATGAAGCTGCCTGTGACGATGCGGCAGGATCACGCGGCCGGTGATACGGCGACACGGACAAGCGCCTGTCGAGAAAGTCCCTGAGATCTTTTAGTCAGACGTGAAATACACGGCAGAGTCGGGTACAATCTTCGGCGGAGAATTCATGTTCGGGGATTAAGACATGGAGCGCAGATTATCTGCAATCCTGGCAGCCGACGTAGTCGGATACTCCGCACTCATGGAGCAAGACGAGGCGGCAACCTTTGAGCGGCTTCGAACGCGACGAACTGAGCTCTTCGAGCCCGAGATTGCCGGGCATCACGGCCGCGTCTTCAAACTCATGGGTGATGGGCTGCTTGCGGAGTTTGGAAGCGTTGTCGACGCCGTCGAGTGTGCAGTCGCTCTCCAACGCGGAATGGCCGCGCGAAATGCTGCCGTCCCCCTGGAGGAGAGGTTTGACGTGCGGATCGGCATCAATATCGGAGAAGTAATTGTCGACGGCGAGGATCGATACGGCGAAGGTGTGAACATCGCTGCCAGACTGGAGCAACTCGCGCCTGTCGGAGGGATCTGTGTTTCAGGAAAAGTAGCGAAGGAGGTCGAGAAAAAGCTCGCGTTTGGCTTCGACTCCGCAGGGCGGCAGAAGGTCAAGAACATCGAAGAACCTATCGAAGTCTATCACGTGCGCCTCCACGCCCCGCCGCGCCGGCGCAGCCTGCACAAGCGCGGGCCCGGATGGCTCAGGTGGGTATTTGGAGTTCCGGCAGCGATCGGGGCGGCCGTGTTGGCCATATGGGTCGTTTCGTATGGTCCGCTATCGATTTCCTCTGGTGGAACCTCCGCAATCCCGTCTGTTGCCGTACTTCCCTTCAAGGATCTGAGCGCCGACAACAGTCTGGCGTACTTGGGAGAAGGCCTGGCGAACGACGTCATTGCCATCCTGTCGCGCTTTTCTGACATTGCGGTCGTATCGCGAACATCGTCCTTCGCGTACCAAGGCAAGGAAGGCGATATCCGACAGATGGGCAAAGAGCTGGGCGTCGGCTATGTCGTCGAAGGCAGTGTGCGCAAGGAAGGCAACAGGGTTCGCATCATCGCGCACTTGGTCAACGCCAACACGGGCGACCATGTCTGGGCAGACCGCTTCGACAAGGCGGGCTCCGATCCATGGGCGCTCCAAGACGAATTAACCGGAAAGATCGTGGGGGCGATGACGGGTGAATTTGGAGCCATTCGCAAAGCCGATTACACTCAGGCTTGGGGCAAGGACGGTACCAACCTCGCTGAGTACGACTATTACCTGCGCGCGGAAAGCCAGTTAAATCTGTTCACGAAGGAAGGCATCGAGCGATCAGGTGAGATCTGTCGGCAAGGTTTGCAGGAATTTCCAGGCTCGCCGCTTCTGACCGTGGAACTGGGATGGACTCACTGGTTAAACGTTGCGCTGCTCTACAGTGCTGAGCCGCAGCTTGACCTCCTGGAAGCGGGGCGATTGGCCAATCAGGTCCTGGCAGACAAAAACCTGAGCCCGCAGGTCACGAGGCTGGCGAACTGGCTCAACGCTTGGCTACTCACACTCAAACGGGATCATGATGGCGCTGTCGCTGCAATGAACAGGGCGCTCGCCGCAGCACCCTACAACGCGTTCACCCTTACTGACGCCGGAAGCATCCTCCTCCAAGCCGGTCAAACAGAAAAGGCGCTCGAGTTGACCGACGCTGCGGCCGCGCGGGACCCTGGCTTGTCCTGGTTCTTCAACTATGTGCGCGGTTTCATTTACATCGTGATGGGCAAGAACGAAGAAGCCGTGGAGGCTTTGAAGGCCACCGAGTTTGCCGACGCTCCGTTGCAACTTGCCATCGCCTACGTGCGCCTCGGACGCGATGCGGAGGCCAGAGCTGCGGTCGTGAAGATGCTGAAGACAGTGCCTACCGCAACGATAGAGTCCTGGCGACAGACTTGGAACTTCCGCGATCCTTCAGTCCTCGAAAGGGGCGCCGCGGACCTTCGCCGTGCCGGGCTTCCAAGTAGCTTGCCCAGATAGCCACCAGCAACACCTTCGACGAGATCCTGCGGCTGACGACCCAAAAATGTTCTGCTAAGGCAAGAACAGTTGCCGGCCGCCGTCTTGACACTTGTTTCACGCTCCTTAAACCAGCACGACAGCCTGGAGTCCGGCTGATAGCGCAGCCATAATCAGGCAAGCTCAACCATCGCCGTTCGCAGCCGTGGATTACCCGCCTTCGAGACGCCCTGCTCCCGATTGATCGCACCACTCTGCCAAGGTGACGGCGCCAGCCCCGCGTAGGCGGCAACCTGACGGCGGTTGTCAAAATGCCGGAACAAGCCCTCAGAATGAAGGACGGCCGCAAACTCCGCGCCAACGACCCTGATGCCGACGAGCGCCTTTAGCGGCGCCGGCAAACTCGTCGTCTGCTCGGCGATAAGCGCATCCCGTTCAGCTTCTACTGCCTTGACCTGCTCCAGCACCAACTAGAGACGATCGAGTTCTCGGGAGATTTGCGCCTTAATGTGCGTGGGGACTGCACGGCCGTCGCCCGCGCGCAGCCCTTCCAGACGCGATCGCCGATCACGGCGCAAAGGCGCTGAGATTGTCATCAGGTCACTAGAAATCAAGCGGCTGTAGCAAGGCGTGACGCGCCCTCAGTCGGTGACCGCTCGCTCCATCGCACCGGGTGATACCTGGCTTCCGGGCGGATCGGGCGCTCTACAGCGGACGTGACGCGAAGCGTGCGGACGGAACATTCAACCGGGCCGGCGGTTATGGCAGGTGAGCGCGAGGAATATCCTATGAGCACCTACAAGGACGAACGCGGCGATAGAGTTTCGAGTGTGGAGACCCAGAAGGTCGTGGAGACTACGCCCGTGCAAGCCCGGCAGGGTTTGCTTGGGAGGCCAGTGTTGATGGTGCTGATAGGCAGTCTTGTTCTTGCCGTCATCGCCTGGGCTATTGCGGGGCTTTATGGCGAAGCTGTCGACAACGACGCCGCCACCGGATCGAACCAGGCCACGACGACCGATACGAAGGCCAGGGTGACACCGACCGAGCAGAAGGTCATCGACAACACCCCTCCCGCCGGGGAAGCCCAGCAGACCGCGCCCACGGACCGCGATCCCACGGCGGAATCCGGAACCGGCGGCGATTCGCAATCGGTGGCCCCGACTGGGACCGAGAAGACGCAGTGAAAATGACGGGCCGAAACCGGAAATATTCCGTTAGACCCTATCGATAATGTTAGCGCATGAGGCTGCACATCCCGGAGCGCGGAGCGCCGCGGGCGATATTTCCGCTTGAGTTTGGGATCTTCGTTCTGCTCCGCTGGTTCCATCTAGCCATTCTGCCATAGCGACGCCGGATTAGCCTGGCACGCCACGAAACGCCCCCTAGAGGCGGCCGCTCACCAGAGACCTGGATTACGAGCGCGAGGCGGGAGGATCTCACGCATGAACGGCTTGATCTCGGAACCGCCGCGGCCAGACTTCCGTCTCTCCGACGCCGATAAGTTATCGGCTGAAGCGGCCGCGCAGGAAGTCAGCGGCCTCCTTGGCCTCCTCGGCGGAGATCGTGTGACCGACTTCCGGGAAGAGCTTATACGTGACATCGAATCCGGCCGCGTTCAGCTGCCGCGATGCAGCCGCAGCGGCCGCGGGGGGAATTGTCCTATCAGCCCCGCCATGCATTAGAAGGATCGGCGTGGCTCTCGAAGAGGATGTCGGGGGCAGCGGCAATATTCCCGCGAAACTCACGAGTGCTCCAATCTTCCATCGACCGGAGGCGACGCCGTCGAGAGCCATAATCGCGCCTTGGGAAACGGCGACGAATGCGACGTTCTTCAAATCGTTCTCGAAGCCTTGCCTTTCAACGATCTCGGAAACGAGGTCATCGAATGCCCGCCGGGCCGCCGCGATACGCTCCGGCCGCATGACGTCGTTATCGACGGCAAACCATTGCCGACCACCCGATCTGGTTGGAAACGGCGCGTCAGGGTATGCGAAAACCGTGTTGGGTAGAGTGGACTTCCAGGAACCGCCCAGACCGCCCATCTGCGTGCCTCTTGCTCCGATACCGTGAAAGAAGATCACCAGATGACGAGGACGTTCTGCCTTGCGGTTTGCATCGCGCGAGCTCACGACGCTTTCGACATACTGGACGGTTGAGTTCGGGTTGTCGGATGAAGTCGACTTCAAAGCGATCCGATGCGGCCACGCCGAAGCTTCGGCGTCCAGTGAAATTGCGATGGCGGCTAACAGGACAGCGAGCCCGACGAGGGCGGAAGATAGCGCAAGTGTCCCATGGCGTCATCATGACGGCTCCCCACTGGACGAAGGCCCTCTTCTGTCGATCCAGCGCATCGTCGGAGTTACGGTTATGCCGTGGACCACGATTGAAGCCAGCACGATCAGTACTACCGTAGCCCAGATTGTCTCGAATCCATCGAACTCCGCCTGTCCCGTTGCGTAGGCAAGGTAGTAGATCGATCCGAGGCCTCTGATCCCAAAGACTGCGATCACCGCGGTTTCTCCTGGCGAATGCCCCGACCCGACCAGGCACAGCCAGCCGATAAGAGGTCGGACCAACAGGAGCGCGAGCACCGCAACGACGCCTACGCGCCAGTCGACGGCAGCCAAGAGCTGACCGCTAACGGCGACCGATCCAAGGCATACCAAAAGTACCATCATCAACAACCGTTCAATTTGTTCGGCGAAATCGTGAAGCTGCTCGTGGAAGTCGTTGTCCCGCTCGCTCGCCCGGAACGCCACGGCCGCGAGAAACACCGCGACAAAGCCGTATCCGCCGACGAGCTGGGTAAGCCCGTAAGTAACGAACGTCATGCCAAGAGCGACAAACCCGTCCTGCGTTTTCGCAAGTCCGCCGCCACGCATTCGAAACGAAAGGACTCCAAACAGTTTGCCCAGCCCCCAACCTAAAGCGGTGCCCGCACCGAGCCGCCATGCGACGTCGAGCGCGGCCCAGTGTGCAAGGACGTCAGTCCCCTCCTTCGCTGCCAGTGCAATGGCAACGGCAAGGTGAACGAACGGAAATGCAAGCCCGTCGTTCAGGCCCGCCTCCGACGTCAGGGCGAAACGAACCTCGTCCTCCTCTCCTGACCGCGGCGGTCCGACCTGGACGTCGCTGGCGAGCACGGGATCTGTCGGCGCGAGCGAGGCTCCAAACAGGAGCGCCGACGCAAGGCCGAGACCCAGTATCCAAAACCCGAGGAAAGCGAGTGCGGCAATGGTCAGAGGCATCGCTAAACCTAGAAGACGCCAGGTTGTCCCCCAGCGCTGCCAACCGAAGGGACGGTCAAGTTTCAGCCCCGCCCCCATCAACGCGACGATGACGACAATCTCGGTCATCCGTTCGGTGAACTCCCGATTTTCCAGAGGATTGAAGCGCGGCAGCAGGGGAAAGGGAGACAAGGCCAACAGCGTGCCGATGGCGAGACAGGCTATCGGGAGCGAGAGAGGAAGACGCCGGAACGCCATCGGCAGCCACGCCGTCAGGAGGACAACGAAGCCGAGGACCGTCAGCGTAACGATGTAGGCGTCCATTCATCCTGCTTTCTGCTGGAACCCGAAGACGCGATAGCCTCAATCTTTCCCTGAAATGGCACTTGGCCAGTCGTTTGACGGCTCGTCGAGGATACCGCAAGAACTGTCTTCAGCCGGATCGGGATCACGCGCGAGCGCGTCACGGAGGCCTGGGAGCTGATCGCGGATGGCGTCGAAGATGTCTTCCTGTCGGACACCTTCGACTACGAACGTATCAATGAGTTCTTCCAGCTTCAGCCTGAGGTCATCCTTCCATTCCCTGGAGTGCGTATGGTTGGTCATTTTCTCCTCCTTCTTTTCGGCATGTCATCTGCGAGTTCGATCCAAACCGGGGCATGGTCGCTGGTGTGTTCCCAGCCTCGGACGTCCTTATCGACGCCCGCCTTGACGAGCCTTTCGGCAACCCCGGGACTGAGAAGGAAATGGTCAATCCTCAAGCCTGCATCCCGGCCGTATGCATTCCGGAAATAGTCCCAGAACGTATAAACCCGCTTCCCCGGGTTCAGATGGCGAAGTGCGTCAGTCCACCCCTGTTCGACGAGTTCCCGGTATGCATCGCGAACCTCTACCCGGAACAACGCGTCATCCACCCATCGCTCGGGCTTGTAGACATCCAGTTCGGTAGGCATGACGTTGTAGTCGCCGGCAAGAACGACGGGGACTTTCAGGGCGAGCAGTTCGTCAGCATACTCCGCCAGGCGCTTGAACCAGGCGAGCTTGTAGTCGAATTTTGGCCCTGGGTAGGGATTGCCGTTCGGCAAGTAGAGACAGCCAATCACCATGCCGTCGATAGCCGCTTCGACGTAGCGGCTATGCAAATCGTCGGGGTCTCCGGCAAGTCCCCTACGGATAAGTAGCGGTTCGCGACCTTTTTCGAGGATTGCTACCCCGTTCCAACCTTTCTGACCGTGCCAGATGGCACCGTAGCCTGCCGCCTCAATAGCTTTGACGGGGAATTTGGCGTCAGGGGCCTTCAACTCCTGTAAACACACGACGTCAGGCGAGGCCCGTTCAAGCCAACTCAACAGCACTTCCAGGCGCCCGTTGACACCGTTGACGTTGTAAGTCGCGATTTTCACTTGGACTCATGATCGCCCTTGTCGCCCTCCCCGGGTTTTGCGTCGTGTTTCGCCTTTTGGCGTTTGTCAGCGGACAAGGATCGACTCACATCCACTGATTCTTTGAACTTGCCGTCTTCGTCCCGCCGGACGTAGCGCTTGTCGGTTCCGGTATCGATCAGTTCTCTCTTTGACATGCGTGCCTCCCTGGTTGTCGATGGAAACGCACGGAAAGAGGAAAAGTTACAGCCCGACCGCGTTGGGTGTAACGGCAAACTCGGGTTCATCTCGACGCGTTCAGGCCTGTGTATCCCCGGCCTCGCTCTCAACTACCTCTCGACCTTTCCAGCCCCGCTCCGAAAGAAGAGTGAGCGCTGGCTAGAGCTTGCAATCGCTTCCCGCTTTCAAGGCCTTGGCAAACGCTCGTCAGCCGCTCATGGCCGTCGCTGAATGCAGGAATGGTGGCATCCGCTTCTCCAGTTCCTCCAGAATGGCATCCATCCGGTAGGGCTTCGCCAGAAAGGAGACGCGATGTCCGTCGATTTCAGCCGCGGTATGGCCACCCGAAGTGACGATCACGGCGACACCTGCCGTGTAGCTGTGAACCAGTTTCACCAGATCAAAGCCGTTCAACGCGCCGGGCATGTCCACGTCGGTGATCAGCGCGTCGATCCGATGCCGACCCAGCACCGCGACAGCCTCCAGGACATTCGACGCCTCTAGCACTGCAAATCCTTCGTCTGCGAGGAAATCCCCCAATGTCATCCGGATCAACGGCTCATCGTCTACCACTAGGACGGTGCGCTGATACATTCTCGCCTCCGAAGCTCGTTGGCTCTCACCGCGCTCCCCACGAAGAAAGGGCGCCCGTGAATTGGACTCTTTGCCAACAAACTTAATAAAATGCCAACGATCGTCGCTCGCCCCTGCCATGCCGGCGCGCTTGTACGGAAGAACCAGAGAATCCCTGTGCGGTCGCGGTAAAACGGGGCAGCGATAATTGTTGTCGCTCCGGATGAAGGCAATTCAATCCGGTTTGTTCTCGGGGCCGTCTGGTTTGAGATTGGCATTGAGGCGAAGGGTGAGGAAAGTCATGACTGAGAGCACGATTGCTACGTCGTAAGCGCCGAGACCCACGGAGGTGCCGATCGCGCCTGTCGCCCAAAGGCTCGCTGCTGTCGCAGTTCCACGCACGCTTGCTTTGACAACAAGGATAGCTCCGCCTCCGATGAACCCCATGCCAGTGATCAGCCCTTCGACGATCCGGGCTGTGGCTTCCGGGCTTCCCGTGGTCAAGCGTTCGGTGGCCTGTATAAATCCGCAACTCGCTATGGCGACGAGTGGGAATGTGCGCAACCCCGCGCTTCTTTCGCCCTTTTCCCGGTCCCATCCGATAGGAAGCGACAGTAAATATGCGCCCACGAGCGCGCCAAGATGTGGAATGACATCGAATGTTACTCCTAGTGCGGCAAGCTGATCGATCAAATTCCATCCTCCCTCGTTGTTGTCGACAGCACATAGAAGCGCAGACCAACACATCAAGCGGATGGCCCTGGCAACGTAGGCGAAGCCAGACTTCCAGTCGATACATTATGCGATCTTCCTGGCCCAGAAGGTACATTCTAATTTGAAGTGCGACATGCCAATGATTTCAATGGTTTCCCCTTGGAGATTTTGGCATGCCCCGACGCTATTCGCAGCTGAATCTGGCCGATCGACGCCGCCTCTTCCACTTCGTCGAACGAAAACTGCCGATCAAAGAAATGGCACGCGAAGTTGGTCGTCATCGATCGACGATTTATCGTGAGATCCGGCGCAACACCTTCCGCGATCGCGAGCTGCCCGACTATAGCGGTTACTTCCCGACCGTTGCTGACGATATCCGCAAAGAGCGGCGGCAGCGTTTGAGGAAGCTTGTGCGGCACCCACAATTGCGCGAACTGGTGATCGAGCAGCTGAAGGCGCTTTGGTCCCCGCAACAGATCGCCGGTCGTCTGCTCGCCGATGGCGTGAGCGCCGTGCGGGTCTGTACCGAGACGATCTATCGCTTCATCTACGGCAAGGACGATCAGGCGCTGGAGCTCTATCAGCATCTGTCGGAAGGCCGCCGCAAACGCCGCCCCCGCGGCTCGAGGAAGCCGCGCGACGGCACTTTTCCCGCTGACTGCAGGATATCGCAACGTCCTGATTTCATTGGTGATCGTTCGCAGTTTGGGCATTGGGAAGGCGACTTGTTGATCTTCCAACGTGATTTGGGCAACGCCAACCTAACCTCACTGATCGAGCGCAAGAGCCGCTACACCGTCATGATCAAGAACCAGAGCCGCCACTCGCGGCCGATCATGGACAACATCATCGAAACGTTCTCTCCCTTGCCAGCCTTTGCCCGGCAGAGTTTCACCTTTGATCGCGGCACGGAGTTTGCCGGCTTCAGGGCTTTGGAAGATGGCATCGGCGCGCGGAGCTGGTTTTGTGACCCCAGCGCGCCGTGGCAGAAAGGTGCCGTGGAAAACATCAACAAGCGCATCCGTCGATACATGCCAGGCGATACCGACCTTGCAGACGTGTCGCAACGCAAGCTCATCCAGCTTGCTCGCCATCTCAACGACCAGCCGAGAAAGTGCCTCGACTACAGAACACCCGCCGAAGTGTTCCGGGCACATTTGCAAGAGGGAGGCTGAACCCCTACCCTGAAAACCGGCGTGTTGCACTTCAGTTAGGATCTCCCGAAGGTGAACATCACAGCAACAAGCCGTGCAGGGTTCGTGGGAGCAGGATCCTGTCCGTCCCTAAGGCGACGTCCACGCTTAAGTCTGTGAACGGCAGCATTGCGCCTCCATGTCGGTCATAGACGCCATCATCGCGCCCGCCCGACAGGAGGCATTCGGTGCTGATCGACTTTCTCTCAACCGGTCCGGCATTGTTAACGGGCGATACTGCCTCCGAGGGCTGTAGCTCACGATGTTACAGAGTGGAAGCAAAGGGCGGGTGACAGCTAAGGTCGCCCGACGCCGATTACAGCCTCGCATGTGTTCGCGCCCATTTATGTCCCGTTCCAATAAGCACATGCGATCTATGGCAGCTAATCGAGCGCGCCACGCAGTGATATCTCCTTTCGCATCCGATGCCGCGCGCGCGGACCTTCTTGCCCACTACCTGATGAACGAGTTTCGGGCAGGCAATCGAGAAGAAACGGCACTGTTCGAAGCTGCCATGTGGCGAGAGGGATCTCTTTTTGAGAGCCAAGCCGCACGCGCAAGCGGTATTGCGACGACTAAATCGCTCCACTGAGCAGACCTGATGGTCTGCCTAGAAACGGTCGAAAAGACAAGAACAGAAACTGCCCCCGATCTGGGGGCACGCTTTTGCAGCCCAAACCTGCAAATTCATGAACAAACGCGTCACTCAGTTTCAAGCGTGCCGTCGCGATCGCTTCCACAGTCGATTGGCCGGAACACTTCGGCGACCTCCGCAATCAAGTTCTCGCGAACGCCTTGCCTTGCACTTGAGCGATCTGCGGACCTGTCAAGCAATTCGTCGAGATTCCTGAAGGTTCGTCGCCATATCCTCGAAAGCCACAGGGCCCAGATGGGCCAATGGAGGTGCAGGGATCCTTGTGATAGCGAGCACCAGCCGTCTTCGGACGGGGAGGAGGCGGTGAGAGGCCTGGCGCTCATTGACGGCGACGGGCCTCGCCTGTGCACACGAAATCGGCCCGCTCGCGAGCATCCGTGGAAGACATCGAACGGAAAAATACCGCTGGCCGGATATAAAAGCTGTCCAAATTGTCTCGCTTCGCGTCACATGAACACGACACGCGCCCGTCAGGCCCTTCAAAGCGGATGTTCAAGCTCGTTGGCCGATACGAGCATCCCTAACAGCCAACTCAATCCGGCATCCATCGTCGCGGCTCTCGGAGCAACAGCATTCAGCCTGAACCGCGGCAGTCGCAAGGGGGCATCGACGGTCACGAGGTTGAAGCGATGAGCGTAGATTGCTGCGAAGCGCCGTGGGATTGCGACGAGCAGCTCGCTTTCAGCAGCTACCGCGAGCGCGAACATGAAGTTCGGGACCGTTATGGCCGTCCGTCTCGTCTGCCCCTGCTGCACAAGCACCGTATCGACGAATCCGTGTGGATCGCCGGCTAACGAAACCACGAGATGCCGCATTTCCACATAACGCTCCAGCGTCGGATTCATTCCGAACGGATGGTCTGCGCGCATGGCGATAACGAAATCTTCGTCGTAGAGAGGCACCGCATGAAAGCGAGCGGGAACCTCATCGACGGGCACGACCGCGATGTCCATGACGTGAGCCTCAAGGGCTACTAGCGCGTTGCGCCACGCCCGTGCGGGCGAGCTTTCTCGCTGCTCCGGCAACAGCTGCCTTATGCTGAGATCGACAAGTGGCGCCGTTCTCTTCAAAGCGGCAAGCAGAGAAGGCAGGAACACAGCCGAAACGCCGTCCGGAGCCCCGATCGTGAAGCGCCGCCTCGACGTCGCTGCATCGAATGGCTCGGCCATCGCTATGACATTTCGCGTGCGAGCAAGGATCTCGGCGATCGGTTCTGCCAGTTCTTCAGCGCGGGCCGTCGCTATCACGCCTTTGGGCGTCCTCAGGAAAAGCGGATCGTTCAGCATCCGCCGCAGTCGTCCAAGCCCATGGCTGACCGCTGACGGCGAAACATTCAGCCGCTCGGCAGCACGGCCGACATGCCCCTCCTCGTAGACCATTTCGAAAAGCACGAGAAGATTGAGGTCGGCGCGAGAAAGATCGATTTCACTCAGCATATTGCTGAAATCATATCATTGGCTTCAGCAACATCAATGAGGCACTTCTGAAGTCGCTCAGCCTCTCGCTCGGAAAGGAGCCTATTATGTCAAAGTCACTGTTGCCGGTTTTGACTAACACTGCGAACGATCACGCGCCAACCACGGGGCTCATCGAGGGAGAAACCGGTGCGCAAGCCTGCCGCCTCGCCCGCCTGTCGCAAGAGGCCAACGCAGCACTGATGCGTGGCGATGTGGCCACCTATCGGCAGTTCGTCCCACTTACGGAGGATTTCACGCTGATGTCTCCCTTCGGCGGTAGGCCGTCGCGTGAGCCTGATATTACCGAAGAAACCTGGGAGGAAATCAGCCATTTTTTCCGCAATGGAACGCTGAAACAAGAGGTCGTCCAGACCTATTCTGGCACCGACATGATCGTACTCGCCTTGATCGAATACGCTCGTGTCGAAGTCGGCGACCTGCCCGCTCAGGACTGGGCGTTGCGTGTGACCCTGGTCTATCGTCGGGAGCACGGGCAGTGGCGCCTTGCGCATCGCCATGCGGATCCGCTCCGCCACGCGATCTCATTGGAACAATCGGCAGCGCTCGCACGCGGCTCTTGAAGGTCAACCCCGTTTAGAGGGCACATTCCTGCCGGCGTCACACTGCCGCCCTGGAACACTTGGCGCGAAGTAATATTTGGCCACCGTTGAACCTGCTTGTCCCATAGTCGCTATTGAGGGAGACTGTCTCCAACAGTGTCCGAGACAGCAGCTATGGATTTCCACAAGGCCGGCAGAGCCCGTATCATGATGCGTTTACCACGGCATCGGAGACAGATTTCCGATACGAACCTTCTGGCGCTCACCGATCTCCTAGAGGCTTACGGCATGGCCGCAGTGAAGCGTGATGAGCTCCGTGGACAGCCGGTCTCTGACCCAGACCTTATCGAGGAATACGAAGATCTCTGCCAGCGGCTGGAAGACGATGTCCTGGCGATGCTGGCGAACGTTAGCCCCCGGACGATCCGGTAGAACCGATTAACCTTCGCGACCCAGCTGTCACCACCTGTTCCGCGCCCGCGGGATCGAAATCCGTCCTAGTTGTACGACAGTGACGGCAAGCAAAAGGCAGCGGCAAGTTCGATAGAATGTTATTAAGACAATGCTCCTAGATATATTGCCGGTTGCAATCTTGTGTTCGGGCGGGGGCAATGAGAAAAAGAATCCGGCTTCATCAAGTTCGCGTGGGTATGTTTATCGAAGAATTGGAAGGACCGGCACATCAGCTACCCCGGCGGTCTGGACGATTTCTGGTGTCGTCGACTAAAGACCTTGATCGCATGCTCAAAAGCCACGCGATGAGCGTCATCATCGATACCCGGAAAGGCTTAGATGTCGATCGTGACACTCAACGGTCGAACGTATTCGACACCACCAGGTTCGAAACCCACCTCGCAACTAAGTTCACTGTCGCGGAAATTGCCCTGGCCAGAAAGACAATCGAGGAAACGAGACCGCACATCCGCCAGGTCTTGTCTAGCGCCCGGATGGAGGGCGTTTTCAAGCTCGATGCCGCCACCCAGGCGGTCGAACAGCTTATGGTCGAAACCACGACGAATCCTGGCGCACTGATCGGCGTCGCGAAACTTAAACGTGCGGACGAAGAGACCTTCATTCATTGCCTGGCGGTCAGCGCCTTGATGATCACCTTCGGCCGCACCCTTGGGCTAGAGGATGGGCCTGTTCGGCATCTCGGACTTGGCGGTCTTGTTCATGACTTGGGAAAGATGACGCTCCCCGTGGCGTTGCTGCGGAAAGCTGGCCAGCTTTCCCCACCCGAATTTGCAGTCATTCGCACGCACCCGGAACGGGGCTATCAACTCCTGGCGAACACTGCGGAAATTCCCGCTCCGGTGCTCGACATCTGCCTCTATCATCATGAAAAGTTCGATGGTTCAGGGTATCCCCGTGGCCTGGCGGGTGAGCAAATACCCTATCCCGCACGGATCGCGTCGATTTGCGATGTTTACGACGCACTGACAAGTGTACGGCCTTACAAACCGGCCCTTTCACAAGCGGAAGCAACGGATGTCATGCTCCGCTCCAGGAACCACTTCGATCCCGATCTCCTGAGGAGGTTCGTCTCCGAGGTGATAATCTCTGGAGCCATCTGTTGAACTATACACGCGCCTCTGGCGGTGCGGCAACGTAGCCGCGGCACCACCAAAACAGCGGTGCTGACGGTAGTAGCGACAGTGCAACAAGTGCTTCCAGAGTAAAATCTGTCACGCCGCCGCGTAAGCCTCGTTCAAGATATCCGATCAATACTATCTGTATTGCTCCAAATTTAATGGATTGTTCCATTGAGATACGTGTTCGAAGTGGTAGACGAAGCGGATCGAATACGCTGTTTTGTGGGCGCTTTGATAGGGCGTGACGGCGGCAGACTTATATTGCGACGATTCGACAACGAGTATTCGCTCGACCTCACCCGCATTTCCGATTGGCTCCTCGTAGACGACGCTGAACCCTGTCACTGCAAGCGGAACTAGGCTTCGCAACGGCGGCCCTGCCCACGTGCGTGGCCTGCCAACTGGCGTGGCCTATTTTTGTTTTGTTGCCGGAACCTTTTTCACACCAGGTTCAACGCCCTCCTACTGAGCCCAACCCCGACGTCTCGGCCAAGCTCCCTTTACCCCCGGAAGGAGCCGATTGGCGCTATGCCGACCCCGGTCCCCGCTCTCTGCGCCATTTCTTTATCCACGTGAAAGCCGCCAGGAACTAATCAGGGGCCGCTTGCCCTTCGGACCGAACCCTGTGGCTGTGACTTGCGGTCCTCGACGCGCTCAAGGCCACTTATCCGATCGGCACTTCGTCTGCACCGAGATCGCCTAGTCGAGCCGCGGAGCAATTACATGAGTGGTGACAAGCCAACAGTCACGCGGTTCGATCCTCGCGTCGTGATGGGATACGAACTTGCGGTCACCCGTTGAGAAGCGCGATCTGCATCCATCGTATGTCGTCAGGGCAGCACCTTTCCGACCACGAAGAGGAGACTGCGAGAAGTTTTCATCTGGACACCGTTCTAGCAATGGTTGAGATTTCCGCGCAGTGCGTTTGGGACGAGGGAAAATCATGAATCGCTGTCTGAAATCGACTTTGACCATACTAATTGCTGCCTCCGCCCTGTCTTCAGGCGCTGCCGTTGCACAGGTAGCACCCGAGACCGTGCTATCGCTTGGCGCACCCGATGCGGTGCAAACGCGTATCGGGACACTGGAGTTCAAGGATGGCGCCCCGACCGCCGAAACCGCCAACAAGGTATACGATGCGCTCGACTTCACACGCGCGCTCGATGTCTACAACAACAGCTTCCGTGGCGCGTCAGCTCTGGCGATTGTCAAGGGCTTCGCAAGTCTCGGCGTCAATCCCGGCGATGTCGCGATCTTCTCAGAGCTGATGGATGCGACCTCGCTATTCCTGACCGCAAATGCCGCCTTCGTCCGCCCTCGCTCTGGCCGCAACCGTCATCTTCTGGCTCTGATCAACGAGTCCTGACCCTAGGCTGTGCTCCTGATAACTCAAAATGGTTCCGTGTTCCCTGAACAGGAGCACGGAACTAGTTCAGCAGCTCCGGTGCTTTTGCCAACCCTTGACTCCTTCAAGCGCGCGCCCCTGCATTGCGCTCCGGCGACGTACCTGGATCAGGCAATCTAGGGAGGTTGGATTTGCGCTAAGGGAACTGATGGAGGGGATGCTCCTCCCGCCGGCATCGGCGTATGATGCCTACCTAACGCCATGGTGGCGCTCACGGAGGGAAGGCAGATGGCACAGGTGCATATAGTTGCGATCGACCTTGCGCAGACGAGCTTCCAAGTCTGTGGAACGGATCGCGGCGGGGCGTATGTGGATGCCCCCGGTTTGGCAAGAAGGTTTTTTGGCAAAGGGCGTCGAAATCAACGAGCAATGGCGGTTCTGACCGAGGAGGGTTGCAGCGAGTTGCAGGGATATTACTTCGGCTTTTCAACAACTCTAGATCTGGTGCCACAATCAATCGTCAGGCGCACCGCTGTCGAATGAATATACCTGATCCGGCCAGGAGGGATTGGGGCCGCCCCGGCGTACAAACTAGCATCGGGGACCGTAACAAATTTGTGGCGTCCTCACAACGACCGCATGGCGAAGAACGGTTGCACTTGTCGAGAAATGGAGATTTCGGCGGCGCCTTGCCGTCCCTCAAGCCCGGAGCTTACTTAATCATGTGAATTTATTGCCGAAACCGTACGCACGCATTGCGCAATGCCAGAGCTTTGGTGATATTCGGAATTTATGAGCCCGGGATCAAAAACAGAAGAACTGCTTGCCTTGTTGGACGTCGCCGACCGCCTCGCGCGGGCGCGCGATCTCGATCAGGTCGTTGAGATCGTGCGCTCCGCTTCGCGCGAGATCGTCGGAGCGGACGGCATCTCCTTTGTCCGCGCTGAGGGCGACGAATGCCATTATATCGCCGAGGATGCGATCGAGCCGTTATGGCAAGGGCAAAGGTTCAAGCTGGCGGAGTGCGTCTCCGGCTGGGTGATGCTACATGACGAACCAGCAATCATCGCAGACATCCGAGCTGACGAACGGGTGCCACAAGCTGCGTACAGTTCGACTTTCGTCAGGAGCATGGCGATTTTCCCTGTCGTGGCGGGCGGATCCAAGTCGGCAATAGGTGCCTATTGGCAAACCGTTGGTCAGCCCGATCCGCAGGCGGTATCGATGCTCGGGATGCTGTCGGGTTTCGTCGGCTCGGCAATCGGTAATCTCCAACTGCAAAACTCGTTCGAGATCGTCAATCGGGTCGGCGCCCAAGTCGCGGCGGAGCGCGAGCTTGACCGCATCGTCCAGATGGTGACAGACGCGGGCGTCGAACTGACCGGCGCGAATTTCGGAGCCTTCTTCTACAACCAGGTCAACGACCAAGGCGAGAGCTACATGCTCTACAGCCTCTCCGGCGTTCCCCGCGAAGCTTTCTCCCAATTTCCGCATCCGCGCAACACCGCCGTTTTCGCGCCTACCTTTGCCGGGAATGGGGTCGTCCGCTCCGACAATATCCGGCTGGACCCTCGCTATGGACAGAACAGCCCCTGGAAAGGAATGCCCGATGGCCATCTGCCGGTGGCGAGCTATCTGGCAGTGCCTGTCGTCTCCCGGTCGGGCGAGGTACATGGCGGGCTGTTCTTCGGCCACCGGCTTGAGGGGCAGTTCGGGCAGGAGCACGAAAATATCGTGCTGGGAATTGCTGGCCATGCGGCCACGGCGATCGACAATGCGCGTCTGAACCGTCTTTCCTTGCAGGAACTGGAAGCGCGCCGGTCCGTAGAAGCGGAGCTCCGCGTAAGCAACCGACGTTTTCGAGCCGCGGTCGAGGCGGTCCAGGGTATCCTCTGGACGAACACGCCTGAGGGCCGCATGGAAGGTGAGCAGCCTGGATGGACCGCACTTACGGGTCAAACCCAGGAAGAGTATGAAGGCTATGGGTGGGCCAGGCGGGTTCATCCTGATGACGCGCAGCCGACCGTCGATGCGTGGAATGCGTCGGTTGCAACCAAACGACCGTTTGTGTTCGAGCACCGGCTGCAGCGCCGCGACGGAGTGTGGCGCAACTATAGCATTCGCGCTGTACCGGTCATGGATGATAACGGCCAGATTGAGCAATGGGTCGGCGTCCACACGGACATCACAGAGCAGCGAGAGGCCGAGGCAGCGCTCAAGGACCTGAACGCCACGCTGGAGTGCCGCATCGCGGAGCGTACGCGCGAGATCCAGGCCGCTTTCGACCGGCTGGAAGAGACTGAACGGCGCTTTCGCATACTTGTCGACGGCGTCACGGACTACGCGATTTACATGCTCGACCCGCAAGGCATCATCACCAACTGGAACGCGGGTGCGCAGCGGATCAAAGGCTATTCCGCCAGCGAAATCATCGGGCAGCACTTCTCCACATTCTATGCCGAGCGAGACCGCGAGGCAGGCATGCCCGCCCGCACGCTCGATACAGCAACCCGGACCGGCAAATTCGAAGCGGAAGGCTGGCGCGTCCGCAAGGACGGAACCGAATTCTGGGCAAGCGTGGTCGTTGACGCGATCCGGGATGAGAGTGGCGAGATCATCGGATTCGCGAAGATCACCCGCGATCTGACGGAAAAGCGCGCGGTCGAGGAGCAACTGCGCCAGTCGCAGAAAATGGAGGCGGTCGGCCAGCTCACCGGCGGGATCGCCCACGACTTCAATAATCTCCTGACGATCATCACCGGCAATATGGATATGGCTGCCCGTGCGCTCGACAACCCGGAGGGCGCGCCGCGGGCCCGACGCGCCATGGCGAATGCGATGAAGGGCGCCGAACGTGCCGCAACGCTCACCCAGCGCCTGCTTGCATTCTCGCGACGCCAGCCGCTGGCGCCAAAGATCCTTGACCTCGACAAAGTCGTCTCCGGCATGTCGGAGCTTCTCAACAGATCGCTTGGTGAACTCGTCAAACTGGAGGTCGTGACCAGTCCCGGCCTTTGGCCGGTAGAGGCGGATCCCAACCAGATGGAGAACGCGCTCATCAACCTTGCGGTCAACGCTCGGGACGCCATGCCGAACGGGGGCACGCTCACCATCGAGACGGCCAACGCGCATCTCGACAGTGGTTATGCGGCGGCGCATGCCGAGGTCCCGCCAGGCAACTACGTGGTCGTCGCGGTCAGCGATACCGGCATTGGCATGCCCAAGGAAAACCTCGCCCGTGTGTTCGAGCCGTTTTTTACGACGAAGGAGGTCGGTCGGGGAACGGGCTTGGGATTGAGCCAGGTCTACGGCTTCGTCAAGCAGTCAGGCGGTCACGTGAGCGTCTATTCTGAAGAAGGCCGTGGGACCACGATCAAGATGTATCTTCCGCGGTTTACGGGAGACGTCGTCTCGGATGAGGCGGCTGACTTCGCTGGCCCCGCAAGCCGTGGCATCAACGGCGAGACGATCCTGGTTGTCGAGGATGACGAGGAAGTTCGTGCTTTTTCCGCGGAAGTGCTGCGCGAGCTCGGCTACACGGTTCTGGAAGCGGCTGACGGCAAGGCTGCCTTGCGCATACTCGAGGAGCTTTCGCTAAAAGTCGACCTCCTGTTCACCGATGTAGTCATGCCGGGGATGTCCGGCAGAGAACTGAGCGACGAAGTTCATCGGACGAGACCAAACCTCAAGGTGCTCTACACGAGCGGGTACACGCGAAATGCCATCGTCCATGGCGGCCGGCTCGATGCCGGCGTGGCGTTGCTTCCCAAGCCCTTCACCCCGCGGGAACTGGCCGAGCGCGTGCGCGATCTCCTGGATGCAGGGAAAGCCAGGCGGATACTTCTGGTCGAAGCCGACCCGTCCGTGCGCGTCCTTGCCGAAGAATCTCTGGCGTCAGCCGGATATCATCCCGAACCCGCGGCGACCTCAACTGAAGCAATCGGCAAATTGAGGGCCGCACAAGGCAGATACGACGCGATCGTCATTGATGCCAATATGCCAGACAAGGATTGGCGGTCGCTGCTGAGTGAAATTCGCACGATTGACCTGGATATCCCGATCGTCGTGACTGGCAGTGATGATTCAGTTTCATCATTAACGGATCAGCGCACCGTCTCGATCGGGAAACCCTTCACGGCATCGATGATACTAAAGGCCTTGGCGGCAATCGAGTCGGGGGCGACCCGACTGGATCGAGAATAGATCGCTACCCAATCTTCGAGGACACGCTGGCAATCTGGCAGGCATTTTTCACCTGCCAGCGAAAGCTGCCGAACAAGCGCGGCTTTGAGGGCCCACCAAATAAGGCGACCGACGTTATTATGCCGGGGTATCTTTGCCTTGCAAGGCCAGGACCAGTTTTTCCTTCAGGCTCTCCTGAGAAAACGGCTTCGGCACGACCTGACTCGCTAAATATTCCGCGGGCAAACCGGCCTCACCGTATCCGCTGCTGAACAGAAAGGGAATTCGACGCTCCCGCAGGATATCCGCCACGGGGAAAACTTTTTGCCCGGCGATGTTCATGTCGAGCATGGCCACGTCCATATCGGCGGTGGCGGCGGCATCACACGCCTTGGCAAGCGATGCGATTGAACCGACGACCGTGCAGCCGAGGTCCTCCAGCATGTCTTCGATCAGCATGGCAACCATTGCCTCGTCTTCGACAACGAGCACTTTTAGACCAGCCAGTTCAGTCATGCGGTCTCCAGTGCAAAAGGGATCGATATCCCGCAAACAAGGCCTTCGGGAAAGTACGCCAGATCGAGCTCGCCACCGAGATCTCGTTCGATACAGCGCTCCATCAAGCGGCTTCCAAGCCCACGCCGCGTCGGCGGTGTAACGGCTGGGCCGCCGACTTCTCGCCAGGTGAGAAGAAGTTGTGTGGTATCGCCCTGACGCTCGATCGCCCAATTCAGGTCGACGTTGCCCCCCTCGATCGCCAAGGCGCCATATTTGACCGCGTTTGTCGCCAGTTCGTTGAGCACCATCGTCAGGTTGAGTGCCTCCCGAGTGCTGACGTGAATCGAGGGGCCCTCAATACGGAGGCGCTCTGCCCCCCCATCATTTAACGGCGAGACAATCTCCTTCACGAGGTCCTTGAGCGGCGCATTCTCCCAATGCCGGCGCGTTAGCAGATCGTGCGCGCGCGACAACGCCAGCAACCGCGCTTCAAGCTTCTCATAAAGGTCCGGGGCGCTCACTGCATGCCGCGCAGTTTGAGCGGCCAGCGATTGCACCGTCGCCAGCGTGTTCTTCACACGATGGTTGAGCTCATCGATCAGTGTCTTCTGCCGGTTCTCGGCCAGCTTCCGCTCTGTAATATCGACCAGCATATTGATCGCGCCGACAAGCCTGCCGTCGGCATCGTGAAGGGG
Source organism: Ensifer sp. Root423 (assembly GCF_001426275.1). Lineage (NCBI taxonomy): Bacteria > Pseudomonadati > Pseudomonadota > Alphaproteobacteria > Hyphomicrobiales > Rhizobiaceae > Ensifer > Ensifer sp. Root423. Next base: position 170,428 of record NZ_LMEG01000046.1, on the reverse strand, counting down.
CGTCGGATAGGGGATGAACGGCACCCGGCTCCCATCCGGTCGCTCTGCAATGGCCTCTGCCCCACGAACTGGCCGATCCTCCTTCAGCGCGATCGCCATCGGGCACTCATCATGCGGGAGCGGAGATCCATCCGGGTTGAACAGTCGCCAGGTGACGCACCATTTGTCGCCTTGCTGGGGCGCGCGTCCGGCCATGTCGACTGCTGCGCGATTGAAGAAGGTGATACGTCCTTCAGCATCGGTGGTGTACACGGCGGCGGGAAGTGCCTCGAGCAGGTCGCGCAGATGGCGTTCGCCCTCGCGCAAGCGGTCCTCCAGATGCTGTGCCTCAGTGACGTCCTGGATAATCCTTACGCCATAGCGGAAGCCCTCTGTATCGCGAACCGAGGAACTGTGTATGTCGAGAAAGACGATCGTCCCGTCCGCCTTCAAGGCCCTCTTGCGCAGGACATACCGATCGAGTTCTCCTGCGACCTGGCGCTGGTAGAGGGCCGCATCGGCACTCACTTCGTCCGGGTGGGTGTAATCGTAGAAGGTCATCGAAAGCAGCTGCTCGCGGCTGCGGCCGAGCATCTTACAGATCGCATCATTGACCCGCATTAAACGTCCGTCGGGCCCCGCCTCCGCGATACCGATTGTGGCAGCCTCATAGGTAGCCGTCAGGCGCTCTTCGCTTTCGCGCCGTGCAGCCTCCGCTGCGTGCACGCCAGAGACGTCGACCGTAAAGCAGCGGGTGTTGACCAGCTTGTCGTTCGAAAAACGTCCATTCGACGTGATTACGACATGTCGTATCGAACCGTCTTTGGCGCGAAGGCGGGCGGGATAACCCTCCAGCTTTTCCCCTCGCGAAAGACGCTGCAGAATGTCGCCGATAACAGGCGCGTCTGCGTGGAACTCAGCGATGTGGCGTCCAACATACTCTTCGGCCTGATAGCCCAGGAGAGATAGTTCAGCTTGGTTGGCGCGCAGGATGATGCCTTCGCCGCTGACGATATGAAGACCCACCGCGCTGTTGTTGAAGAAGTCTTCCAGCTCCTCATTCCTGTGTTGCAGCTCTTGCGAAACGGCTTGGTAAGCTGAGATGTCCTGAAAGCAATTGATCGCGCCTTCGATCCGGCCTTCGGGGTCCTTGAGCGGGCGAATGTTGACCAGAGCAACGAACCGCGAACCGTCAGGCCGTTCCATAATGACTTCGGCGTTGCGCGTGACCACACCACCGTAAACGGCAGCCGCCATGGGGCAGTCGTCAACCGCCAGCGGTGTGCCATCGATCAGAAAAAGACGGTGAGACCCACATAGGCGAGTGCCGTTGACGCCCACGGGTGGCTTCCTGCCCCACAGGTCTGCCGCTTCGCTGTTGTAGCGGACCAGCCAACCGTCTTTGTCACAGAGATAGACCGCTCCCGGGATCGCATCGAGTGTCGCCGGCGAAGCGGACATCAGGCTCTCGAGCTCTGTCCGAGACCGCCTACCCCTCCCCGGGAACGCTTCGACGTTTGACATGCTTTGCCCCTGGTTCCTGCCGATGGTGCATGCCTCCAACGGGATTTTATCTAAGCTCCCAATTCCTTGGGCGTCACGATCAACCCCACAGAACGCTCTGCCACCCGATAAGTTCCATGAGGGTCGCTTTTCCGCGACCGCAGCTTGGCTCTACAGACTGGACGAGAAATTGCCCCAACTGAGGCAACCAATGCGAATACGTCACCAGCCATCGCCAGTCTGTTCCAAATACCATAAGGTGGACGTAACAGCGCTCCCCCATGGACCAAAGGATCAAATTTGTCAGTTCTTGTCCGGAATAATGTGAAACTCGCGGGAAACGGAAGCCGGTCGATGGTGTTCGCTCATGGATTTGGCTGCGACCAGAATATGTGGCGCTTCGTTGCCCCGGCGTTCGAAGACAGTTTCCGCACGGTCCTTTTCGATAACGTCGGTGCGGGTGGATCGGATCTTTCAGCGTTCTCCCCGGCAAAATACAGCGACCTGCAGGGCTACGCCGATGATATCGTCGAGCTAGGGCACGCACTTGATATCAAGGGTGGGGTATTCGTAGGGCATTCGGTGAGCGCCATGACCGGAGTTCTGGCCGCCAAAATGGCTCCGGAGCTTTTCGAGAGTCTCGTGCTTGTCGGGCCATCACCCCGCTACATAGACGATGACGGCTACACGGGCGGCTTCAGCGCGGAACAGATCGAGGAATTGCTCGATTTTCTCGACAGCAATCATATGGGGTGGTCCGCGGCCATGGCGCCGGCGATCATGGGGAATCCCGACAGGCCCGAGTTGGGCGAGGAACTGACCAACAGCTTTTGCCGGACCGATCCCGAGATCGCCAAACATTTTGCCCGGACAACCTTCATGTCAGACAACCGGGAGGATCTCCAGGGTCTCCAGGCGCGGGCGCTCGTGTTGCAGTGCAAGGAGGACGTCATCGCGCCGGTCGGTGTGGGCGAATATGTTCACGAGCAGCTATCCAACAGCAAGCTCGTCATTCTGGACGCGACTGGCCACTGTCCCAATCTAAGTGCGCCGGATGCAGTGATCAAAGCGATCCGCGAATTTGTCTAGGGATCCTCCAACTTCACAACCCAACCAGTTGAACCGCTCTGGCGAAGCGGACGATTTCGAAGACCTGTTCGAACACGCCCCCTGCGGCTATCTCTCGCTGGAGCCGAACGGCCGCATTTTGCGGGCAAACGCCACCGTCGCGACATGGACCGGGTACAGCAGCGTTGAACTGAAAGGGCGGTCCTTTCACGACTTGCTCAATGTCGCCGGCCGTCTATTACGAAACTCATTTTGCTCCGTTGCTTCGCATGCAGGGCCACTTCAACGAGGTGGCCCTCGAATTTGTCAAACAGTCAAAAGAGCGCTTGCCGGTGCTCGTCAACGCCGCTGAACGGCGCGATGAGCAAGGCGAGCTGTTATTCATCCGGATCACGGTATTCAATGCCGTGGATCGCCGGCGCTATGAGCAGGAATTATTGGACGCCCAACGTCAAGCGCGGGCCGCGAGCGACGCGCTTCAGGAATTGAACGCCCGCCTTGAGGAACGCGTGGCGGAAGAAGTCGCGCAGCGGATGAAGACGGAGGAGGCCCTTCGGCAAAGCCAGAAGATGGAGATCGTTGGGCAACTCACGGGCGGCGTTGCGCATGATTTCAACAATCTGCTGACCGTCATCGTCGGTGGCCTCGACACCATCGGCCGGCAACTTGATCGCCCTCCTGGTGAGATGGATCTCGCAAGGATGCGCCGGTCCCGTGATATGGCGCATCATGGTGCCGAGCGCGCCGCAACGCTCACGGCGCGTCTTCTCGCTTTTTCACGCCAGCAGACCCTGGCCCCGCAGAAGCTCGAAGCAAACAGGCTTATCTCCGGTGTCGCGGATCTGCTGCAGAGGACGCTGGGGGAAACAATCGCCTTCGAGACCGTCTCCGCCGGCGGATTATGGCAGACATTCGCAGATCCAGGCGAGCTTGAAAACGCGCTGATCAATCTGGCGGTCAATGCCCGCGATGCGATGCCGGAAGGTGGCCGACTTACTATCGAAACGGCCAACGCCTCGCTGGACGAAGCCTATGTCGCGGCACTCACCGAGCCCGTGAAGCCTGGGCAATATGTGCTGATCGCCGTGTCAGACACCGGAACCGGGATGTCTCCCGAAACCATCGACCGTGTTTTCGAACCCTTTTTCACTACCAAGGAAGTTGGCAAGGGAACAGGGCTCGGTTTGAGCCAGGTCTACGGCTTCATCCGACAGTCGGGAGGGCATGTTCGGATTTACTCGGAGCTTGGTCACGGTACCACCGTCAAACTTTACCTGCCGCGCGCGACGAACGAGGATGTGGACGCGGATCCCAAGTTGACCAGTGAGTGCAGCGTGGACGGCGGGTCCGAGACGGTCCTGGTGGTCGAGGACCACGATGATCTGCGTGCCTACTGCGTTGGCGTGCTGCAGGAACTTGGTTACCGCGTGCTGGAGGCAAGCAATGGTCGGCGCGCTTTGGAGATCCTTCAGGCCGATACGGATGTGGCGCTGCTGTTCACCGACGTTGTTCTTCCCGACGGAATGGACGGTCGGGAACTTGCGCGGGAAGCGCAGCGCCGCCGCCCTGACCTGCACGTATTGTTCACGACGGGCTACACGCGAAACGCCGTGATCCACAACGGCCGTCTGGAGCCAGGCGTCCAGATGGTCGGAAAGCCCTTCACATTCGCTGAACTCGCCGCGCGTGTTCGTTCTCTTCTGGATAGTATACCTTCCTAGTTTATCGTTATCCCGAAGGGACGAGGAGCAGGGGGATGAGATCTGAATGAGGGCAACGCATAGACATGCGATTCCTGAGGCGTCTGGCTGATTGGCTCGGGCGAACACTCGCCAATCCGACGTTCTCCGGGAGCCCACCAAGCCCCCATACCTCGCCAATCAGCCCAGTTGAAGGAAGTCCGATGGAAGGACCACCGATGACCGACGACATGATGAACCTGCGCACGCTCGTGGAGAAGACCCCTGATGCCGATCTGCTGCGGGAGATGATCGGCTTGCCGCCGAGCGGCTGATGGAAATGGAGGTGGGCGCAGCCACCGGCGCCGCCTATGGCGAGAAGGACCCGTTGCGGCTGGCCCAGCGTAACGGATACCGCGACAGGGACTGGGAGACGCGGGCCGGTACGGTCGAGCTGCGCATCCCCAAGCTCAGGAAGGGCTCCTACTTTCCAGGCTTCCTCGAACCCCGCCGCATGGCCGAGAAGGCGCTGACTGCCGTCATCCAGGAAGCCTATATCCAAGGCATATCGACGCGCTCGGTCGACGACTTGGTCAAGGCAGTGGGCATGAGCGGTATCTCCAAAAGCCAGGTCTCGCGGCTGTGCGAGGAGATCGACGGCAAGGTGAAGGCCTTCCTCGAGCGGCCGATCGAGGGCGATTGGCCCTACCTGTGGATCGACGCCACTTACGTGAAGGTCCGCCGCGGCGGGCGGATCGTCTCGGTCGCCGTCATCATCGCCGTCGGCGTCAATGCGGACGGCCGGCGCGAGGTTCTGGGCATGGAGATTGGCACATCGGAAGCCGAGCCAATCTGGACGGAGTTCCTGCGCAAGCTGACACGTCGCGGCCTGCGTGGCGTCAAGCTTGTCGTCTCCGATGCCCACGAAGGCATCAAGGCGGCCGTCACCAAGGTGCTGTGCGCGACATGGCAGAGGTGCCGCGTCCACTTCATGAGGAACGTGCTGGCCCACGCCGGCAAGAGCGGGCGCAGGGTCGTCTCGGCCTTCATCGCCACCGCTTTCGCTCAGGAGTCGCCCGAGACAGCGTCCCTACAATGGCGAGCCGTTGCCGACCAGATCCGGCCGAAGGTGCCGAAGCTGGCAACAATCATGGACGCGGCCGAGCCCGACGTACTGGCTTACATGACTTTCCCGAAGGAACATCGTGCCAAGCTTCACTCGACGAATCCGATCGAGCGTCTCAACGGCGAAATTAAGCGACGAACCGAGGTCGTCGGCATCTTCCCCAACGACGATGCGATCGTGCGCCTCGTCGGTGCGATCCTTCTCGAGCAGAACGACGAATGGGCTGTGCAGCGCGCCAGATACATGACGCTGGAAACGATCAGCCAGATGAGCGATGATCCCATGATCAGCCTGCCAGCAGTGGCGCGCTGATCAGCCCGGCCCATGCCGGAGAGCACGGCGACCAATGCCGCCAGCTACACCACCCCGCGGGACACGATCTACGCGCCGCGTTAAATTTAGCATGAAATTAACCATATGTATTAGAACTGCGCATTTGCTTCCGTGATCCAGGCGGCAGTCCTTGGACTCCATCACTATCGATAGGTTTCAGGTATCGATTGTGATAGCGTTGGAGTCGCAAATCGCCCAAAATTCCGCAAGAGCTACAGACTTGCGGAGCCTCCGAATTGGCAAAAAAGACACTTTCCGAAGCCGTCCACCGGCGTGCCGAAGAACTGGACGCACTCGACGCCATCCTATCGTTTGATCGGCGTGACCAGATCGCCACCCTGTTAACGGATGACGACGTCGCCACGCTCAAGCACCTTGCCAGCGAAGGCATGGGTGACAACACGCTGAGGGCGCTTACCTCCGATCTCGGCTATCTCGAAACCTGGTGTCAGCTCGCCACCGACACCCCCCTCCCCTGGCCGGCGCCGGAGAGCCTGCTTTTGAAGTTCGTTGCCCATCACCTGTGGGATCCGACCAAGCGCGCCGAGGATGCGAACCACGGCATGCCTGTGGAGGTGGAAAGCGGCCTGCGTTCCCAGCGGCTTTTGCGCGCCGACGGGCCGCATGCGCCGGAGACGGTACGGCGCCGACTGACGAGTTGGTCGATCCTGACCCGTTGGCGCGGCCTGACAGGCGCCTTCGACGGTCCCTCGCTTAAAATCGGCGCTGCGGCTTGCCGTCCGTGCCAGCGCCCGCCCGCGGCAACGCACGAGCAAAATGGCGGTGACCGGCGACACCCTGGCGAAGCTGCTTGACGCCTGCGCGGGTGAACGCTTAGTCGATCTGCGCGACCGCGCCTTGCTGCTGACCGCGTTCGCCTCCGGCGGCCGTCGCCGGTCGGAAGTGGCGGCGCTGCGTGTGGAGGATCTGACCGACGAGGATCCCGTGCTGGCGGATCCATCGATCCCGCACTCCCCTCCCCTTCCCTTCCTCGCCATCCGACTGGGTCGGACGAAGACGACCACCAGCGATGACGACGAACATGTACTGCTGATCGGCCGACCGGTGACCGCATTAAAACGGTGGCTCGAGGAAGCCAATATCAAAGAGGGTACGGTGTTTCGCCCGATTGACCAGTGGGCGAACATTGATCGCCGTGCGCTGACGCCGCAGTCGGTCAATCTGATCCTCAAAAACCGGTGTAAGCAGGTCAGTCTCGACCCGACCCTGTTCTCGGCGCATGGACTGCGATCAGGTTATCTGACTGAAGCCGCCAATCGTGGCATTCCCCTTCCGGAAGCGATGCAGCAGTCGTTGCACAAAACCGTGACGCAGGCCGCCCGCTACTACAACGACGCCAAGCGTAAGCTGGGACGAGCGGCGCGGTTGGTTACCTAGCGCCCCTCGCTCGCTCATCCTTGGTAGCGGCAATCGGCAGTCAGGCTAGCGGGGGCGTGGGTGCTATTCGTTCGCGTCGACCGCGGAAAACAACTCATCGATATCGCGATGCCCCTCGATGATATTGACGACCTCAAAACGTTCGTCGGCGTACCGGAAAAAGATGACGTATCCTTTGAACGCCGCGCTGCGTATATCGAGGCGCAATTCCGGCCTTGCTCGGCCGAGGGTGCCGGGAAGATCGGCCAGTGTCCGGCATTTTTGCCGAAGTTCTCCCACAAACCGACGTCCCGCCATCAAACTACCGCTCTGTCGAGTGATGTATTCGAGAATATTGACCAGGTCTGTGAGTGCCGAAGGCAGCATACGAAGCTGCGGCACCCTTAGAAGCCTTCCTTGGTCAGTTGAGCGGCCTTGGCTTCCAGCGCCGCGTCAATATCTGCGACGGATGCTTCGCCGCCATCGGCGATCGACTTGTTGAGCAGGCTGGTCAGAGCCCTCAACTTCTGCTCGCGCTCCTCGACCAGCCGCAATCCTTCACGCACGACTTCGCTGGCCGAACCGTAACGGCCGTCCTTCACGATGTTGGATACAAAGGCTTCCCAACGGTCACCAATGGAAACGTTCATGTCACACCTCCGTTTGCTCACAAGCATCGCACAATAACATGAATTGCGCAATTATTGACACTACGCCACCACCCCAAATGCGAACGCTCAATTCCGCATTCAAGAGGCCTTGAGACTTGGCGAGTGCCGCATCAGCGCCATCAGCGTCGACCCAGGCTCACGCTCAAATCCCGCAGAGAGCCGCCGGGCCGAATTGCCCGCCCATTCCAGAGTTTGGGCGATAATGACAACTGCATTTCAGCCGCAGAAGCCCGTTGACGCGCGTTTGCCTATATGGATGCGCCGTTGCTCGCCCCGGGCACCGATTTGAGTCTGGCGGTCCGCTATTCAGTACATAAAACACGCTTGCAACTGAGCAATTCCTCACGCATTTCTTATCTGTACAAACCAGCTTGAGATGAGGCCGGTGAAAGCGCGATGGCAAAGCGACTAACAGTTAGCGTCCAACAGCCTCAAAGACGGCTGATCGGCTACGCCCGCGTCTCGACAGACGGCCAGATCCACGATGCCCAGATCGATGAGCTGCGAGCTGCCGGCTGCGACCGCATCTATCAGGAGCACGGTTCTGGGGCATCGCGCGCGCGCCCAGTTTTGGTCAAATTGCTTGGCGAGCTCGCCGCGGGAGATATCCTCGTCGTCGTTCGCCTCGATCGGCTGGCCAGCCGTGAGCCATCTATTGGCAGTGATCGAGGATCTTGAAGAGCGCGGTGTGCATTTCCGCTCGATCCGCGATCCGATCGATACATCGACGCCTCAGGGCATGTTCTCCCTCCAAGTTCTCGGCGCGGTCGCCCAACTCGAGCGGGCGCTGATTGCCGAACGCACCAAAGCCGGCATCAAGGCGGCGAAGGCGCGTGGCAAGCTCCCGGGAAACCCGGGCTTGCGAGAACGGCCACCGGAGGCCATCAAATCAGTCTCAAAAGCACGCGCAAAGCGTTATCTCGACGAGCTCATTGCATCCGCGCAAACTTGGCTGCCGATGGTGCGGCAACTGCGGCCTCACCACAGTTGGGACAACGTCGTGCGGGTGCTTAATCGCCGCGGTCACGACTGGACCGTCGAGCGCGCTTGGTGCGCGACAAGCTCGCGGAAAAAGACCTCCTGGCCCGGTCCCCTCGCCGTGCGCCCGAAGACCATCTGATGAAGCTGGTAGCGGCGATCGCCATTGCCGATCCCAATCTGTCGCTCCGCGACATTGCCGCCAATTTGAATCAGATGGGAGAACGGCCTGTGCGCGGCGGCAAGAAATGGCAGCCTTCCTCCGTCCGCGACCTGCTGGACGAAGCCCACCGATATGGCCTCATCCGCCATTGAAGGCGCGGCTCATCAGGCGACCGATCGCGTGCTTCCTCTGCCGACAGGGTCTTCCAAGCTATTGACGATCGGCGCCGCCGGCCGACGGTAATTGCCGCCGTCTCGCAGTTTCAGCCAAGCGCCTGCATCCTCATCCGCCGCGGTGGGTTCTTTTGGCACCGGCTCCCCCCTCCCCTCCATGCCGATCCGGCCACGGTGTTTAAGAAGGTTGGCACTTTGGTGCCAGAATTTTTGATTGGCCGCCGTATCACCTTCGGCGCCGGAAACGCCGCTTGGACCATAGAAACAATGACCAACCCCCAGCGGTCGAAATACTCGAAAGCTTCACCGGCTTTTCAGACGACGATGGGCATTTGGACGATGCTGCCCTGATTGCCGAGCATGTGCTGGACAATCGTTGTCCCGGCTCGTGGGTGGTCACCGGCGGCGGCGCCGGGATCAAGGTGAGCAGAACCGTGGCGAAACTGAATGAGGCGTTCCAGGTTGTCGGCATCGGCGTAGCGGCGATTCGCGCAAAACCAACAGCGAGGTGCTGACCCTAACACCGGGTTAGCGCTGACGGTCACTCTATGCGCTGGACGCAAATCAGCGTTGACGGGGGTCGAGAAAGTTGCCGGCCGACAATTTTCCAGTTTTATTATTTTTTTTCAATTGCTTAGATAACGTCGGCACGACGACAGCGGGGCCATCTTGCTCATCAGGCGCTAAAGCGAGCTTCCACGATGGTTACCGTCTGGGGGCCTTTTTCTTTTGAGCGTTCAGTCTTCCTTCCCGTCATTCGCCGCCAGGAATTCGGAATAGAGCCGATCCAGGTTTTCAGCGAGATACTGCCCGAAGCGACCGGCGTTCTTCGATTTCATTGAAAGTTCGAAGGCCTTGCCGGAGTTCGAATACTGAGCCGAGACTGCCTTGTCGCTTGTCTGCCAGCTTTCCTTGGATTTCAGTGACATCTTTTTGACGGGTTGCCCCGACGTATCCAGTGCCTTGAATAGCGTGTTGAACCGCTCGTCGCTTGAAAGCGATTGGAAGCTTGGATCGCCGGCGATGTCGTTCACCTTTTCCGCATTGGCGGCCTTGCCTACCAGAAGCGAAAGCTCGAGCCAGCGGTCGCGCCCAGTCGAGGGCGCCGCACCGATTTGCTCGATGACTACCAACGGCACCCGTTCAGTCACGCTCATCATCTTCGAAACCGCCGTCTTGTCCGCAGCAAGAGCTGATGCGATCACTCCACGGTCGTAACCAAGCGCCTCCAAGCGTGAAGCAAAGCTGGCACGTTCGATGAACGAGAGGTTGGCGCGGGCTGAGTTTTCCTGGCCCTGAGCGATAACGTGTGTCCGGTCATCGATTGCTTTGACAACTGCCTTGACCTTACGGCCGAGTTCGCGCGCTACACACACACGGCGATGTCCAAAGACGATCTGATAGCGTCCGGATGCAGACGGGTGAGGGCGCACGAGGATCGGCGTGTCCTGGCCGCGTTCGGCAATTGCCGCCTTCAATTCTTCAAACTGCTCGCTATCGTCCGTCAAACGATCAAGCACAAAGGACCCATCCACCGTATCCGGATCGAGCTCGACGACGGCTTCACCTTCGAGGAACTTGTCGGCCTGCTTAGAGAGTTCGTCGAGAGAACGCACCATGCTCTTTGACGCACCACGCATGGGATAGGCTGGCGCGGTATCCGCCTGCGGGATCTCCGCTGCGTCTACCAGTCCCGCCAGCAGATTTTTTCTCGCCATGTGCCTGCTCCGTTCTACCTAACCGACTGAGTGTGAAGGTTGATGTGATCAGCGTGCAGCCTTACGTCCCCAGGACGCATGCACGAGTTCAGCGATTTCGGCATTGACCGCATTCAAGGATCCAATCGCTCGTTCATAGGTCGAGCGCGTCATCTGGGCCTTGTCGACCTCATAAAGTGTCTGCTTTGTAATTCCAGCGTCAGAGATCGCTGTCGACTTCAGCATCTGGTTCTTCAAAACGAACTGGTGAAACAGCGTCTGCATGAACCCTACCATCTGCGCCTGTGGCCCGTCCGTTGGCTCGTAGCGCGTGATGACGTAGCGGTACCATTCGAGATTGACGGCGGCACCAGCTTCGCGGATCGGCTTCAAGATGCCGCCCAGCATTAGCAAGAACTGTCCCATCGACATGACATCAAGCATCTGGGGGTGGATAGTGACAAGTACGCTTGTCGCCGCGGTCAGGGCGGTGATCGTCAGGTAGCCGAGTTGAGGTGGGCAGTCGATGACAACCACGTCGTAGCGATCTTCGACCTCGACAAGCGCGCGCGAAATGCGCGTGAAGAAGGTCTTGCCATCGTTCGAGCTCTTGTTCGTCATCGCGAGGGGCGTATCGTACTCGAATTCCTGCAGCTCAAGGTTGGCGGGTACGATGTCGAGGCCGGGGAAGGTGGTCGGCAGGATGATATCGGTGATCGATCGCCGTTGCTCGTCGTAGCGGATCGCTTCGTAAAGGGAAGGCGTCATGTCGAGCTCGGGCTGGAAGCCGTGAAGCGAAGACAGCGAGGCCTGCGGGTCGAGGTCGACGGCGAGCACTCTGTGACCTGTCAGTGCCATGTACTGCGCCAGGTGAGCGGCAGTGGTAGTCTTGCCCGATCCACCCTTGAAGTTGACGACCGCAATGATCTGGAGCTTCTCGCCAGCGCGCCGGCGTGGCACGTACTTGCGCGCTTCGGAGCGACCATGCTGGTCGAGGTACTGGCGCAGTTCCTCCATCTGCTCGGCGCTGTAGGAACGGCGGCCCGACGAAGACGTCTGGGGGAGGGGGCCTTTGCTCTCAAGGTGGAGCTTCTTCAACGTGCTTTGGGACACCCCGAGGAAATCAGCGACCTCCGAGAGCGAGAATTGGCGCAGCAGTTTCTTGGCATTCGGCGGGAACTGCTGCATGCTCAACAGGTGCAGCTTCTTTGAAATCAAATCGCCCTGTTCGAGGATCAAATCCTCAAAGTGCATCGGCTGTGCGGGAGCCATGGACAGCGAATTAGCGTTCATTGCAAGGAAGCTCTCAAATAACGGTTTTTCAGGCAGGAACTCATCCTAACCGTTATTATGTGCGGTTCCTTTCGTCTGACAAGGAATATAGAGTTAACAAAGGGTTAACTCAGAACGGATCGACAGCAGCACATGAAGTCAATAGAGCGCATTTTCCCACTGTTTTTCAATAGCTTACCTGCATACTCTCCGCATTAGGGGCGCCGCAAGTTTTGCACCGGAGAGTCTCTTATGCCCTTCCGGCTTTCGGGGCTCGACGTGTGCACAGGCACTATTTCGTCTCCGACTCACACCGCCCGACCGAATCGCCGCCCTTAGACGCCGCTATGTTCGATTCTGCGCTGACCGTTAACCGTCCAGCACTACCACTGAGAAGGGCCGTCAAACTTGTTCGTAAAATCATTGCACAATGCCACCCATGGCATACGAAAATTTGCAGAAACTTGTTCCGTTCTTTTGCCGCCGTTCGTTGAGTGAAAAGTGATCTATGCCACCTTTAGGCGCAACAACCGCTCTTGATGGAGGCAAGGATGCTCACGGATTTCGTGGCCGGAACCGATCAGACTGTCCGAAGGAACACTGCCGCGCTTATTCAGTCGTCCGATGAGTGTTTCCGGGCGGCACAGGCGGCCGGCCTGATCGGGGTCTCCGCATACCCAAATCGGGGGCGGGGCATTGAACTCCAATCAGCAAACGATGCAGGCCGTAACATCGTGGATTTTGTTCGATGCTCGTATCTCGGGCTGGACAACCACCCGCGGATAGTCGCCGGAGCAATCGAAGCGCTCGAACAATATGGAAACCTGCACTGGTCATGCGCGAGAACACGCCTCAATTTCAAGATCGCATTCGATCTTGAAGACGCTCTGTCAAAGCTATTTTCCGCTCGGGTTATCGTTTATACGACTGTCCTCGCTGCAAACATGGGCGCCTTGCCGCTTCTTGCCTCCGGCCATCTGACCAACGGAGAGAAACCCGTTGTCGTGTTCGACAAATTCGCGCACGCGACTCTGGCGTTTCATAAGGCGACGGTCGCTCTTGAGACAGAAGTCCTGACGATAGCGCACAACGACATCGAAGCACTCGAGCGCGTGTGTCGAACGGGCAAAAAGGTCGCCTATGTCTGCGATGGCGTCTATTCCATGGGCGGCGCAGCGCCAATCCGAAACCTCCAAGAGCTGCAGAGCCGATATGGCATGTTCCTCTACATCGATGACGCGCATGGCATTTCGATCTTTGGCGATAAAGGACAAGGCTTTGCCCGCTCCCAGCTTGAGGGCCCGCTTGGGGACAGCACAATTATCGCGGCTTCGCTCGGAAAGGGGTTCGGCGCATCCGGCGGTTTGCTGATGCTCGGAACGGAGCGGCAAGAGGAGCTTTTTCGCAGATACGCGATCGCTCACGCGTTCTCCGCCTCTCCCAACGTTGCCGCTCTTGGAGCAGCGATCGCCTCCGTAGCGATTCATGAGAGCCCCGAACTGGCGATCAGGCAACGGGACCTGGGTGAGAAACTCGCTTTGTTCGACCTCCTGACGCCAACCGAACATCGTGGCACCACGTTACCTATAAGGACTTTAACGATCGGCGACCACGTCGAAGCCATCGCGACTGCGCGCTCCCTGCTGGACATGGGATTTTACACCTCGGTGATCTTTTTCCCGACCGTAGCGCGAGGGAAGGCCGGGATCCGTGTGTGCCCAACCGCCGGCCATACCATAGATGAGGTCAACGGCCTCGCAAACGCTGTCGCCAAGTTAATGCGCTGAGCAACCGAGGGCTCTCAGATGTCGTATCGAGGGGCAAGAGAGGCGTGCCTGGAAACGTCGCGCCTTTACATGCGTCCCACCACGAACGCCGATGGTGACGGCCTCTATCATGTCCACCGGGATGTCGCCGTGTCGCTGCTTCTGGCCAATGTGGATCAAATGAGCAGGAGTTGCTCGGATCATCTGCTTCAAGGCTATGTTCAACACTGGCGATCCTTCGGCTGCGGGTTTTATCTCGTCTTTGATAGAAAAGAGGCAGCGAGCCCTCCAATTGGCAGATGTGGTCTTCGGATCACCCCCGACAAAGAAGCCGAGCTCGGCTACTGTTTCTTAGCCGCAGCCACCGGCCGTGGTGTGGCGACAGAGGCGGCGGCGGCCGTCGTTGACCGCGCGTTCCAGACAATGTCGATCAATCAGATCGTCGCCTTCGTTCGGCCGGAAAACCATCAGTCCATGCGCGTTCTCACAAAACTCGGGTTTCAAGACCTGGGCTTCGTAGAGCAGGGAAGAGCCCACAACCGGTTCATACTCAATCGATCCGTTCGGCATGGCTTGAACCAGCGATCGGCCTTCGTACCATGGTCGTGACCGGGGAGGAGGCCTGCGCGTGCTCTGGCCAAAAGCGGGCGCGTTTGTAGTTGAAGACACCCTTTTCATAGTAGCCGACGCCCGGGCTACGCACGAGCAGAGGTTCTCCGTAGTCAGCAAAATTGAGCTTGAAATGGTAGCCGGACTTCACCACGATAAAGTCCTTGCTGCTTAGCCCGACACCTTGGCTGGTAAAGACAGCCGGGTCATGGCTGAAGGCTGGATGAGTGGTCAGCAACACCGAAAGTCGCCCGTCAATTTCGAGCACAGCCGTATCGCCCATCGTGCACGCCTGTCCCCCTTGAAACGGGCCGGCAAGAACGCAGTGTCCGTCGCCAAGATGTCTGACGACGGCCTTCACAGGATACGGTAGAAAACCCGGGGTCACGCGCCCGCCGATCAGAATTTCGAGTGACGCTCCTTGTCCGGCGGTGTGCGCTGCGATCACTGCTTGGGGATCGGTCAGTGACATAGCACCCCGCAGGCCGGGATACCTTTCCATAGCGGCCTGCAGGATGGCTGTACTGTCGCCGGGCGCCCCTGCAAGAATGCGGTCACCCATGTCCGCGAAGATGTAGCGCTCGCCGTGGCTAGCGGCACACTTCGTCAGCGCCTCGTCGATGGACAAAAGGTCATCGATAAACTCGTCTCTCCGGATCCAGAACGCCTCAGCAAGATTCCTTGCTATGGTTATCGGGTCGGCTTTGCCATTTGTGGTAACCACAACTGCTTGTCCGATATCGTGATCATCCGAGTAACGAAACACGTTGAACAGCGATATGTCCCAGATACCCGGATCAGAACTGACGTAATCGCGCGCCATCTCGTGCAGGTCATAAAGGGGGCCCGTCGCAGTCTCTCCAGCTCCAGGCAGGATCATTGGAACCTTTGCCATTGTCGTGACAGGTTTCAATCGACCATCCAGCATCGCCAGTATGCAGTCGGCAACCTTGTGGCCACATTCGACGACATCGGAATGAGGGTTCTCCTTGCAAGCGATGCAGATGTCGACCGCTTCGATCATATCCACAGTGACGTTGGCGTGGAGGTCGAGGCCGATGGCGATTGGTACGTCAGGACCGACGAGCGTTCTGAGTCCCGTAAGGAGCTCCCCTTCGGCATCGGGGCATCTGGTCGTCGCCATGGCCCCATGCAGTTCCAACGCGATGGCATCCGGCCGATGAGCCGCAACATCACCGAGCAATTGGTCCCGCAGTTCCACATAGAACTCATGCTCGACAAGTCCGCTCGGAGGGGCGGAGGCAGACAAACTTCCGACGATTTCGACATCGGCTTCGGTTAGCCGGCAAATGATACCGCCGATCGTCGAACCACTCTTCCGAGCTTTCTCGAGGAAATCCTTGCCTGCCATGATCTCGAAGGCGTCCCGCCCGGTGACCCGAGGATTAAAACCGTTCGACTCGTGCCAGATTCGAGCGACAAGGACGGTTTTTCTTGGTGAGTTGAAGTCAGTGCTCATCTTGATCCTTACCTGATCCACGCATTCCAGCGTTCGAGCAGCCGCGGGGCGTTCGCGTTGATCCACTCGGCATCGGGCACGATGATGTGCTCTTCAATGTCGACAGGCGAGGGCATGCTGGCCCGCACTTCAGCCGACATCATTTCGATCGCAAGGTTGCTAGGCGGTGTGCATGAAAGCAGCTCACAGGCTCGCGCCTGGGCCTTCGGATTGTTGAGCCAATAGGCCATGAGCTTGAGAGCGTTTTCTCGATTGGGAGCATCCTTGAGCAGGGCGACGCGGTCTCCGACAAGAAAGGCGGCCTTGTAGGACCAGCCGATCGGGTGGCCCTCGGCTTTCAGCGCCGTTGCTCTGGTCAACCAGATTTGACCGAGACTGTAGTCCTTGTTTCTGAAACCCTGCACGCTTTGGTCGCCCGTCTTCCACCACACCGATACGGACGGGCGGATTTCATCAAGCTTCGCAAACGCCCGATCAACGTCGAGAGGAAAGAGCTTGTCGCGCGGCACCCCATCGGCAAGCAGTGCCGCTGCCATCACGCGCCAGGGGTCATCAAAGTTGGGAAAGGCTCTGCCGCCGGGGAACCGCTTCGTGTCCCACATGTCCGCCCACGTCTCGGGAACCGGCACGGACGCGTTGCTGCGGTCATAGACGAGCAGCGTTGCGGTGGACTGGAGCCGGATTCCGCCCGGTCTGCAGGCGTCCGCAACCAGGTCTTCACGCCCGTCGAGGTTTCTGCAGAAGTCACTGATATCCGCAGCAGTCTCGAGGTGTTGCGGGGACATCGCCTGTATTTCGCCCTGCATGAAGAGATCCCAGGACACGTTGCCGGTCTTGACCATCGCAGTGGCCTTGGCCCGCATTTCCGCATTGGTTGCCGCGACGGTTTTCACGGTGATGCCCGTTTCCTTTGTGAAAGGGTCGAACCACGCTTCGCGCAAGGCCTTGTCGTAGGCCCCGCCGGTTGAGGCAATGATGACCTCTTCGTTGGCGCTTGCATGGCCGCTCGCGCCCAACACAAGTGCGAAAGCTGCAACGATGAAGGTGCACGGCCGCTGTATGAGATACTTGGCTGCTGTCATTGGATTTTCCTCCCGGGAATAAAAATGTTGGCGTTTGTTTCAGCGTTTCTTTGCGAAGGTCTGGACGGATGCCATCAGCAAAAGCGAAACACCGACGAGCAGCGTTGATGCGGCTGCGATGACGGGCGTGAGATTGAAATCGATGTCCTCGAACATCTTGCGGCTGATCGTCTTGCCGCCCGTGTCGGAGATGAAGAACGCCACCGTTGCCTCGTCGAAAGAAGCAAGGAACGCGAAGACGGAAGAAGCGGCGATCGCCGGGGCAATATTCGGCAGAACGACGGAAAAGAAGGCACGCGGTCTGCTGGCCCCGCAGCTAAGTGCAGCAAGTTCGAGGACCGGATCGAGACGTTGAAGGGCCGCACTCACGGTGATGACCACATAAGGTATCGAAAGCACGGTGTGAGCGATCAGAAAGCCGAGAAAGTTGCCCGTCAACTGAAGCGGTGCAAACACGAGATAGAGCGCAACGCCGAGAACGATATGCGGAACGATCATCGGCCCGATCGAAAGCGCTTGAATAATCGGCTTCCCCGCAATCTGACCCCGCACGAGGGCGATAGAGGCCAGGGTCCCGACGACCGTTGCGGCAACTGTCGTTGAAAGGGCAATTCTCAGGCTGAAGAGCGTGGCAGAGAGCCACTCTGGATCGGCGAAGAACTCCCCATACCAGCGTAAACTCAGACCACGCGGCGGGAACTCGATGAACTCGCCGGCGCTCAACGACATCGGGATGACCACGATCGTGGGCAGCATCAGGAAAAGCAGGACGGCGGCAACAACGATCCGGGCGAGACCGCCCGTGACGGATCTCGACAGGCGTCCTGATTCTGCGAGGGTCATTTGAGTGAACTGCAATGGAGTTTGAGAAGTGGTTTGATCAGTTGACACCGTTGAACCCCTTGTTCAGCGAGATGGTTTTTCGAAAGGCCACGACAAGGATGAGGGTGATCACCAGAAGCACGGTCGACAGTGCTGCTGCGAACGACCAATCCAAGACAACGGTGGTCTGTTGGCCAATCAGGGTTGCGATCATCATCGAACCTGGCCCACCAACCAAGGTGGGCGTGATGTAGAAGCCGATCGCGAGAATGAAGGTCATGACGCAGCCGGCGAAGACACCTGGCGTGCTCAATGGCAAGGTGACTCGCAGGAACGCTACGAGCGGTCCGGCACCAAGGTTGAGAGCTGCATGCGACAGGTCTTTCGGGATGGAGCGCAAGGTGGAAAACAACGGCAGGATCATGAACGGCATGAGCACATGCGCCATCGCCACGATCACGGCGGTCTCCGTATAGATGAGCTTCAGCGGCTCGCTGACGAGACCTGCGTCCAGCAGAGCGGAATTGATGATCCCGTTGCGCTGGAGCAGGACGATCCACGCATAGGAGCGGATCAGAACGGATGTCCACAAGGGGATCAGCACACATGCAGCAACGAGCGCCGCGGATCTGCCTTTCAGACGCGACATGGCGAATGCAACCGGGTAGCCACCGACGAGGCATAAAACCATGACACAAAACGCCACCATAAAAGTCCGCAGCAGGACCAGCAGATACAAAGGCTCGTTGAGGATGCGCCGATAGCTTTCTATTCCAAATTCGGGCGTGAAGAGGCTGATCTTGACCAGTTGCAGAAGCGGGTAGACGAACCCGATTGCCAAAAGCAGGGCCAGCGGCATCAGCAACAGGATTGTCGCGCTCCGCGACAGGATCTTTGCCGATCCGCCGCGAGCAATCGAACCTCCAGGTATTTCCAGAGAAACTTGCTCCATCTAGCGAGCCTCCGACAGAGGAAACGCCACGAGACGAGAGAGGTCGGGTATGACATCGACTTTGTCGCCGGTCGAAAAGCGCATCGTTGCACTTGTCTCGGCCTGGACGTGCAGCTGGCGGGCATCTCCGGCGGCGATATCGATCACATACATGTGGTGAGTTCCAACGAATACGCTCGCGGCCACCGTTCCGCCGATTGCATCCGGCCGGCCCTCTTCCTTCGCCATCAATCGGGCGCGTTCGGGACGGAACGCCAGCTGGACGGATTGAGCTTGTCTGGCCCCTGCCGTCCGACCTTTGACACGGAAGAGACCTCCTGGCGCGGTTCGGACTATCGTCTCGTCAGCCTCGACCCCGACAACATGGCCTGCAACGAAGTTCATCTTGCCTATGAAGTCAGCTACAAAACTGTCGCGCGGCCTCTCATAGAGATCTTGCGGCGATCCGACCTGAACAAGGTTGCCGCCGGCCATAACCGCAACCCGATCCGACATTGTCAGGGCTTCTTCCTGATCATGGGTCACATAAACCACGGTTACGCCCAGGTTCTGCTGCAATGCCTTGATCTCGAACTGCATGCTTTCCCGAAGCTTCTTGTCCAATGCTCCCAGCGGCTCGTCCATGAGAAGCACGGGTGGGCGGAACACCAATGCGCGCGCCACGGCCACGCGCTGTTGCTGCCCACCTGACAGTTCATGCGGATATCTCCCGGCAAAATCCGAAAGCTGAACCAAGTGGAGAGCGGCTGCCACATCCGCCTTGATGTCACCACTCGGCTGGCGCCGCATCTTCAGGGGAAAAGCAATGTTTTCAGCCACGGTCAGATGCGGGAACAGCGCATACTTCTGAAACACCATGCCGATCCCGCGCCGGTTCGGCACAACTCGTGTGATGTCCCTGACTCCGACTGAGATCGTTCCTTCGTCCGGGTACTCGAACCCCGCGATCATGGTAAGGAGGGTGGTCTTTCCCGAGCCGGAGGGGCCGAGGATGGACAAGAACTCCCCTGCGCCTATGTCGAGCGACAGTCGCTCCACCGCCAAGGCGCCCGCATAGCTCTTTCGAAGACCCCGTAAGGTGACTCTCTCTCCGATCAAATAAACCTCCCATTGATCAATCAATTACCGCAGGCTGCAAAGCTGCGAATAAACATGCAAGTCATGATTGCGTTACCCGTGCAGCGAATAGTGGTAGCTCTGCGAGGTCACATAAAGTTCGCGCAAACGACATATTTCACTTTTGTTGCAACATAATTGCGAACAAGTCAACCGGGAGACGTAGATTGAGCGACGCAGCGGATGGAATCGAAACCACAGATGGAAAGAATCCGCCGCGACTACGCGATGTCGCATACGACGATCTGAAGGAACGCTTGATCCGAGGGGCATTTGCGCCGGGCACCAAATTGACCGTGCGGGGCGTCGCCGACGAACTCGGAGTGAGTTCGACTCCTGCTCGTGAGGCCATCAACCGGCTGACACAGGAAGGCGCGCTTGTGTTTGCAGGCCCGAAGACGGTGATCGTTCCAAGCCTGACGCGAGAAGCACTCGACGAGGTGACCGCGATGCGATTGGCCCTGGAAGGCCTTGCGGCGTTCAAGGGGGCACCCAACGCCACACAAGAGACGATCACCCAGTTGCAGACACTGCAACAGACGATCAACGAGCGCCTCGACAAACGAGACTACGTTGGCGTTCTCGCCTCAAACCGCGAATTCCATTTCGCGCTCTACCAGCTCAGCGAAATGCCCAACCTCGTCGCAACCATTGAGACACTTTGGCTGCGCACAGGGGCGGCTTTCCATGATCTGTACCCGGAGTTCGCAGAAAACAGGTTTGGCGTGCACAACCACCTGGCAGCAATCGAGAGCCTTGTAATTGGCGATGCCGAGGGCGTGCGGGCGGCAATCGAGAGCGACATTCGGGACGGATACCGTCGCCTCCGCCGGGTCGATGCGGACAGAATTCGGCGACAGTCGACGACCTAAGAAAAGTTTTTTGTTGCGTGACTTCCCAGAGCGTCATTTTTGTTGCAACATAATTGCGACGAAAACATGAACCACTGCTCGTTGCAAAGGGAAGTTTGATGATGGACAGCATAGTGGCCGCTCGGGCTCAATCCAGAGCCCGGTCCAACGCCGCATTCAGGGAGGCGCGCCGGTACTTTCCGGATGGCACCTCAAGAGCCACGGTTGAGCGCGATGGTGGCCCGATCTACGTGACGCGGGGGGAGGGGGCCCACCTCGTCGATCTCGACGGCAGCAGATTTCTCGACCTCAACAACAACTTCACTACCCTGATACACGGCCACGCGTTCCCGCCGGTCGTCGAAGCAGTGTCTCGAACGGTAAGGGACGGAACCTGCTTCGCAAACCCAACCGAACATGAAATTGCACTCGCCGCCTTGCTCGTCGAGCGCATTCCGGCGATCGAAAGTATTCGCTTCGTAAACAGCGGCACGGAAGCCGTCATGTTCGCAATCAAAACGGCGCGTGCCGTCACGGGCAAGACAAATGTGATTCGCTTCGAGGGCGCCTATCACGGTGCCAGCGACTGGGCCGAAGTCGGGCAGTCAAACAGCCCGGCAAATTGGGGACCAGTCCAGCGACCGAGCAGCGTTCCAGGTTACCACGGCGCCCCGGCCAGCGTCGCAGACGACGTGACGGTCCTGCCATTCAACGACGTTGACGCCCTTGAACACGCGATCGGTTCCGTCGGCGGCCGAACCGCCTGCATTTTGATCGACGTCATGCCGAGCAGGGCCGGCTTGATCGAACCGGAGCCAGAGTTCATCCAGGCGATCATGGAACTGGCGCGCCGTCATTCCATTTTGATCGTGTCCGACGAAGTTCTCAACCTCAGGCAGGGATACCAAGGCGCATCCGAGCGGCACGGCCTTACCCCGGACCTCATCACCGCGGGCAAAATCATTGGCGGGGGGTTCCCCATCGGTGCGATCGGGGGCGCCAGCGAGGTGATGCGCGTTTTTAGCGCGGAGCATGGCCGGCCGGCGGTTCCGCAAGGCGGCACCTTCTCTGCAAATCCAGTCTCCATGGTCGCCGGCCTAGCAACTATGCAGGCCATGAATGAAGATGCATT
The DNA here is from genome assembly GCF_001426275.1 of Ensifer sp. Root423. Classification (NCBI taxonomy): domain Bacteria; kingdom Pseudomonadati; phylum Pseudomonadota; class Alphaproteobacteria; order Hyphomicrobiales; family Rhizobiaceae; genus Ensifer; species Ensifer sp. Root423. The sequence continues at coordinate 148,599 of NZ_LMEG01000046.1, read as the reverse complement.
CAGCCGTCTCGAGCATTTTGGCGATGAAGTCCGCCTCGGGCTTCGAACAGCCATCGCAAGAAGCGGCGCGCCATTCTGCGTGACCGGCACTGCGTCCTTGTTTCGGATCCACCCACGCTCAGAGCTTCCACGCACCTACCGCGAAGCCTTCATGTCGGCCGAGCAGGAGGAAACGATGCGCCGATTGACCCGCCATTGCATTTCCCACGGCATCTCCCTCCCGATAGGCGCTTCGGCATGCCTCTCCACCGCCATGACGGCGGCTGACATCGAACATGTCATCGAAGTCTTCGATGACTTTATTTCCCAGACCTACTAAACGACGAGAAGCACAATGACGATCAATACGAAAATGGTCACCGTCGCGGAACGCATGGCGCTTGCGCTTCAGCGTCATGGCGTCGAGCACATATTTGCACAAAGCCTTCCATCCGCGCTCATCCTGGCAGCCGAAGCAATTGGCATACGCCAGATCGCCTACCGGCAGGAGAACATGGGCGGTGCAATGGCAGATGGCTACGCGCGCGTTTCCGGCAAGGTTGCGGTGGTCGCCGCTCAAAACGGGCCGGCAGCAACGCTCCTGGTTCCACCCCTCGCCGAAGCCTTGAAAGCCAGCGTCCCGTTCATTGCACTTGTCCAGGACGTCGAACGCAGACAAACCGACAAGAACGCCTTCCAGGAACTGGACCATATCCAGTTGTTCCAACCTTGCGCAAAGTGGGTGCGCCGCGTCACTGAGGCGGACCGCATTGAAGACTACCTCGACCAGGCCTTCGTTGCATCCGCCTCCGGAAGACCAGGACCTGCAGTGCTTTTGCTGCCGGCGGACCTCCTTAGAGAACAAGGACCCGAGCGGCCGGCAACAAGGCGCAGCCACCTCGGACATTATCCGCTCGATCGCGGGCGCCCTTGCGATGACGTCATCGCGCTCGCAGCTAAGCTGATCGCCGAAGCGCAAGCACCGATTGCCATCGCGGGGGGAGGGGTCCACGCAAGCGATGCGTCGCAAGCACTTGCAACTCTCCAGGAAGCTGCTGGATTGCCGGTGCTTACGACGAACATGGGAAAAGGATCAGTCGACGAGCATCATCCACTCTCAGCCGGCGTTCTTGGCTCGCTCGTCGGACCGCGCTCGCTCGGCAGACACACTCTGCCGCTGGTCGAAGGCGCAGACCTGATCCTCTTGGTCGGCTCGCGTACCAATCAGAACGGGACCGACAGTTGGCGCCAGTTTCCTCCCAACGCGAAGATCATCCATATCGACGTCGATCCGCTGGAGATCGGACGCAATTACGAAGCACTCCGCTTGGTTGGCGACGTCAGGGCGACGCTTATGGCACTCACCAACGCATTGAAGGACCGAGACCTATCCAGGCGCAGGGCGGCGCGGACCAGGATAGAAAAGCAGATCGCCCAATGCTGGGCCCGGTTTGAGGTCGATCGGCAAGATGTTGCGTCCTCGAACAAGATGCCTATTCGTCCGGAGCGCGTGCTTCGTGAGCTCCAGGCACGGTTGGATGAGAACGTGATCGTAGCTGCTGACGCCAGCTACTCCTCCATGTGGGTGGTCGGCCAGTTGCGCTGCGCAAGCGCTGGCGCTCGTTTCATAACACCGCGGGGCTTGGCGGGACTGGGATGGGGCGTGCCGTTGGCGATCGGTTCCAAGTGCGCCCAACCGGCCAAGAAGGTCGTCGCAATCGTCGGAGACGGTGGCTTTGCCCACAGCTGGGCCGAACTCGAAACGATCGTCAGAAGTGACCTCCCCATAGTCATCGTCGTGCTGAACAACGGCATTCTTGGCTTCCAGAAGGATGCCGAGATCGCAAAGTTCGGCAGACATACGACGGCGATCGACTTCAGCAACGTTGACCACAGCTTGATCGCGCGCGCTTGCGGTTGCGCATCCGAGCGGGTCGAAAAGCCAGAGGATCTTGCCGGCGCGCTTGGGCGTGCCTTGAGCACCGAGACCGCGACCTTGATTGAGGTGATAGCGGATCCCGGTGCGCATCCGGCTCTTTCACTCTTTGCGCAGATGGACGAATGCGCATGATTGCCGAACACGAAAAGGTGGCCGTCGTGACGGGCGGCACATCCGGCATCGGGCTCGCGACGGCACAGCGCCTGCTGAAGGATGGCTATCGTGTCGCTGTTTTCGGACAGCGACACGATCAGGCAGTGCTCGCCAAGCAGGCGCTTACAGCGCTCGCCAGCGACGAGTGGGTGATCAGCGGGGAGGCCGATCTGACGAACCCGCCGTCGATCAGAGCTTTTTTTGCTGAAGTGGAAAAGAGCTGGAGATCCCCGGATATTCTCGTTTGCTGCGCCGGGATTTCGCCGAAAGGCGAAAATGGCCCAACAGCGCTTCCGGATCTCACCCTCGATGAATGGAACCGCGTGTTCGCGGTGAACTTAACGGGCGCTATGCTCTGCTGCCAGGCGGTCGCAGAAAAGATGATCATTCAGGGCTTCGGCCGGATAGTGCTGGTCGGATCGATCGCGGCACGAACTCGCCCGAGGATCGCAGGATTGGGCTACGTCAGTTCCAAGGCCGGGTTGTCGGGATTGATGAAGGGCCTTGTCGGTTGCCTCAGTCCGAAGGGAGTAACGGTCAACCTCGTGGCACCAGGAAGGATCATCACCAACATGACGGGCCCCGCAGAGCTGCCGGTCAATGTGGAGGCGCGTCAGCGCATTCCACTCGGACGGCTCGGAACTCCGGACGACGTTGCTAGCGTAATCGCGTTCTTGGTCTCATCGGAGGCAGGCTTCGTCAACGGCGCTACGATTGACGTCAACGGCGGAGAATTCGTTCCCAATTAGGAGCTGTCAGGGTGGTACATGGCGCGCGTGCTTGTGATTACGGATGATCCGGATTTCTTCAGCCTGCTCGGGTATGTCCTCCAGGCTGAGGGCTTTCTGGTTTCTCGAGCAATTGGGCCGGGCGACATAGCGATCGATGAACACGTCGATCCCGCGGTCATCATCCTCGATACCAGCGAAAACACGCTAGTAATATGCCGATCGATAGTGTCGAGCAACAAACAGCCGGCTGCCACCATCGCTCTCATTCGATCCACCTCTTGCGAACTTGTCGCCCGATTGCTGCCAGCGGGAGTGACGATATGCGTGATCAGACCGTTCGGTCTCCCGCGCCTCCTCGATATTCTGCGACGGGCCGCCGGTTCCCTCGGCGAGCGACAACACCCACCATCTCGCCTCCGGCTTGATCGTCTCGAGCGAACGGTCACTTGGAAAGATCGGACGATCCGGCTCTCGCCAATTGAATTCGGTCTGTTTGCGGACCTGCATCGGCACTACGGTCGGGTAAGGCTGCGCACAGACCTGCTTGCCGCCGGCTGGTCTCAGCCCGGACTAACGGTCCGCTGCGTCGACGTCCATGTTTGCCGGCTGCGGCGGACGTTGGCGCCGTTCGGCGAGACCTTCATCGAAACGATCAGAAGCTCCGGGTACAAGTTGGTTGCGCCGCCAGACAATTAGACCATTACACGGTACGCGCGCCCAGCTGATGAAAGACTGCGGCCCAAAGGCGGCAATCCTCTTCGCGACCATCGAATTTGGCCTCCAAAGCGCTCCAGGCAGCGACCAGACGTGCATCTTCGCCAAAAACCTTGGTGACGGCGTTTCTGAGATGCCTTTCATTCTCATTCGCTCGCAAAGCGGCTTGCGAAGTAATCATAGAAGCGGTCGTTTGCGTCGACATAACAGGCTCCACTGAGCCGGCGTGGATTGACTTGCGTTGCGCCGGCCTATTGGACCTGATCACAGGTAGTGCGAAATTCGCACTGAGCCCTTGGCGTATGCAAGACAGTCGAAATACAAATTACTGCCTTATGTTACCTCATTTTTCATTTAAGTGTTAAAGAATATTGAATTTTATTCTGATAGAAGACTTGCATACTCGCCTATTCGTTACCGTATTGCAATCGAAAAACGAGAATAATCCTTCCTATCGCAATCTTTTTGTGACATCAAAATGACGATGCCGAAAGGATGACTGGATGGTGCCTCGAATACTCATCAATTCAACCGATGCGGAACTTTACCTTTGGCTGGAATACATCCTTGCCACAGAGGGGTTTCAGGTGGAACTGAGTGACGGGATCGATCGCCAGATCGATAGCGAGGTCCTGGCTGTCGTAATTGACTGCCGCCTCACGGGCGACCCATCTGAACAGTGCTGCGCCTCTATGGACCAACTTGCAGCTCTGTCCGTTCCTCTTATCGCCCTTGTCGAGGGCGATGATCGCAAACTCCATCTCGATCTGATCAAGGCGGGCGCCGAACGGTTCCATCGACCAATCTCGCCGCGGCGGCTGGTAGACCACTTGCTGCGCCTTTCGCCGACACAGACAATGAACCCGGAGCAAAGGTCTCCAGGGCCGAAATCGCTACGATTCGCTGAAATCCAGATCGATCTCGCGTCGCATCGTGTCATCTGCGCTGACGAGGAGATCTATCTTCCGCCTCTCGAGTTCAAACTTCTGGTTCTTCTGTTGAGCAAGCAGGGACAGGTCTGTTCACGTGACGAACTGATCGAGGCAGCATGGCCAGCGACTGTGTTCGTCGAACCACGAACCGTAGACGTCCACGTCGGGCGATTGCGGCGCACATTGCGCAGGTCTTTACGACGCGACCCAATCAGGACAGTGCGATCGATAGGATACGCGCTCAATCAGAACTGATTGCACTCACAAACCTTCACAAAACCATTGTGAATTCTTCACCCAGGCTTCGTTGCACCCTTTTTGCGAGCATTGCACGCTTGGCAATCGCAACCGGAGATGATGCCAGATGAATTCGGCACTGGACCAACTGATTGACGCAAGCAATGTTGCAATGAATGAAGAAGACATTCGCGAGGCACTTTGCGCGTTCACGAAGCGATGCGCATTCGACTGGTTTGCCTATGTCGATATGACCTTCCCTTTCGGTGCAGCGTTCACGAACTTCCCCGAGGCGTGGCAGGACGAGTATTCCGCCTGCGGCTACTTGCAGATCGACCCCGTCCTGGCCCAGGCCCAGCGCTTGATGCGCCCGTTCGCCTGGCTAAACGCACCCACGCCGGGTGCCGATCGCAACGTCAGACAATTCTGGGATGGCGCCCGCCGCCACGGTATCGGGGGAGGGGTATCCATCCCTATCCGTTGCCCCTTCGGCAACTTCGCGGCACTGACTTTCGCCGCAAGAGACTGGCCACATATCAAGTCACCGCTCGACGAATTCAAGGCGATCGCCGCGGTCGCCTTCGTCCATGCACGCATCGTTGCGTGCCGGCCCACCACGCTCAAGGCGCCCGATGTCAATCTTTCGGCGCGCGAAGTCGAATGCCTCGCCTGGGCATCGCTCGGAAAATCGATGGCAATGACAGCGGAACTGGTGGGCATGCGGCCAGGCACCGTGAAGTTCCACCTCGATCGGGCGCGAATGAAGCTTGGAGCGTACAACCTCACCAACGCCGTTTATCAGGCAACCCGTCAACGATTGATTTAGTGCCATGTGAACGTTCGCAGTCGGCGACGCCGATCCTCCTCGAACGATACCGCCAACCTCGGAGCCAAGGGCGGTCCATGATGGGATGCGAGACCATAGCGAACTTGTGGCTCTTTTCGAACAGCTCGAACTCGCCGCTCGATAACAGGACTGTCCCTATGACCTTGCAAGCGAGGTCTCTCCGTTGGCGGCGGCGGTATGGTCTCAGCTCGCCGCCGACGCGGGCAATCTAGCGCTCGTGCAGCGTGGCGAGGAGGTTGCTCCGAGAGGCGATGCGTCGCGCCCAGATAGCCCCATGTAGCAGGAGGACGGATCGAAGCTGTGGAGGAAGGTCCTCGTCACAGGGCTAGCGCCCGCTGCAGATCGTCGTGCTCAAACGCGCTGGCCATGCGGTTGATCTCGGCCGACCGCGCACCGACCACCTTTGCGGTCTCCCGCCAAGTCGCGGTGGCGGTCGCCACTTCTTTGATGATAGTGCGAGCTTGGGCGAGCGTGAGGGCGAAGAACCCGGCGGCTTCTTCCAGCAGATCGAGCGAGCAGGTACCCTCATCGAGATCGATATTGGTCGTCAGCACCCGTGCCTTGACGTCGGTCGGCACCGGATTAAGGTCATAGGCAGGGGACAACGACCACCCGACCTTACCGAGCCAGAGAAAGCCGTGATTTCGCAGGTGATCATCGACGTTGGAAATCAGCACATTGAAGGCCACGCGGCGATAAAGGGCGTGGGCATCGGTTCTTCCTTGCGCTCCGTGTTCAGCCAACGCGTCCACGATCTCTGGGTAGCTACCGCGCTCACCGTCCCTGGCGCCCATCATCGCCATTGCCGACAGGAAGGGAATTCGGACGGTACCATCGCGGTCGAAGCGACGGGACAACATGACCTTCTTACCGGCCACGTCCATGAGTTCGTGGAGGGGCGTCGCAATGCCGGCCTGATCAGCCAGTCGCAGAGCAATCTCCTCCCATGTCTCCATGCTATATTCGTCGGTCTCCTTGGGAAACTTGGCAATCGAGAGGTGGCCATGTTGATCGATGACGGAGGCCTTCGGCCGGGCCCCACCAAGCGACGAGCCAGGTGCAAAGATAAGTTGGAGGTCTTCGTCGGTCTCCTCATCGCGTAGGATCCGCTCGGTGATCTGCAGCAGGCGACCGAGCTCGATAAAGGCGGGGACACCGGCGCGGATCGGAGCCTGGAACGGCTCTTCGCCGGCCCAGCGAAAGCGTAGTGCACCCAACCGGGTCTCGTCGGCGACGCCGAGCAGATAGTCACTTTCAGCTAGCGTGCGCACAGCACGGCCGTCCCGCTCCGCAATGCGTCGTTCGGAGCGTTGCATGAGGCGGCGGCCCCAGGTGTCAGGTGCCGAATCGCCGATGGAGCCGAAGGTCGTGAGGCCGGCGGGCGGCGCGAAAGCTCCTCGAGTGAGGGCCAGAGCCGGCTCCAGCGAGAAGCGGTCGGGGTCCTCCAGCCAGGCGCGGTCATACTCGAACATGATAGTCTCAGCGCCACGGACGCGGTTGCTCCGCGCCAGCCCGATCGGGCGCGTGCGGCCGTGAAGGTCGATGTGAACTTCGAAATCAGCCATCTCGCGATGATCCCGGCAATCGCCTCGGGTGAGCGTGCTTAGGTAGTTGGGCGCTGGCCAGCGACTGACCGACACTGTCGTTACTGATGTCGGCGATCTGGCTCAGCCCATCCAAGAGGCCAAGCGCGTGCAGGACGCCGGCATAAATGCCGATACTGACGTTGGTGTCGCCTGCCTCGATCTTCTGAAGTGTCGAGCGCGACGTGAAGGCACGTTCGGCCACCACAGCCATCGGCAGCCGCCGGCGCCGACGTGCGTCATGTATGTCTGCGCCCAGTTTGCGCAGCGCGCGCCGCACCGCGGCCGGAGGATTATGAGGTGTCGGCATTTGCTACCTTCGCACTACAATTTGGCCGAATATGTAGCACGAAGCTTACAATTTTTCCAGAGGCGATAGTCAGACAAGAAGTCCAACGGGTTCAACTCGGGAAATGGTACGATGAGAAGTCTGACGCGCCGGTCCGCCACTCTATATAGGCTCTCAGCGCTCCTGCGCTCGACTTAAGGCCGACAATGGTGATGTCACCAAACATGATCGTGCCAAGAGCCATCGACTTCGCCCCACGGGCTCATCGGATACTCACGCTCGGCTCTGGATAGACGCGCCGGATCGTTTTTGCTTCTTCGACTCCTTGAGACATGAGGCGAATACAGCAACGCGTATGGTTCTATCCGATCTTCTGCCGGACCGAATTTGCAACGGATACGTTTTGCCTGACGGTCTTGCCGGGAAACGGCTCACCCAACATATCTCCCCACCTAGCCTTCGAGTTTCGTAGCCAGAGCTTCGAGCGCATTGAGATGGTCTTCGCAGACTTTCTTGACCAACGCGTGGAGGACTTGCGTGCGCTCGACAAGGAAAGCGAGCGCCTCGTCGGTTATCTGGTAGTGCTTCGAGTACCGCGCCTTCACATAGGCTTCGTTTATCGTGTTGAACCAGGCAACATAGCGCTGGCGGTCCTGGGGCCAGGCATCCGCCAGACTACGGTCAAGTTCTTCCGCAAAGCCGCGCAGGGAACGCAGATTGTGCGTCGGCGGACCATAGTTCTTCAGGACAAGCAGCACGGTCGAATAGGCGTGTTCTATAGATTGATGGAGCTGAAACGCTGCAAGTGCGGCATCACCCTCAGATATGCAAAACCGTGCAACCTTGAGGAATCCAAGGGCGTGCGGCAACCGGCCCTGATAATGCTCGCGCGCGACATCAAGTTGCTGCTGCGGGCTTAGCGGTCGCGGCTCAGCGAGCGGCTCACTGTCAAGTTCATAGAGCACAATCCCTTGTTGACGGATATCGCAGAAGAAGTCGTTTCCCTTTTTGAGCTCTTCATTCACCTCCCGCCGCGAATGCACGATAAACGGCACTTGGTCGCCTTTCAGCATTTTGTCGGTCAGCAAGCGATCAGCGGCGCTGTTCCAGTAGGTGACAAAATCCGTCAGCTTGCGATTGTTGACGATGACCAACAGGTCGTAGTCGGAACGATATCCTTTGCCAGTGTGCGCCTCGTCCACCCAATCGCCGCGGGCATAGGAGCCGAACAGGATGACCTTGAGTATGCGCCCCTTCTTCTTGAACTCCGCAGCGCCTTCGGCCAGCGCATCGTCGAACTCCTCGCGCAGGATCTCCAATGCCCGAGCGAGCTGGCGCCGCTTGGCTTCGGGAAGGTGATCCAGGTTGGATTTCATCATGGTCGGAGGGGGCTCTAGCTTCGCGGTTCAATAGGCAGTCGATCGAAACAATATTAAACACTCTCCGACTCGCCGCAACCCAAGCGTTAGATGCTGCTGCTGCCGAGGCTTTGCCCGAAGGGCCAATCCTCCCGGCGAGGGGCGACTAACACTTCTGCGAGTAGATTGATCCGCGCGACGCTGCAAATCTCCCCGACGAAACGAACAGGAGATTTACTTGATGCCTGTCATCCCGATGACTCGTTGCGAAACCAGTCCGATTGCGTGCCGTGACACCCCCAGACCGAGAGCAACTACCGGGACGTGCAGCTTCGACACCGAACTTCCCGATGTTCCCTTTTCATTCGCTTCCGGTCGTCCGATCGTCTTGTTTCCTCTTCAGCAGAAAGCTGCATCGTGATGACACCCCTCAATCGCTCACTTCCTCGCCTCATCAGCAAACTTCAGAACGCTCTCGGCGATCATCTTTGCGTCGCTCTCGATGATCCAAGCGTAGTCGAAATCATGCTGAATCCCGACGGAAAACTGTTCATCGAACGCCTGGGGCACGGCATCACAACGGCCGGCGAGCTGTCTCGATCTGCGGCCGAAACCGTAATCGGCACCGTCGCTCATGTACTGAACTGCGAGGTGGACGACGAACGCCCGATCGTTACGGGCGAGCTTCCAATTGGCGGCCACCGCTTCGAGGGTCTTCTTCCGCCGGTTGTGTCGGGACCATCCTTCACGATCCGGCGCCGTGCCGCACGCCTCATCCCCCTGGACGAGTTTGTCGCCAGCAAAGTCATGACGACCACACAGGGCGAAGTCATTCGGAGTGCGGTGGCCGCCAAGCTGAATATCGTCATCTCCGGCGGCACGGGATCAGGCAAGACGACGCTTGCCAACGCGATCGTTGCCGAAATCGTCGCCCAGGCACCAGAGGATCGCCTGATCATTCTTGAAGATACGGCCGAAATCCAATGCGCAGCGGAAAATGCCGTTTGCCTCCACACGAGCGATGCCGTTGACATGTCCCGTCTCCTCAAAAGCACGATGCGACTTCGTCCCGACCGCATCATTGTCGGTGAAGTCCGCGACGGAGCAGCTCTGACGCTGCTGAAGGCCTGGAACACTGGCCATCCGGGTGGCGTTGCGACGATACACTCGAACACGGCGCGCTCTGCGCTTCAGCGTTTCGAGCAGCTTACGGCCGAGGTCAGCCAGCAACCGATGCAGGCGGTGATCGGGGACGCTGTCGATCTGATCATCTCGATCGAGCGGACACCGAAGGGGCGTCGCGTCCCGGAAATCCTTCACGTCGAGCGATTTGCCGGCGGCCAGTACCAGATCGAGCCCTACGCCGAGGAAGCACGCAATGCAGCCTAACCGCAGATTTCTTCCATTCAGCATTGTTGCACTATCTGCAATCGCTATTGCTGGCCCCGCGGTCGCCGGCTCGGGCGGAGGACTTCCATGGGAAGGGCCGCTTGAGCAGATTCAGGAGTCAATCACTGGTCCAGTCGCCGGCTATATCGCGCTCGCGGCAGTCGCCATCGCCGGCGGCATGCTGATCTTTGGTGGCGAGCTAAACGACTTCGCACGACGGCTGGTGTATGTGGTCCTGGTCGCCGGGGTCCTGCTCGGTGCCACACAGATCGTCGCCCTTTTCGGCGCCACCGGAGCCACCATCGCACTGTCGGAGTCGCAGGCAGAATCGGTGCGTTCGGATGGAAGTTGGGAGGCGGCGCGTGGCTGAAACCGGTCTTCAACGCAACCGTATACATCGGGCCCTCTCCCGACCAAACCTTCTGCTTGGTGCAGATCGCGAACTGGTGCTGATTACAGGCCTTGCCGCCGTCATCCTTATCTTCGTGGTGTTAACGATCTATTCGGCGCTCTTCGGGATCGCTGTATGGATCATGGTCGTTGGCGCGCTACGCATCATGGCCAAGTCGGATCCGCTGATGCGGAAGGTCTACCTCCGCCACATTTCCTATAGACCCTCTTACAGACCAACCGCCTCGCCGTGGCGTAAGTATTGAGGAGGCGAGCATGGTCGCGCTCAAGCAATTCAGGGCCAAAGGCCCTTCGTTTTCTGACCTCGTGCCCTATGCCGGTATGGTGGATAACGGCGTCCTTCTCTTGAAAGACGGAAGCCTCATGTCCGCCTGGTACTTTGCCGGGCCAGACCTGGAAAGCGCGACAGATCAGGAGAGGAACGAGCTCTCTCGCCAGATCAACGCCGTCCTGTCGCGGCTGGGCAGCGGTTGGATGATCCAGGTCGAAGCAATCCGGATTCCAACCGTCGACTACCCGTCGCAAGAACGTTGCCATTTTCCGGACCCAGTTACGCGGGCAATCGATGCGGAACGCCGCATGCATTTCGCGCGCGACAACGGGCATTTCGAGAGCAAGCACGCCCTGGTGCTGACGTATCGGCCGCCCGAGTCCAGGAAAGCGGTGCTGAGCAAATATATCTACTCCGACGAAGAGAGCCGCAAGAAGTCCTACGCCGACACGGTTCTCATCGCGTTCAAGAACGCTGTCCGCGAGGTCGAGCAATACTTCGCAAACACCCTATCCATGCACAGAATGCGAACCCGCGCCGTCGCCGATCGAGGCGGCGCACGAACAGCCCACTATGACGAACTCCTTCAGTTCGCCCGGTTTTGCATTACCGGCGAAAACCATCCAATCCGCCTCCCAGACGTCCCGATGTATTTGGACTGGATCGCGACGGCCGAGCTTCAGCACGGGCTGACACCGATGGTCGAAAGCCGCTTCCTCGGCGTCGTCGCGATTGATGGCTTTCCTGCTGAGAGCTGGCCGGGAATCCTGAACAGTCTTGACCTGATGCCGCTGGCCTATCGTTGGTCGTCGCGTTTCGTGTTCCTCGATGCGGAGGAAGCTCGACAGAAACTCGAGCGGACGAGGAAGAAATGGCAGCAGAAGGTGCGGCCGTTCTTCGATCAGCTCTTCCAGACGCAGAGCCGATCAGTCGATCAGGATGCTCTCACCATGGTGGCGGAGACTGAGGACGCCATCGCCCAGGCATCGTCGCAACTGGTCGCCTACGGTTACTACACGACTGTCGTCGTGTTGTTCGATGGCAACAAAGAAGCCTTACAAGAAAAGGCGGAGGCGGTCCGCCGGCTGATTCAGGCCGAGGGTTTCGGCGCCAGGATCGAAACACTAAACGCGACGGACGCCTACCTCGGAAGCCTGCCGGGCAACTGGTACTGTAACATCCGTGAGCCTCTGATCAACACGAACAATCTCGCTGACCTCATCCCGTTGAACTCGGTCTGGTCGGGTGATCCGGTAGCCCCGAGCCCGTTTTATCCGCAGAACTCGCCGCCTCTCATGCAGGTCGCCAGCGGTTCGACACCCTTTCGGTTGAACCTGCATGTCGATGACGTCGGTCATACTTTGATTTTCGGCCCCACTGGCTCCGGCAAGTCGACCTTGCTGGCGCTGATCGCTGCGCAATTCCGACGCTATGAACATGCCCAGATCTTTGCCTTCGACAAAGGAAACTCACTTCTGCCGCTGACACTTGCCGCAGGCGGCGACCATTATGAGATCGGCAGCGACGAGAAGGGGAGGGCACTGGCGTTCTGCCCGCTTTCGGAGCTCTCCACCGACGAAGATCGCGCTTGGGCGACCGAGTGGATCGAGATGCTTGTGGCGCTTCAAGGCGTCACGATCACCCCGGACCTTCGCAACGCGATCGCCAGGCAAATCAGGCTCATGGCCAGTGCGCCCGGACGTTCGCTGTCTGACTTTGTCTCAGGCGTTCAGCTTCGTGAGATCAAGGATGCTCTGCATCATTACACGGTTGACGGTCCGATGGGCCACCTGCTCGACGCGGAGCATGACGGGCTCAGTTTAAGATCGCTCCAATGCTTCGAGATCGAACAGCTCATGAACATGGGAGAGCGCAACCTCGTTCCAGTGCTCACCTACCTGTTTCGAAGGATCGAAAAGCGTCTCGACGGATCCCCAAGCTTGATACTGCTCGACGAAGCTTGGCTGATGCTTGGCCACCCGGTTTTCCGCGACAAGATCCGTGAGTGGCTCAAGGTTTTGCGGAAGGCAAACTGCGCCGTTGTGCTCGCGACCCAGTCGATCTCGGATGCTGAGCGCTCTGGCATCATCGACGTGTTGAAAGAATCCTGCCTAACCAAGATCTGCCTTCCAAACGGTGCTGCGCGGGAACCCGGCACTCGAGCGTTCTACGAGCGGATTGGCTTCAACGAGCGGCAGATCGAGATTGTTTCGATGGCCACTCCAAAGCGCGAATACTACGTGGTTACGCCCGAGGGCCGCCGGCTTTTCGATATGGCGCTGGGTCCTTTTGCGCTCAGCTTCGTTGGCGCGTCCGGCAAGGAGGACCTCAAACGCATTCGCGCGCTCAGATCGGAACATGGCCGGGACTGGCCGACCCAATGGCTGAAAACGAGAGGAGTTCAGGATGCTGCGTCACTGCTCAATATCGAATAGGGTGGTTCCGGTATTAGCCGCCATTGCCATGGCATCCTTGTCCCCGCTGCCGGCACGCTCCGGCTCGGCAACGGGCGTTGCCACCGAATGGACGCAGCTTGCCAACAACGCTCAGCTCGTCGATCTCCTCAAGAGCAGTGGCCTGCAGGTCGACAACCAACTGACCCAGATCAGCCAGCTGGCGGAGCAAATCCAGAACCAGCTGAAGATTTACGACAACATGCTCCAGAACACGGCGCGATTACCTGATCATATCTGGGGCGAGGTCGAGCGCGACCTGAGCCAGTTGCGCGGCATCGTGGAGAATGGGCAAAGCATCGCCTTCTCGATGGGTAACGCGGACGACGTTCTTCAGCAGCGCTTCAAGAGCTACGCAGACTTGAAGAAGAACCTGCCTAGCGGTGAGAGTTTCTCGTCGACCTACCGGGCCTGGTCAGAGACAAACCGCGACACAATCGCCGGCACTCTGAGGGCAGCAAGCCTCACCGCCGACCAGTTCGATACGGAGGAGGGCACCATGGACGAGATCCGGTCGATGTCACAGTCCGCGGACGGACAGATGAAGGCGCTGCAAGTCGGTCATCAGATCGCTGCACAACAGGTAAGCCAGATGCAGAAACTGCGCGGTCTCGTCTCGCAGCAGATGACGATGATGGGCACGTGGCTTCAGTCGGAACAGACCGACAAGGATCTGGCACAGGCGCGGCGCGAAGAATTCTTCGGAGTGACCGCTCCGTCCACGACAGGTGGTGAAAAGATGAAGGTGGAATGGTGAGAACGAAGATCATCCTGGTCTCATTGGCCCTCACCCTCGCCATCATCAGCACAGGCGTCTGGATTCTCATGTCGGAGAAACAAGCGGCTCAAGAAAGACGTGCAAAGTTCATCGGCAGCTCAAGGGAATATCCGACCTCGGGCGGTGAGAAGATGAAAATTGAGTGGTGATCCCATGTCATTAACGCTCCATCCTAGATTTCGGACGGTCGCGCTCATCGCAGCCACTGCAGCGTTGGCCACCACACACCCGGCCCTTGCGCAGGAAGGCTCGGTCCTCACGTCTCTGCAAAACCAAATCACAACGGCAGCCAAGGGTTGGGAAACCACGGTGATGGACGCGGCCAGGTCGCTCTTCTGGATTCTTGCGACAATCGAGATTGGCGTCGCGGCGGTCTGGCTTGCCTTACAAGCGGCCTCACTCGACAGTTGGTTCGCCGAGCTCGTTCGCCGGATTCTGTTCGTCGGCCTCTTTGCATTCGTGCTCGAGCAAGGCCCGGAGTTTGCGAAGTCTGTTGTCGATAGCTTGTTCGAGATTGGAGCCGGGAACGGTACCGCCTCACCTGCAGATGTCTTCAACGCCGGTTTAGTCGTTGCCACCAAGATGTCGGAGAAGGTGCAGTTTGGCCTTTTCGAGGACAATGCACTGGCTATCTCAGCGGCGGTGGCAATGGTCGTGACGGTGATAGCGTTCTCGCTCGTGGCGGCGATCTTCGTATCGGTGATGGTCGAGATGTACCTGGGTCTTCTCGCCGGCATGATCATGCTGGGTCTCGGCGGATCGTCATTCACAAAAGACTTCGCAGTCAGATATCTTGTCTACGCCTTCTCCGTCGGCATGAAGCTGATGGGACTGGTAATGATCTCACGCATAGGATCCGAGGTTCTAATCGGGCTCGCGAATGATCCCGAAGTGGGCGACCAGTTTCAAACCGCCCTGGCGATTGCCGGCATAGCCGTCGTCGTCTTCATCATCGCCATGTACGTGCCCGCAATTCTGCAGGGCGTCGTGCAGGGCGCCTCTGTGACGGGTGGAATGGAAACCATTCGTCATGGGGGTCAAGCTGCCTCCTTCGCCGCCGGTGCGGCGTCACTGGCAGCCGGTGCGGTCGGCGCCGGCGCCGCAGCGGCCCAGTCCGCTCGCGCAGCCGGCTCAACGACCGCCGCCTCAGCGCTTCGCGGAATGGGAGCGGCTCTCGGCTCCGGCGGCAAGGCAATGGGGTCTGCCGCCAAAGAGAAGGCGATCGGATCGCCTGGTGCCTATGCCGGGTCACTGCTCGGCCTTGCCAACGCGAAACTCGACAAGGCACGCGGGCGCGCCGGCCGGAGCAAGGCGATGCCTGAGCGAAACGATGAATAGCTTATCGAAGGAATATACCAATGGCAGCAAACCGCGCCCCCGAAAACCCGTACCTTGCTGCGCGTCAGGAATGGTCCGAGCGATACGGCTCCTATGTCAAGGCGGCCGCCGCGTGGCGCATCGTTGGCATTCTCGGGCTTGCCATGGCTGTTATCGGATTCAGCTACGCAATGTATTTGAGCACCCAGGTCAGGCTGGTGCCCTACATCGTCGAGGTCGACAAGCTAGGCACACCGATCGCCGCGGGTTTCCCGGAGCAGATAGAGTATGCCGATGCGCGCGTGGTGCGTGCGACGCTTGCAAATTTTGTGGCGAGCTTCCGGAGCATCTCCCCGGATGCAGTGGTCCAGAAGCAGTACATAGACCGCACTTACGCCCTCCTTCGCACATCGGATCCATCTACCCAAAAGATCAACTCATGGTTTCGCGGCAACTCGCCGTTTGAGAAGGCCAAGTCGTCGACCGTGGCCATCGAGGTCAACAACGTTGTCGCGCTTTCGAACCAGACCTACCAAATCGACTGGACGGAATACGAGCGCGACCGCAAGGGCAAGGAATCCGGCACGCGCCGGTTCCGCGGGATCGCAACTGTCACGCTGACGACGCCGCAGGACGAGGCGATCATCCGCATCAATCCCATTGGCCTCTACGTCCAGGACTTCGACTGGACCGCGCAGCTTTAAGGGCAGGGACATTCAAATGCACAAATCAGTATTGATGGCGGCGGCAGGCTGCATGGCCGGGCTCGCGTTTGTCGGCGGCACGTTCGCGCAAGATATGACGACGAGCGAGGCAAAGGGCACGAGTTTATCCGCCAAATGGCGTGGCGCGCCGGGGCTCGTTACAAAGGGGCCCGACGGCAAGGTCATCTTCCTCTTTGGGCAAATCCAGCCCTCGGTGGTTTGCTCGCCGCTCCAAGTCTGCGATATCGAACTGCAAGGCGGCGAGATCGTTCGCGACGTGCTTGTTGGCGATACGGTCCGATGGAAGGTCGAGCCGGCGACATCAGGTGCTGCCGGCGGGCAGGCAATCCATCTCATCGTCAAGCCATCCGAACCTGGCATCGTGACCTCAATGGTCGTCACGACGTCGCGGCGAACCTATCACATCCAGCTGAAGTCTCATCCGAACCAATATATGGCCAGGGTGGGGTTTGAGTATCCGGAGGATGTCGCGCACAAGCTCGCCGATATCAACTCACGACTGGAGGCCGGAAGCTTCGGGTCGGCGGCGCCCGAGGTGCTGACTTTTTCATATACGGTAAGCGGACGCGCGCCTTGGAAGCCGAAGCGCGTCTATTCCGATGGCCGCAAGACCTACATCCACTTTCCACGTTCCATCGCCGGGCAGGATGCACCGGTTCTCTTTGTCGTCAGCGGCGGCCAGAACCGCGTGGTCAATTACCGCATGAAGAACGACATGATGATCGTCGACTACACCATCGATCGGGCAATCCTTGTCTCTGGTGTTGGCTGGCGTCAGCAGAAAATCACGATCAGGCGAGGAGGTTGAACCGTGCCAAGATTTTTCGCCGCTCTCGTTGCGGCACCCCTTCTTGCAAGCTGCCAGACCGCCGATCCACAGCACTCGGTGATAGGAGCGCCGATCGCCATCACCGGGCCGGCTGCAAGCGCGATAGCAGGCGACATGGCGAGCAGGTTTGCCGAGCAAATCAGGTCCGCCGGCGCGGCCACCATCAAGTTGCAGGGAGAGCCGTCCGAATATGCGGCGGCGCTCGAGGCCGCCTTGAAGGGGTGGGGGCACACGATCGTTGCCGATGGAAAAGCTGCCAAGGATCAGAACCCGATCGAACTCGCCTATTCAGTCGATAGCATCGACGGCCAGGTTTTCGCGCGGCTGACCACGTCCTCGATCTCGCTTGGCCGCGCCTACACGCCCACTGCGACAGGCGCGACGCCGACGAGCCCGCTTTCGATCATGCAGCGCGGATGACAGGAGGCGACTTTGGTTCAATCGCTACAGCTCGGTGCATCCCCTAATGGCGACGATCAGCATGGGATGCGCCGCCTCAACCGGCTGCCAATCATCGTCACAGTCATGATCGTTGCGCTGTTCCTCGGCGTTGTCGTGATTGGACTTTCATGGCGCGGACTATCGTTCAATCGAGCCAATGAGCTTGAAAGCGCGGCAAACGGCAGCGCTACGAATTTCGGAGACCAGTTGAAGCGCGGTGTGCCGGACGGGATTATCGGGGAGCCTGAAGGCAAAGAAAGCGTCCAGCCGACGCCAGCCGTTGTCGAGAAAGAGCAGGCGAGGGAGCCGGACATCGAGCGGCAAGCAGAGGTCCGCGATAGCAAGCGGCAACGGCTGGAGTCCGAGGAAGACTGGAAAGCTCGACTGAAGCGCGAGCAGGACGAACAATATATCCGGGAAGCCCAGCGCCAACGAATGGCCCGCCTGCAGGCGCGTGCTACCGCAATGGATTCACCTCTGACTGTTGACGTCTCCAACGCTCGGACGTCTGCGGCTGATCGTGTCAGCGGCAGCCAGAGCTCAAGTCGCGCCCCCAATAGCGCTTCTGACCTCTATGCAGCTGCGATGAAGTCCAGTGCGATGGGCCAGAATGCCGATCCAAATGGACAAACATCGAAGGAAGACTTTTTCAATCAGGACATCAAGGATCTCGGGTACCTGCCCAACCAGGTCGTGCCGGCGCTTTCTCCCTATGAGCTGAAACGCGGCTCAGTCATTCCTGCTATCTTGCTTACGGGCTTGAACTCCGACCTACCTGGAAGGATCACAGCGCAGGTCAGCCAAAACGTCTATGACAGCGCAACCGGGCACCGCCTGTTGATCCCGCAAGGTGCAAGACTGTTCGGGCGCTACGATTCAAAGGTGTCGTTCGGCCAGCAGCGCGTGCTCGTTGTGTGGACCGATCTCATTCTTCCGAATGGCTCAACACTACAGATCGGCGGCATGGCCGGCACAGATGCCGAGGGCTATGGCGGCTTTAGAGACCGGGTCGACCGGCACCTCTGGCGAACATTCGGATCGGCGGCGCTTATTGCGCTCATCGGCACCGGGATCGATGCTTCAATGCCGGAAAGCTCGACCCTTGCGACACAGGATAGCGCCTCGGACGCAGCGCGCAGGAATTTCGCAGAAACCTTCGGACGCGTCGCCGAGCAGACGATCTCCAAGAATCTCAACGTGCAGCCGACAATCCGGATCAGGCCGGGCTACAGGTTCAACGTTCTCGTCGACCAGGACATTATCTTCCCATCCCATTACAAGGGCTAGCTGAGCACGGCCATTAGACGAACCTCGTCGGTTGTTGATCGATTTCCGCAGGTTGAGCGACGGCGCACGGTTAGCGGCTCGCTATTTCCGTGCATTGTTGCGCTTTTATTTGGCGCCTTCGACAAACACTAATATCAAGTATCTGAATCGCGCTTTGGACTCAAACGCCACAGTGCGCCAACGGTCTTGAGTGTTTGGACGAAGGTTATGCCTTTTTTGTGGAAAGGTATAACGTTGATTTTTTCGACGAACATCAGTCCTATCCTTGACCTAGATCCAGTTATACCTTTTTTGATAAACGGTATAACGTCGAGGAATGCGACACGGGCAGCTGAGTCCGGTGAAAAATAAGCCGAGATCCTCCCGAAAAGAGAGCCAGTGGCGGTCTATCCGCTCGGCGACAAGCGGCTTGCCTATCCTGCTACGCAATGGAGATGCAGAAATCCGAGGAAAAAAGCCCGCCAATGAAGCAAATCGACCTCATGTACCAGACCATGCTGGCCGAACTCGGCCAACGCTCGCTCGACGCCGCATGGACGGCCGACTTCCCCCCTGAGGGCAGGTTCACGCCGGTCACAGTGAAAGATCGCCGCTACTGGTACTTCGATATCCCTGATGGAACTGGGGGCAGGACACGCCGCTACGTTGGTCCTGCGGACGATCCGGACATCGCAAAGCGCGTCGAAACCCACAAGCGAGAGAAAGACGACCTTCGCGCCCGCAGGCGCATGGTGGCGTCGCTGACCCGCGAAGGAGGCATGATCGCTCCGGATTCAATGACGGGCGATATCGTCGAGGCGCTGTCGGCTGCAGGCCTATTTCGGCTGCGGGGCGTTCTCATCGGCACGGTAGCTTTTCAGACTTACGCCGGAATCCTCGGTGTTCGCCTGCCGATGGCCGCGCTCCTCACAGGCGATGCGGACATCGCACAGGACTACGCCATCTCTCGTGAGGTTGAAGACACCCTGCCGCCGATGCT
Source organism: Ensifer sp. Root423 (assembly GCF_001426275.1). Taxonomy (NCBI): domain Bacteria; kingdom Pseudomonadati; phylum Pseudomonadota; class Alphaproteobacteria; order Hyphomicrobiales; family Rhizobiaceae; genus Ensifer; species Ensifer sp. Root423. The sequence goes on along the minus strand of NZ_LMEG01000046.1, from coordinate 128,957 downwards.
TGAACTGCTGCAGTCAGTGGATCCCACCTTCATCCCGGTGCCCCATCGATCGGGCGCCGCGTCCTCGTCCGCTTTCCGAACCGCCAACTGCTACAGGGTCGAGTTTCTGACATCGAACCGCGGCTCAGACGATTACCTCGACCCGCCCGCTAAGATGCCAGCTCTGGGTGGAGCTCGTGCCGATCCGCTGCGTTTTCTCGATTTGCTGATCCGCGATCCGGTGCGGACAATGCTGCTTCACAAGTCCGGTGTCCCTGTGACTGTCCCAGCCCCCGAGCGGTATGCCGTCCATAAGCTCATCGTCGCCAGCCGCCGACACAACGACGTGCAGGGGGCTGCGAAGCGGGACAAGGATATCCGACAGGCCGAACTTCTGTTCGAGGCCCTGCAGCAGACGAGGAGGGCATCGGACCTAGCCCTCGTATACAACGAGGCGTGGGAACGCGGTCCGCAATGGCAGGAAGCCATTCGCGCCGGAGCTGGCATGATGAGGGAAGAGGGATTGGACCGCCTTAGGGACTGTCTCACGTACGGCGCCATCCAGATCGGCGAAGATATCACAATGCCATTCTGACGACACAGGGAACGGGATGAATGTCAATTTCCGCCGATGCGGGACAGGTCAATGCGAATTCCAGCGCGTCCAAGATCCTCATTCGTCCCGTTCGCGGGTATAGTCATTGCTGCTTCCTCATCATCGATAGAATGCACTTTGCTTTGCTTCGGCATTTCGATTGAACCTCCCGGGTCCTCCGCCTCGAACACGCTTACGCCTTCGAACTCTCCCGTCTTCCAGGCATAGACCGCATCCTCGAAAATCTGCGGAAAGACGTCATCGCTCCTCGGATTGCCGTACCATTTGGCAACGATCCGCAGGATCTTCGCAAACATCAGCGTGCCCATTCGCAGGTTCGCACATGGTTCGACGAGGTCGGATTTCAGTTCGTACGCCTCTTTCAAGACTACTCCTGCCGGAAACTGCGTTAGGCCCACGCGAACGACTGCGCGCCCTACATTCTGCCGTATGATCTCCATTGCGCTGTCCGCTGTTGTCGCCTTCGGCACAAGGATCAATCGCCCGCCCGAATTCACGGTAATGGTAAGCGGATCGGGCGAGCCGGCTGCCTCAACGAACTTCTCTACGATCGCCGGCCTGAGTGAGGGGTCGGCACATTCTTTGATCAACGCAATGTCCATCATGCGATCTCCCGGTTCAGGTATTGAAGGAAATGACGAGAGGTTTGTCGAAGAGCCGTGCCCAGGCCTGAGCGCTGGCGCGTTGAATGTCGACGATTGAGGTTCCAGCCGTCCACCACCCATTGCCGACGGCGACGATGGCGTCGGGATCACGGAGCATCGATTGCAGGACCGGCCAGGCGACAAGCAATTCGTAGCAAATCAGGGGAGCGATGCGGGTATTGCCAACGAAGGCGGCGGAATCGCCAAAGAAATGTGCTTTGGCGCCACCGTCTCCCCCTGTCCAGGCCCGCCACGGCTGCCACATGGAACCGGGAACCGGCATTCGCTCACGATAAGCGACTTCACCACCCTTTTCGGAAATCGACACCAAGACGTTGTCGTATCCATCGTCATTCAAGACCGCTGCGCCAGCGAGCACGATGAGACCGGTTCCATTCAGCTCATGGTTCCAGAGGCGTTCGACCGTCGGCGTCCAGAAACCGAGCGCGCTCTCGGGAAGAACGACAACCGAACCTTGGCCTTGGTTTGCTGCCCGGACCGTTGCTGCAAGAGCACGGTGGCGGTCAAGATTGCTCACGCGACCGAGGGAGGCGCCGAAATCAAGATCGACACCATGCCAACCCGAAAGTAAACTCTGCGTCGTCCACTCAGCGGCGGACCAGAGCCAGAAGCTCATCAAGGCTATGGCTGCAGCCGGCCGAAGCCAAGTCGTCATGACGGCGAGGCCGGCTGCCATCAGCGCCAGTCCCGACCAACCCCATCCCGGGAACACGACGCCTGCGGCGGTGATCGGGTGCGCCCAGCCAAGAATTCCAAATGGTGGGACCGCCATGAGGACGGATGCGCCGAGATAGAAAATCCCGCGCCGCCAACCACTTCTTCCGGTCCAACAGGACGTATGGACGACGACGAAGGCGCTCGAGGCGATCAACCACAGTATCAATCCGGGCCAGAGGTCGGACGCGTAAAACGTTGCGACGCCTTGCGGCAAGCCACGCGACGCCGACAGAAAGTAAGCGGTGGAATCCAGCGCGGCCTGCGCTCTGTTTTCCGCCGTGGACCAGAGTGCGGGAAATAATGCCGAGACCGGCAGCAGCAGCACTTCACCGCTCCAGCCAACCCATCCGACGGCCGCAGCACTGATGACCTGCAGGAGAGGTCGGAACCAATTATGGGGCATAAGTGATAACCTCCTCTGCCAAACCGAGGATGCCCGACGCCGGCACCGGGCCGAAGTAGCGAGAATCGAAGGAGCCCCGGAAACCAGAGTGCAGGAACACGGTGCCCGACGGCACGCTGCCGCCACTGAAAGCTGTCAATCGTCGGCCTCCCCCGTCCTTCGATGAAAGCGTGGAGCTCAACACGGGAATACCGTCGATGGTGACGTTGTGACCGATCTGAACGTATTGGCCTGGCAAGGCCACGATCGTCTTGATAAGCGGAGCGTAACCGCCTGGGCAAAGTCCCGCCCTCAGATAACCGCGCTGGCGCGCGATCTCCATAGACCTCGCCTGCGGAGGGCAGATGAAGACGAGATCGCCGCGGGCTGCCGGCCGCTCGAGCGGCCTGATACGCCAGACGCCCAAGGGCTCGCTTGGTGTCAGGTTCACACGATAACCGAGGAGCCCGCCCAAGCCGACAATGATCGGAATTGCCAGGGTGGCGACCAGAAAACTCCTCGACCGGACGCTTGCGCGTGATGGCCGACCCGAATGTCCAAATAGAGCAAGGATCATTTCAGTGAGAGCCCCTGGCTCTTCGTTTGACGAGATGTCTCTGACTGTTTCAAGGCAGTCATGGTGTGCTCATGCGCGGCGAGCTGCTGAGCGGTCCGCATGGCGTTCCAAGCAGATTGGACCTCGCCCTTCTGCGATGGGTTCATATCCGACGTCAGCCTCTGGAACGTCTCGCCGTTCGGCTCTTTCGCAGCCAGTGTGAGGAAGGTCCGTTCGCCAAACCGCTCGGACACCGCTCTGGCAAAACCATCGAGTTCCGCCTTCACTTGTCCCTCGGCAAGCGCAAACTCCAGACCCGCCGGAAGATCATTCCGATCGATCGCATCTCGAACCCGTTCGAGTGTCTGCTTGGCGGACGGCGAGAGGGCGGGAATGTCGATCGAGAACTTTGCGCGGATCGACCGTTCCTCCGTCTCGTGCTTGCGCTCGGCCACCGCGCGGTGGCGCAGGTAGCGTTCCAGATTGCGCGCGAGAGCGGGGGCATTCAGAGTCGCCTTTTCTCGATCTTGCTTGTGGGCGCTGCTCACGAACATGCCTGTCTTGCCCTTGAGCGCACCAAAACTTTCCGGTTCCGTGTTGATTTTCGCGATCGCGGACTTCGCGGCAGCTTCGTCCGCAAGGATGGCGTCGACATTGATCGCTTTGAATGCGGCTTCCGGCTCCGCGTAGACAACGTGGAAGCGAGATGAGACTTCCTCCCACTGCTTCTTCAGACCGGGATCGGCTGCAAGCCTATCCTCTACCGTCTGTTCAAGCGATTTTGGAAATACCTTAATTCCTGACACCATGGGCTTTGCCTCGTTGATGGCGCTCGCTGTTTCGGATGATTTCTTGATTGGGGACAGGCCCAAAGCTTTGCCGAGGGCAGACAGTTGAGCGCCGAGCTCAACGAGCCGCTGCTTCTGCCGGACAACCCAAACGACCCGGTCTCGCGCTAAAGTGCGCGCGACATTGACGAGATGGAATCCCCGAGCTTCGGCAAAAAGGAGGGCCTGGCGGTAGAAGCTGCCGTTCACATAGTCGAGCGTGGTTTCCTTCGAATTCTTGCGAGACAGGATCGCGATCAGGCCGCCGGCCTTCGCAAAAGAACGACGGCCGTAATAGACGCCGAGATCCTCGCGATGGCGCGTCATCGCCACATAGGTCAGATGACGATCCAGCGAGAGGGAAGCGAGTACTTTCACCCGGTCGACCGTGGCACCCTGGCTCTTGTGAATGGTGGTCGCGTAGCCGTGATCGACATTGCTGTAGAAGCGCTGATCCACCGAGATCTGGCGGCGATGCTTGCCGTCGCCAATCTCCGCAACGATGCGACCGGGAGCCGCATTGGCGACTTTGGCCAGCATGCCATTCTTGACGCCCAGCGATCCCTCGTTCTTCAGGAAGACGATCTGGTCGCCCGCTGCGAAACTGCGATCGCCGTCTGCTGTCTTGAATGTCGCACCCGACTCAATGATGCCGCGCTGTATGAGCTTGGCCCGCGCCAATTCGTTCAACATCCGGACGTCGCGCCGTAGATGAGCGAGGATCAGGGAAGACTTCGCAGGATCGAAGTCGCGGTTCCAGTCGGCAATGAGAGCTGCGACTGCCTCCGACTTCAGTTCTGCGCCGATCATCCTGCCGTTGGCGCGATAGGCTTCGACCGCCTTGCCGACATTGCTACGCGCCAGATCGAGCGATGCATCGCGCATCCACTGCTCGCGCTGGCGGTAGATGATTTCGAGCTCGGCATAACCGATCCGATCCGCGATGGCCCGGAAGGCGGCGCCCGCTTCGATCGGCTGCAATTGCTCCGGATCACCGACAAGAACGAGCTTGGCACCGGAACTGGTGACGGCTTCGACAAACAGCGCCATCTGCCGCGATGAGACCATGCCCGCCTCGTCGAGAACGAAAACGCAACGGTCGTCGAGTTGCTCGCGACCCTTGCCCCAGCACATTTCCCAGGACGCAAGCGTGCGCGAGGCAATGCCCGCTTCCTTCTCCAGACCTTCGGTCGCCTTACCGGCAAGTGCGCCGCCGACGACACGATAACCGGCGGCTTCCCACGCCTCCCGCGCCGCCTTCATCATAGTCGTCTTGCCCGCACCGGCGCGGCCGATGACAAGAGCGATGCGTGCCTTACCCACGACATGCTCGATCGCCGTTTTCTGTTCGTCTGATAACCGGTCATGACGTGCAAATGTCGCGTCGAGCACTGGCCGGCGAACTTCATGCGAGGACCGCTGCGACAGCCAGATCGCGCGATTGGCCATCCCGGCTTCCAGCCGGATCAGCTCGCGGGTGGTGTATTTCGCCGGGGCGCGCAAACCCGTCGCAAAGTCGATCCTCTCGAGATTCAGCCGCAGCGTCTCCGGGCTCTCCAGAATGCGCGCCATCAGGTTCTGGAAGTGGCCGGCGTCGTCGATATAGCGATGCAAGATCTTCGCGATGTCTTGGCTGTCGAAAACGCTCTTCTCACGGGTGAGCAGGTCGAGCACGATACCAGGATTTCTCTGGATCCGACGCGCATTCTCGGCGCGACGTTCCGCCTGGAGCTCCAACCGTTCGAGCGCTGCCACCTCTCCGCAACCAGTCGCTTTCCGCTCCATGGCCTTGGCGCCGACGCCGAGATGGATTGCGGGCATGAGCGCAATACCCTGCTTCTCGAAGGAGCGGCCATCGACGCGCAAGTCGAGGCCGGCGAGCGCAAGATGCCTGTTCTGGCAGGCGAACCAGCCATCTCGAAACACAATGAAGTCGTTGAGGCTTCCGGCCCAAAGCTGGTAGACGATCTTGCCAGCATCATTACGAAGCGGTTTGCCGTCCGGACCTGTGACAGCAACCTTCTTCGAACCGAACCCATCTTCGGTCAGGGGCCGCAATGTCGTCATAAGATGGATATGCGGATTGCCGGGCGCGTCGTGGAAGACCCAGTCCGCCACCATGCCCTGACCCGTAATATGTCTTGCAACAAAATCCCGCACGAGCTCGATGTTCTGCGCGGCCGAAAGTTCGATCGGTAGGGCGATGGTCACGTCCTTGGCAAGCTGGGCGTCCGAGCGTTTCTCGAAATCCTCGACCTTGTTCCAGAAGGCTTCCGAGGTGCCGGACACCGAATGATAGGCAATCATCGATTGCAGCCATTCCGGCGCATCAGCGGGGATGACGAACTCCTCATGCAGAAGTCCCTGCTTGCGGGTGTAGTCGATCGTACGGGCCTCACGCTTGTAGTCCATCTTCGCGCAGTGCCGGTAGGCCGCCGACAGCACCGCACTTCGGCCGGAGCCGCGTGCGACGATACTGACGGAAAAATGCGGAGCGGCCATCGCTACGAAAGTTCCTGTGATCGAGCGAATTCAATACATTCGTCGTGAGCGGCGGCCCCGCTGGGCCAAAAAGCAAAGCGTCGCGTCAGCGACGTATAATTGCGCCCTTCGGATCCGCTCCTTCGGAACGGCCGGGATCATGATCAAAGGCGTTGGCTGCGCCAACTCGCACTTCTGTTAGTGGATCGGCACGCCGATCTGAAGGAACCTGATGCTGTTCAATCCAAACAACATCAGAAAGGGACAACCGTAAATGAAGAAGCCCTCCTCCAGGATCCGCGAAGAAATCGCCAAGCTTCAGGAACAGCTGAAGCACGCCGAGACGCGTGAAGCCGAACGGATCGGTCGCATTGCACTCAAGGCCGGACTCGGTGAAATCGAGATCGATGAGGCGGATCTTCAGAAGGCCTTCGAGGATATGGCCAAACACTTTCGCGGAGGCAAAGTCGGATCGAACGGAAAGGGGCGGGCAGGGGTTGGCGTCGCGGCCACGACGGAAAGTGCGACGGTCTCGGCTGGCGCGACTTCGGGGAGCGGTCACGAGGCTTGAGCGCATGCGCCGCACTACGACTTCAAAGGCGCGCGAAAAGGACACGCGCGACAAGATCGAACTTGGCGACCTGATCGTCAAAGCATGTCTGCGATACGAGAAGCGCGCGCTTATCCTGGGCGCGCTCATCGAACTCGCTCGCCGCCTCAAATACGATGAAGGCGAGCGAACCAGGCTGATCGCTATCGGTGCGGAGGCCTTCAGCAATGACGGCGACTAGGACCCTGTTGGTCGTCGCACCGGTCGCACTCATGGTGACCGCCATCTTTGTCACGACCGGAATGGAGACTTGGCTTCAAGGCTTCGGAAACACGGAAGCGGCAAAGGTCGCTCTTGGTCGCGTTGGAATTTCTGCGCCGTATATTGCAGCGTCGGCGGTGGGTGTCGTCTTCCTATTCGCGTCTGCTGGTTCGGCAAGTGTCCGCTTTTCCGGCTGGGGTGTCGTTGCCGGGAGCGGTGCAACAATCCTGATCGCCGCGTTGCGTGAAGCGGTACGTCTTGCCGCGTTTGCGGGGAAGATGCCGGCAGGCAAGAACCTGGCGGCCTCTCTTGACCCCGCAACAGTGCTCGGCGCTGCGATCGCGCTGATGGCGGCGTCTTTCGCTTTGAGGGTCGTGTTGATCGGCAACGCCGCTTTTGCGCGTCCAGAACCGAAGCGTGTCAACGGAAGACGGGCACTTCATGGAGAAGCGGACTGGATGAAGCTCGCATCGGCCGCAAGGCTTTTTCCCGAATCCGGAGGAATCGTTGTCGGAGAGCTTTACCGGGTCGATAAGGATAGCACTGCAGCACAGTCGTTTCGCGCGGATAGTCCCGACACCTGGGGTGCCGGTGGCAAATCGCCGCTCCTTTGCTTCGACGGGTCATTCGGCTCCTCACACGGGATCGTATTCGCCGGATCCGGCGGCTTCAAGACGACGTCAGTGACGATCCCGACGGCACTCAAATGGGGTGGCTCGGTAGTCATCCTTGATCCGTCGAAAGAAGTAGCGCCAATGGTCTCGAAGCATAGGCGAGACGCCGACCGGGACGTCTTCGTCCTCGATCCAATGGCCCCGGAGACAGGATTCAACGCGTTGGATTGGGTCGGTCGGTTTGGTGGAACGAAGGAAGAGGATATTGCGTCGGTCGCTTCGTGGATCATGAGCGAAAGCGGTGGTGTACGTGGCGTGCGCGATGACTTCTTTCGCGCGTCAGCGCTACAGTTGTTGACGGCTCTGATCGCCGATGTGTGCCTGTCGGGACGCACTGACAAAGCGGACCAAACTTTGCGTCAGGTACGCAAGAACCTCTCCGAACCGGAGCCGAAGCTTCGCGAGCGGTTGCAAACAATCTATGACAATTCGGATTCCGACTTCGTGAAGGAGAACGTTGCGGCCTTCGTGAACATGACGCCGGAGACTTTTTCGGGCGTCTATGCAAACGCGGTTAGGGAAACGCATTGGCTGTCCTACTCAAACTACGCCGCACTTGTATCCGGCTCGACGTTCTCAACCGGAGAGATTGCCACCGGACACGCGGACGTTTTCATCAACGTGGATCTGAAAACATTGGAAGGCCACTCCGGTCTTGCCCGTGTCATCATCGGCGCGTTGCTCAACGCGATCTACAATCGCAATGGGGAGATGAACGGTCGCACCTTGTTCCTTCTCGACGAGGTGTCCCGGCTCGGTTACATGCGCGTTCTTGAAACGGCAAGGGACGCCGGTCGCAAGTACGGTATCACGCTCACGATGATCTATCAGTCGATTGGTCAGATGCGAGAAGCTTATGGCGGGCGCGACGCGGCAAGCAAGTGGTTCGAAAGTGTAAGCTGGATCAGTTTCGCTGCCATCAACGATCCTGAAACCGCCGACTACATTTCCCGGCGATGCGGAATGACGACTGTCGAGATCGATCAGGTGAGCCGCAGTTTCCAGTCACGGGGATCCTCGCGGACACGTTCGAAGCAACTCGCGGCAAGACCATTGATCCAGCCGCACGAAGTGCTGCAAATGCGAGCCGACGAGCAGATCGTATTTACTGCTGGCAATCCGCCGCTTCGCTGCGGCCGAGCGATTTGGTTTCGCCGTGCAGACATGAAAAGTTGCGTAGCGGAAAACAGATTCGAAAAAATGAAATAGGAAGCAAGCATGAATTTTCTCAAAGGCTCGTTGGCCATCGCGGGCACGCTGCTCTGTATGGCTGGGCCGGCAGTCTCGCATGCCGCGGCGCGTGACAGCCTTTCGGCACAGTTTTCGATCTGCTCCAGCGCCCCGCGCGTCAATTGCGTCGTAGATGGGGACACCTTCTGGTTTCGCGGTCAAAAAATCCGCATCGCCGACATCGACACACCGGAGCTCAGTCCGCCGCGTTGCGTGCGCGAAGCAGAGCTCGGTGAAGCCGCAAAGTACCGTCTGCTCGTGCTCCTAAATGCCGGGGAATTTTCGCTCACCAGCGGCTTGCGCGATGCAGATCGCAACGGCCGGAAGCTGCGGACAGTGCTGCGCAACGGATCATCGCTCGGCGAAATCATGATATCCGAGGGCCTGGCGCGCAGCTGGGAGGGACAGCGTCGGAGCTGGTGCAACTGACGCAGCCGAAGGCGATGAGACCTGTCGCGGCTTTCGCCCCGCCACTCTTGAGGCAATGAGCGTATCAGGCAGAGGACGCATCCTGCGTCCGGCGCCAATTCACGCGCCGCTTGACCGGTTAAAAGGGTCGCCGCAGGAGGGTTAGCATAGCGCCGCCGCCAGGCGGAACCCGGGACCGACTATCCCCGGCAAGCGGCTCCATTTGAAGCCACCTTTACGAAACATCACCCTCGTGAATCGATTGGCTGCGATCGATCCATATAAGTCGTTGGAGGTGCAACTGCCCGATCGGCGATGCTCGAGCCATGGGGCGTATAGGCCCGCGCGGGCAAGAGCGGGTGACGACAACGAATGAAATCGCCGACAAGATCGCAACCAACCATGGCCTCACCAAAGTGCAAAGCAAGGCGATCGTCGAAGCAGTTTTCTCTGCGATCACGACTGCCGCGGAATCGCCGAGACTTCCATTCCGGGCTTCGGCAAGTTCAAGGTGAAGGATACGCCTGAACGCGAGGCACGCAATCCGGCCACGGGAGCGACGATCAAGGTCGCGGCAGCCAAAAAGCTCACTTTCGCGCCCGCCAAGGCGTTGAAAGATGCCTTGAACCAATGAGCTTTGTTCGCGTGCGCGATCGGGCGCGTCGCGAAAACTCTCTTTGCATGCGGAGGCCGCCATGGCGGCCTTCGCATGCAAAGAGACCGAGTCCAGCGGACTCGATTCCATCTTCGATCCATAGCCGCTGGCAAGACACTGAATGGGAAATGCCGGCTTAGAAGGGCGGCTCAGGTACAGCTCTGTCTTCCTGCTCCGCCGTGATGATTGCCAATTCGGCTTGCGCCAGTTCCAGCTCAATTTTGATCTCGCGCCGTTCACTGTCGCTGATGGTCCCAGTCAGTTCAGCCCGCAGTTCTTCGATCTGGATTTCGAGAGAATGGGTCATCTTCGTTTCCCTGACGTTTGTGAAAGATGACCGACAGTCCCGAGAAGGGGATGGCGGAGTCAGGGATCGCAACAGCGACCGGCAGAGCCGGCGAGTGGGGGAGCCGATTTCCGGGGCAGCAATCAGGCTGCGGGAGGAAATTGGGGGCACCGCTCGTCCTTGAGGCCTGCATGCCCGCTTGGTACAATCGGATATTCTGAGCAGCTTTTCCGCAAGCCGTATGGCACCAAGAAAGCCGGACCGGGCTCGATGCCGGGTCCGGCATCGTCTTCTCGACACAAGAAGAGGCCTCACCGGCGCGCGAAGCCACCCGCGCCTGTTGCTCCTACACCGCTGGAAGCACGGAAATTCGGTTGCGTGGAAGAGATAGCTGGGTGGCCATGGCTATTTGTTCGATCCGGGATACAACAAATCGATGTCGATTGTAGGTCATCGAGACGCATTAAGACGTGTTTGAGACATCTGACAAACTGCGCAAGAGCAAATCCCAACATCGGGTAGGTACGGCGGTTGGCGCGCCTTTGCAGATATTCGGACTGCACAAAACCGGCCCGAGAAATTTGCAACTGATGAAATCCCGCTTCCGGTACCAAGACCGCCAAGACGGAGCCATGTTTTCCTGCATTGCTGGGGGCCCCGCCGGCGGCGGGGCCCTGGAAACCTCAGTCCCTGCTCGGGCGGGACCAGATGAGCTGGAGTCCGTCTTCGCCTTCCACTTCAGCGAGCGTTGCGTAGATCGGGGCAGGGAAGCTCGGATCGTCAAGCTTGACCGACAGGTAGTCGCGGCCCTGCTCGGAGGTCTTCTGCCAGGCGGCGCCGAGTTCAACGCTGCCGGCGTAGACGCGGAACTGCGGGCCCTTGTCGGAAGGGTTCTCGACCCGGGCGACGCGCGCCTTGACGTTGAGCGCGAGGGTGCGAATGGAGCCGGTGAAGCCGTTTTCGGTGGAGGTGAAGGTGCCGATGGTTGCCATTGTCGTATTCCTTTTCTTGTGTATCGGGCCGCGCCCATCGCGGCCTCGATGGCTGTCGCAAAGACCGGTGACGATCGGACCGCACCCAGCCGGGGTCCCCATCGCGCCCGCGCGTTGGGGTGGCGATTAGGCCGCAATAAAATGGAGGGCGGCAAGTCGCAGATTTGTTAGTGGGAGAGGAGGAGACCGAGCTGGGGTCCTCGCTCGACTTGTCGAGTGGGGTAGGTTGGCTCCGGGGTAAGAAATCTGAGGCTGCCGTTGCGGCAAGACGATCGAGGCGAAGCCGGTCTCCGGTCAGACATGCCTCATCGAGCCCGCAGATGGGTTGCCGGAAACTCTGACGTGAAGGGATATGGCAAAGGCGTGTCGCAGCGCTCGCCGGTGCACAAACGGCACCCGTCGCCTTGACCCACCATGGCCTTTGTCAACCCGCATCAATCGGGGCATCCGCTTCCCTCAATGTGCCCGTTTGCCGGACATACCCGGTGGGATATCGTTGCTCTCGCTTGTCGCAGCCTGGAGGATCAATGCGTCAGCAGACCAAGCCGTTCATCGTCGAACGCAAACCGTCCCGCAAACCCAAACCCGATGCCGAGAGACCATCGATCTGGGGAAGGCTGGACGCTGACATCATCGCACAAGGTCTCAAGGAGCCGTTGGATACGGATCAGGCGGCCGCCACCGGTGGTGACGGCCGCGCTCAAGCATGAACATCATGCCGCTGCCTTCACTTCCGCCTCTGGCTGCAACGAATGCAGGAAGCTGACGGCGCGCTGCGCGTGAGCCGCCGCCTGGAAAATCGCCTGTTTGTCGTTGGCCACTGCGCCCTCCGCTGCCATTCTGAGCGCGTGGGACTGGACCTCCATATCGGCCGCGAACTCCCGCTTGCGTTGGGCGGCGCTGTCATAGCCAACCGGGCCATCGAGGGATCGTTGGACGCCTTGGCGGTGGCGTCGCGCGGCTCGGTCACGGCGCGGGAGTAGAACTGTCCAGCGCCGTGCGCCGATCCGACAAAGGTCCCGACGATGCGCTGCAGATGGATCTGCATGGCCTTTTAGCCCAGGCCTTCGGAGAGGCACTTGGAAGTGTGGATGATCAACCGTTCATGAAGGCTGCGGATGCCATCGCTGTCGACGACTGCTGTCCGAAGCTTTCGGCGATCTTCAATGCCTGGGTGGCGTGGGGGCAGGAAAGGCGGACCATTGCGAGGGTGGTGCCGCGGCGAGGTTGCGATGACCTGGTGTTGGCAATCCGGTTCGGGCCCGATATCAGTTCCAGACCGAGAGAAGACGACATGGCCAAGCCCGGCATGCCGACCGAAACCGGGCAAGTGTAGCACTGGCGCCGTCGTCTCAGGTCCGCCTATTCCCGCCTGTACCCCACAGCCGCATGATCGCGATACTCAAGCTCGCCGATAACCTGCTTGCCTGTTTGCAACGGCGTCGAGTTCCGCCATCATTCGAAGGTCAGGCAGATGCGAGAGACGGGGATCGGATCGGCGCCTTTCCGGCTCCGGACCTTAACCGTCGTCGCCTGTCTTTCGGCAGGCGCCGCAATCTGCCGGGTCAGGGCAATCGAGATGCCGCTGCGCGTCATCGTCGCAAGCGGCCGACGGACAGCGACAGCACTCACGAGACAGGTAAAGGCGCTGGATGCCGTGACTATATCCAGCACCAGATCACCAATGCGGGCAACGGCTAAAACATCCGCGCTGCTGGAAAACTCCACCCCCGTTGGTGATGCGATGTTCGATTGAATGGCGGAGGGTCATGCTGCAGCCCTCTTATCGATGTCATGATCATTCTTCTCGTCGGCTGGTAGAACTGCATCCAGTGGATCGCCATCGACCGCGTCGTCGTGATCCTCTTCGGCGGGATCGTGCCCATCGCCGACGCCACATTCTGAGGTCCCGCGCCAATGATATCGGTCGCAGCGCCGGCGCGGACCCAGCCCAGCAGCTCGTCGGCTGGCGGCGCGAAGCGGCCCAACGCATGGACGAAGTGCTCGTTTGCGAACTGCTCGACGAGCGCCGCACGGGTTTCACGTACCTTCGGCCGGGGCTGGACGGACGCCTCCGCGCAAGAGCCTTCCAGCGCCTGGCGCGACAGGCATAACAAGAACTCCTCCGAACCCATGTTCGGCAGAAATTCGTCGGGAGGCTCAATGAGCCGCAAAGGGATAGAGCTCGTGGATGACCTCAAGGTCATCGCCAGCGTCGATCTCGTCAGAGGGAAGGACGCCGTATTCGCCGTCGACTTCGAAGACGGTGACCGGGACCATCAGGTCGCGGGAAAGCTGGAACGCGTGGGCCTGTGCAAGAGAAAGGTCGTGCGACATATGGAAGGCTCCATCTCAGGAGCGGGCCAATTCCCGATCGACGGCGTCCTGGCTCAGGGCCGGATCTCTTCGTCTGCCGGTCATTTCATGCTGCGCTTCAGATCGAAAATCTGGATCATAGCGGTCGAATTTCGACCGCGAAATTGCAGGATTCACCAATGGACCAAACGACGCCAGGAAGCAGCGCGCATTCCTGATTTCGGCCCGCGTGGCTTAATCAGTGTTCGATGGTCATTGTCGGCTCCCGGCGTTGAAAGAGAGGCCCCGCCTAGCGGCGGGGCCTGCTGCTTGTTAGTCCCGGTTCGGGCGCGACCAGATCAGCTGGTAGCCATCTTCACCTTCGCCCCCCGCAAGTGTCGCGTAGATCGGAGCAGGAAAGCTTGGATCATCGAGCTTGACCGAGAGGTAGTCTTTACCGGTCTGCTCGGAGCTCTTCTGCCAGGCCGCCCCGAACTCGACGTTGCCGGCATAGATGCGGAAGTGGGGGCCCTTGTCGGAAGGAGATTCGATCCGGGCGATGCGAGCCTTGACGTTGAGGGCCAGGGTGCGGATCGAGCCGTTGAAGCCATTTTCAGTGGAGGTGAAAGTGCCGATGGTAGCCATGTCGAAGTTCCTTTCCGTTGTTTCGGGCCGCGCCCTTCGCGGCCTCGATGGCTGTCGATAGGACCGGGGACGATCGGACCGCACCCATTGGGCCGCAATGAAATGGAGGACGGCAAGGGACACTTTTGTTGGTTGGCGGGGAATGGCGGCCTGAGCCGCCAGGGGCAAGAAAAGTGCGCTTGCCGTTGCGGGCGGACGATCGAGGCGTCAGCCGTTTTCCGGTCAGACACGCCCCATCGAGCCCGCGTAGGGAGCGGCCTGAGGCACGGAAGAAACATCTCCATGGCAATGAAGCGGGCCAGCACCGATCAAAACGTTCGGCGGTCGTCCACTGCCGGCGAATGGCGCCGGAACCGACTTTCGCCGTTACTGTCTCCATCCTCGATCAAGGCACAGCTGCCAATCCCGTCGCGCGAATTCGTTTGATCGCGACCCGCCCAGTGGAGGAGACATGCGCCAGCAGACAAGACCGTTCATCGTTGAAATCAAGCCGTCCAGAAAACCGCGGAACTAGGCGCAAAAGGCGTCGATTTGGGGAAAAATGGACCTGCGCGTGACCGACGAACCCATTGCAGCCAATTCGGCAGAACAGGGCCCGTCCGCGGCCACCGATGTCGTCGCTCAACGTCAGAGCGAGCGCCCTTCAGTTGCCTGATGGATGCCCTGGCGCTGTCCCAATCCAAAATTGCTGAACATCCAGCGTTCGACCGACCAGGCAAACTGTCCAGGTCGACGCGAGCGTCCTTCGCGCTGGCGTCAGCGCTGGCGTCTTCCGGGTGGGCAGGGGAGTTTGAGGGGCGGGGCTTTGGGGCGCCCCTCAAGGCACGCGATCGCCTCGCGTCCAGATGCATACCGGACGCGAGGAAATCGATCGGCCGAGAAGGTCAGCGGCGGAGCAAAGCGGCCATTCTCTCACCAATGAGCCAAAGAGCCTTGTTGAGCTTGATGTCCTGATCGATGCCGTTAACCGGTCGAGACGTCGATCGGCGCGCTCTGCCGAATTCATCACGCCTTACAGCACGCAATCCACCTTTAACGCTGTTCTCCTGAACGACATTCCACACGGTCCAAAGATCTTCTGCCCGGTCCTCGATGCGGCGTGGCACCAGCAATTGCTCCGGTTTGATCGGGTTTGTCACCGACCCTTCGCTGTCGCCAAAACGAACGAGATGTGCAGCCTCGGCCAGGACTTCCCTTGCCTCACGCCCCACTCTTAAGCCCGACCAGTCCTGCGGCGCCGCCAGAGTGCGCTCCGCCTCCCCAAGGACGCGATAGGTGCCCTCGATCACCTTGCCTTGAACATCGCCGGAGTGCCGGACTTTGATCGCGTCGATCGTTCCCGTTTGCGCAACGAGCGAGTTGAGGCAGCACACGCGGAAAAGTCCTGCGAGCAATTCGTATGCACTCGTTCCGTCATTTGCATTCTTGAGCAGGATTTCGCAGACGGTATCGCGGACGTGATAGATATTGCCATCATCGAGACGGCGAAGCCGGATGAGGTGCTTTGTAAAATTCGCCTTTCCTTCGGTGCGGCTAACCGATTGGCGCGCTCCGACCGGCATGAACCCCTCCTTTGCGAGACCGCGCAAAATCTCGATTGTCGGGATCGGCTTGAAGCGCTCGGAGCGGCTCTCGTGCGCTGAGGTGGCAAATATCGAAGGTGCAAAGCCACGCATCTCGTCCTCGGTGAGAGCTCGACCGGTGTCAAATCGGGCAGTTTTGGCGTAAATGCTCATTGTCATTTCTCCTTTTCCCTTGGACCGCGAAGCAGGGCCGCGTCCTGCTTCCCGGGGCCGCGCGAGCGGTGGGGACGGAGGGGAAAACAGTCTTTGCGGGGAACCGCCTGCACGAAAGCGCAAGCGAAGGAAGGTGGGCGAAAGACTGTTTAGGGGAGAGAAGGGGCAAAGACCCTCGGCCCCCTCGACCGATCGGGGTCGATCGGTCAACCAACAATGAAGCGTATCGGAGCTTTCAGCATAGCGCCGCTTCAGCGGGAAAGCGGGAATTCGCGTCACGCGAAGGGCGGGAAAAGGGCCGCCGCAGGAGCTTTAACATAGTGGCCCGAAGGGAAAGCGGGACCGACTGCCCCCGACCGTAGCGTTCCACCAATCAGGCACGTGAAGCCCTCGCGTTGGCAGCGCACTCTCGAGCATTCACGCGTGCGGGCAAAATGCTTCCTTTGACGCGCGTTGCTGAAACTCGGGGACAATAGCTGCGTCCGACCAAGCACCGACGAACGCCGGAGAAGGCTAAGACTGGAAACCGTTCGAGGGTGAAAACGCTCCCGAGATTTCGTTGCATTTAGTCCAGGGGGTGAGGTTCGGCGGGGAAGATCGTCTCTCCCGATCCGGCAATCACATGCACAGACACAGACACAGGCACAGGCTGTAGGAAGCTTGCGGTGATAATTCCTGTCGCATTGCCGACACTGATTCGGGTGGCAGGGGGACAACGCAACGGTGATTGTCCTGCAACTGACGGCGTCGAGCTTAACAAATGTGTGCGCAATTTCAGCCGCCGGGAGCGTTGCGTTTGGGAAAAACACACGCGATTCCAACGACTAGCGCGGGTTTGGTCACCGAGTCGTCACAATCGACGTTAAAGCTTTGTTAACCCTATAATTCTGGACGGTTCAGGAGAATCGTGTTCTATCTCTTGGCGGATAATGGCCGTCAAACCGGTCTTTGACCGCCAAGAGGGAAAAATGGCGATAGCTCAACGCGCAGAAAATGACGTTCAACTCAAGGAAGACGCAGCCGCAAAGATCTTGCGGCACGCCGGTCTTTTGTCGAACCAGCTGCAGCAACTGCGGACACGGATGTACCCGCCGAGGTCGGAAAAGGCCTTGAGGTCGTTTCTCACGAACGAAGTCTCGAAGCTGACGTCCATACCGGATTCGACCCTGAAGCTGATGTCATCGGAAGGGCGCGGGCCGACGCCGGGCCGCCTTGAGAACAACCATCGCGTCTACACGCTCGCACAGATCAACGAACTGCGAGAGCTGTTTGCCAAGCAGAAGCCTGCGGAAGCACTCCGCTTCCTGCCTCGCCGCCGACCGGGTGAGCACCTCCAGGTGCTGGCGATCGCGAACTTCAAGGGCGGCAGTGCCAAGACCACCACGTGTGTTCATCTGGCGCATTACCTTGCCCTCCATGGTTATCGCGTCCTCACACTCGATCTTGACCCCCAGGCGTCGCTGTCTGCAATGTTCGGTGCGCAGCCGGAAATCGATGTCGGTGCGAACGAAACGATCTACGCAGCGCTTCGCTACGATGACGCCGAGCGGCGACCGATCAAGGACATCATTCGCAAAACCTATTTCGATGGCGTCGATCTTGTTCCGGGCAACCTTGAAGTTATGGAATACGAGCACGAAACGCCTCGTGTTCTGGCAAACAAGTCGAGCTCTGGCGCGATCTTTTTCGAACGCCTGAAGCTTGCCTTGGCAGACGTCGAACAGGACTACGACGTCGTCATCCTGGACACCCCGCCCTCCCTTGGCTTCCTGACCTTAAGCGCGATCTATGCGGCAACCAGTATGGTCATCACGGTCCATCCTGCGATGCTGGACGTGGCGTCCATGAGCCAGTTCCTCTTGATGATGGGCGATCTGATCAGCGTCTTGAATGAAAGCGGCGCCCAGCTCGACCAGGATTTCATCCGATATCTCGTGACGAGGCATGACCCGAACGATGCGCCGCAATCGCAGGTCGTTGCGATGTTGCGACATATGTTCGGGACAGACGTCCTCTTGCCGACCGCCATCGAAAGCACGGCCGTCGAAGCCGCAGGCCTCGCCAAGCGCTCGATTTACGAGCTCGAAATGGGCCAGATTGGTCGTGACACCCATAAGCGCGCCCGTGAAGCCGTCGATTCGGTCAACGAGGCGATTATCCGCCTTATCAACGATAGCTGGGGGCGGACATGAGCAAGTCATCTCGCAAATCAATTGTCGCGAGCTTCGGTCTGCTGTCGCAAGAACTGGAGAACAAGCTCGCGGACGATCCGCAACCTGCGCCACCAGCCCCGTCGCCGCGCGTCGGGGCTGGCGTTGTCGGCGCGGCGCACCGCGCGATCGATGACATCAGGGCTGAGCGGGACCGCTTGAAGGCAATCGTCGAAGCCGGCGGCGGAACGGTCCTTGAGCTCGATCCCGCGCTGATCGATCCGTCCCCCTACCCCGACCGATTGTCGGATGATGACGGCAGCGATTTCGAGGCGTTCAAACGCTCGATCGAGGCGGAGGGCCAAAAGGTCCCCATCCAGGTTCGGCAGCATCCCTCGTCTGCAGGGCGCTACCAGATTGTCTACGGTCACCGGCGTTGGCGTGCTGCCAAGGAACTTCTTCGGAACGTTCGCGCGCTTGAGGTCGACATCTCCGATCTCGATCTCGTCGTCGCACAAGGCATCGAGAACGCGAGCCGGCAAGATCTGACCTGGATTGAGCGCACATTGTTTGCATCGCGGATGGATGACGCCGGCATCAAAGCCCGCAACATCTATGCGGCACTGTCGATTGCGGATGCAGAACTTGCTCGAATGCGCGGCGTTTATCGAACGATCCCGGCAGACGTGATCGAAGCGATTGGACGTGCCCCCAAAGTGGGTCGGCCGCGCTGGATAGAGTTTGCAAGAACGATAGCAAGCGATCCTGGATCGCTTGAGGTGGTGCGGAAGGTGCTCTCGCATGCACGTGAAGGCGGCTCCCTATCGGATCAACGCTTCCAGCGTGCTTTCGAGGCAATAAAGCCCTCGAGCCCTGCGCGGGAGGACAGCCGTGACCTTCTGGACCATGCAGGATCGAAGCTCGGCGCTTGGAAAATTTCGACCAAGGAGCTTCGTATTTCTGCGGATGGCCCGCTCGGTCAGGACTTCGTGAAGTTCGTCGGCGACGAGTTGCCGGCTCTCATCGAACGCTTCTCGCGTGAGCGTCAAAGCTCGAAATTATAGCCAAGCTGTCAGCTGGTCTATTCGACAAGGGAAATACGGAAAGGAATACCGCAAAAGAAAAAGGCCCCCTTAACGTTGCCGTCGTGGAAGCCTCTCTCATATCTGGACAATCTGAGAATCGCATTTCCACGAATCCCAGTCAAGAGTTTTTGGCACCGATTTGGGTGAGCGGACATCTTTTGCCTTCTGAAGGGTGAAGGAAGATGCAAAGTGGAAGTGTGACGACGCCTTTTGGGCGGCGGCCGATGACGCTTGCGCTGTTAAAGCGACAAAAAGCGTCCATCGAGATCAGGCCGAACAAATCGGTCGACAAATGGAAAGTGTTCCGGGATGCCTGTGAAGCCAGGGCGCATCTTGGACTACAGGATCGTGCTCTCGCCGTCCTTGACGCGCTTTTGAGCTTCTATCCTGAGACTTATCTCCGGCAGGGAGATTCTCTCATCGTTTTTCCTTCGAATACCCAACTGTCGGTGCGTGCGCACGGTATTGCCGGCGCGACGCTGCGGCGGCATTTGGCAGCGCTTGTTGATGCCGGACTGATCAATCGCAAAGACAGTGCAAACGGGAAGCGCTACGCCCGCAAGGACAGGGCTGGCGATGTTCAGGATGCTTTCGGTTTCGATCTTTCCCCACTTCTCGCCCGATCGGAGGAACTTGCGCAGCTGGCGCAGCAGGTGGCTGCCGAGCACGCCTTGCTTCGGAAAACCAAAGAAGCGCTCACGATCCGTAGACGCGACGCCCGCAAGCTCATCTCTGCGGCAATTGAAGAAGGGGCGAGCGGCGATTGGAGAAAGATCGAAGGTATTTATCAGGCTCTCGTTGCCCGGATACCGCGATCCCCAACCATCCACGACCTGACACCGATCCTCGACGAGATGGAACTGCTTTGCTCGGAGATCGTCAATCAGTTGGATATTTTGGATAATTCGGAAAGTTTGAGCAGCAATGGTGCTCAAAATGAGCGCCACATACAGAATTCACATACCGAATCCTTACATGAACTTGAACCTGGCTCTGGAGAGGAGCTGGAGGCAAAATCCGAACCAGCAAAGCGGGGTGAGAAAGAGCCGATCAAGGCTTTTCCGCTTAGCATGGTGATGCGGGCCTGCCCCGAGATCGCACTGTACGCCCAGGATGGAGCCATATCGAGCTGGCGTGACCTGGTGTCCGCTGCCATCGTCGTCCGTTCGATGTTGGGAGTGAGCCCGAACGCCTACCAGGACGCTTGCGAGGTGATGGGACCTGAAAATGCTGCGGTTGCGGTCGCTTGCATCCTTGAGCGGGCAGGACACATCAATTCGGCCGGAGGTTACCTGCGCGATCTGACGACAAAGGCACGGCGCGGGGAATTCTCTCTCGGGCCGATGCTGATGGCTTTGTTGAGGACAAATGGAGGTTCAGAGCGGCGCGTTGGATAGACCCCGGGCTACCATCTCTCACGCTGTAGATCGAAATCGGTCCGCGAAACGAGGCTGATCTCTCCCGAAATGGAAACGCACCTGATGACGAGAAACGGCTTCTCCCTCGGTTGGTGGGCCGATCTCAAAAACGGTGGCAATTCCAATCTGGTGAGATCAGTGTCTGTGACTTAGATAGCTCGTTCGGCCATTGGAGATGGTGAGGTTCACGCTCAATGGACGGCTGTTCGGCCTAAGGTGGAAAGCTTGGCTTCATTGGTCATTCGCCCCGCCTTCTCGTTCACTGAGCTGGCTCTCGATCTCATGCGTCTAGAAAATCTGGTTCCCAGACCGAAAGTATCCGCTGAACTGAAACCCGGTCTCGCTTCTTCAATTGACGGTGCTCCTGTGGCCAGCGACCGGGACAATGAGGTGTCGCCACGTTGAGAGATGGGTGGAGGCGTGAGCCGGCTTAGATACGGTCAACCGTGACGGGGTTTTCTGGGCCTGTTCTCCTCGCAGATCGTTCTTTGGCCGACGTGAAGCACTCCATGACGGTGCCGTCTGTGATTGATGTTGTGAATGAAGCGGGCTCCGGTTGAGCGGGTTGATCAAACTGCCCGACGAGAAACCCTGACAGCTGTCAGGGTTTTTGAATGGCGAGCCTCACCAACCATAACGAAGGAGCCGCGGACCTCGTGACTCAGATAGCAAGCACGGGGTCGACCAACTTAATGCGCTTCCCTGCCCGGTTTGCCGCGAGATTTCCATCAAACCCTGACAGCTGTCAGGGTTTTGGGTTCCACGGTTCCATGGTTTGAACTGGTCGCTAGAGCCTAGTTGTGACGCCGTCACTAGTGAAAGTCCCTGCGCGATGTGCAGCCTCTTGCCGAAAAACATTGAGCGTCGGCGGAAATGCGAACGGTAGTCGGCCTCCCTTGGTCCGAACAGCAGCCCACCGCTGAGATCGTGACCGCTTATTGGATTTCTTTCGGGATGAGGACCGGGAAACAGCTGCGTGAGTGCACAGATTCCAAGGCATTGGAACACGCAGGTGATGAGGACGCGTATCATGGCGCCGCGCAGCTTCTCGAAAGGCTACCTGCAACTATCGCTGCCTACTTGCATCGTGGTGATGACACCGGAAAACGAAAAGGTCCGCTCGGGCATTATGTGATCGCGCACCCAATCAACGCTCATGGCAGGAAGTGCACCCCACGCTTCCAGCTCAATGAGCTTTTGACTGCTGACCCCACTCGCTAAGAAGATTGGCATCGACCTCGCATGCGACGCCCTTTGGGTCATAGGTGATTTTGACCGTGCCATTGAGCTCGGCCGCCAACAGGCTCTCAATGAGCCGGGATCCAAAACCTCTGCGGGTCGGTGGGGGCACCGGGGGGCTCCGACGATCACGCCATTGCGGTCATAGATAAGTGAGGCGCTGAGGAGGACATCGACGCTTCGACCGTGCCTGTGGAGCCTTGCCGTTTCGTAGAGCTCGACATTCACGCCGGCGCTGAGTTGGCGCAAGAATGCAAGCTCTCGCCCTGGCGGTCTTCCGGAACCAATACCAGGAGCGATCGGCCTATGACCTCGTCACCCGTATATCCGTAGAGCCGTTCAGCGCAGTGTTTCAACGCGTGATTTTCATGCCAAGGTCGATGCCAAGGATGGCATCGTTGGACGAAGCGATGATCGCGGCCAGGTGACGCTCGACGTCCTGCGCGCGCTTGCGTTCGGTAATGTCGAAGATGATGGCGGTCGCTGACTGGAAACCGCCATCGTTGTCGCGACGCGCTCGAAACCGAGCTCGCCACCCAGAGCAACGTTAGATCTTTTCGCAGAAGGCGGCTCCCATCTCAAAACTCTGGCCGCGTTCAGCCATCGTTTTTTAAAGAGCCGGTCCGCCTCGGCGATGTCTCAGGCAACACAGATATCCAGCATTCCCATCGATAACAGCTCGCTTTCCCTATAGCCGAGGATCTCGCAGAAGCGGTTGTTGACCGGGAGAAAGCAGCCCGTGAGGTCTGTCTGGACGATCCCCCGCGGCGGACTGCGAAAAAATCGCCCTCAGTCGCTCTTCGCTCGCCTGCAATGCACTCTCGAATTTCACCCGGTCCGTTGTGTCGTTGACGATGCAAAGAACCCGCGTCGCGGACGGGCGAATAGGAGATGTCGAACTGGACTGTTTCCGGGTAGCCGTGGCCTTCGATGTAGACGGGGCGGTCCTTCGCCAAGACCGTCGATCCGCCGTTGAGGACCCTTCGAACCAGGGTCTCCCGATCGTTCCAGAGTTCGCCCCAGTTTTTCTCGGGCAGGACGTCCAAATGCGCGAGGGTGCTTATCACTGATGGTAGGTGCATAGGCTTCGTTGTAAAGGCGACGAATTCTTCGCCCCAAACAGCACGATCTGGGCCTGCGCCGGCAGCAGAATATCCATTGCAGCGCTTAGACAGTTTGGCAACGCTCGCTGGGGCCGAGAGGTCTGGCCTGCCAGTGGTTTCGATTAGGCGCTCAATCGCCCCAACTGCTGTAAAAATCGTTGCTGCTCTTCAGGGCCAAACTGCTCACCGATATGTGCGTGCGCTTCAACCGCTGGGGTCAACAAACAAAGCGAGGGAACCTGCTGGCCCATGAATACGTGTCGGATCAGATTCGCGCTTGGAACGGCATGGTGCGTAGCCCGTGCTTGCGTGCTGGAAAGGGGGCCTGTTCGTGAATGCTCGTGTACCCAGATAACGAACGAGCACCTGCGCTGCCGTGGCTGTCGGCGCTCTGATGCATTGTCGTGGCGGCGCCCTGCCTGGCGGCCGCCGCCCTGGGCAAACCTGATGTTGTCCTTGTGTGGCGGAGCGGATCGAGAGAGCAACGGAGGGGAGGGAACTGCCGCGGCACGGACCCTTGAAAGGGGCTCGGGTTTGTCGGCGAGTTCGGCATCGCGCAGGCCGTCACCTCGATCACTGGCGGCCACGGAGGCAAGGTGAGTTCGGCGCAGGGTGTGTGTCACGTCAGCCAAGGAGCTCGGCGTTGCTGACATTCCTTCGGCAGAATGTCGGCCATGGCGCCTGATAGAATGCGCCTCAGCGGCGGATGAGGCCGAACCGATGCGCCTCGTCCAGCAATTCTCGGACGGAAGAGGTGATCCATTTTCTTGCGCTTCCCTTCGGCCGTTCTCCCAGTTTGTCCAGTTCGGCGGCAATCTCGCGAAGCGACAGATTAGGATCGGCGATCGCGATCGCCGCCACCAATTGCATTAAATGGTCTTCGGGGGCGCGACGCGGGGATCGGGCGAGGAGATCATTTTCCGCGAGCTTTGCGCGGACCATGCGATGCACGGCTCGACGAAGGCGTTCGACGGTCCAGTCCTGGCCACGTCGGTTGAGAACTCGAACGACATTTTCCCAACTATGCTGAGGCCGGAGTTGCCGCACCATCGGAAGCCACGCCTGTGAAGACGCGATCAGTTCATCGAGATAGAGCTTCTCGCGCGCCTTTGAAACTGCTGCAATCGCCTCCGGCCGCCGTTCTCGAAGACCCGGGTTTCCAGGCAGCCTGCCCCGAGCCTTCGCGGCCTTGATGCCCGCTTTGGTTCGCTCGGCGTTCAGCGAACGCTCGAGCCTTTCGACGGCATCGAGGACCGCAACGGAAAACATGCCTTGCGGAGTTGAGGTATCGATCGGATCGTGGATTGACCGAAAATGCACCCCACGATGTTCAAGATCCCGGATTACTTGCAGCAAATGGCTCACGGAGCTGGCCAGCCGATCGAGACGCAAGACGACGAGGACGTCTCCCGATGTGAGCTCGCCCAGCAATTTGGTCAAGACAGGCCGAGCGCGCGAAACGCCGGTGCCATGCTCCTGATAGATCCGATCGCAGCCGGCCCGCCGCAGCTCGTCCAGTTGGGTATCGTTGGCCTGGTCATCCGCCGACACGCGGGCGTAACCGACTAGCCGCTGCAGAGGTTCGACATCAGCTGTTTGTTGCTTCGCCATCGCGCTTTCGACCCACCGCTTGATTGAGGAAAGAAAGTGCGTGAGAAACAGGTGAGTTGCAAGCGTGTTTTATAGCGAAAATGGGAGGCCATCAGACGCAAACTGGAAGGGAATATGGTCGGTAGATCATAGATGAAGGAGAAAACGCTCCAGCGGGTTTCTGTGGGCGAAATCGCGCTGACTGGAAGCTCCAAACGAAGTCGCAAGGCGTCGTAACTCATTGGAAGGAAAATCTGGATATTAAAGGGAGACGGATAGCGCTCACTCTGGACCAGCCCCTTCGGTCAGTCCATTCTACCTTGCAGGTGATTCTCCCCGTGCTGATCCGGGGACCGAGGCTTTGCGTTTTCGGAGCTATCACTATCCATACCTGATACCTATCGATAGTGATTGGGGTGAGAAATGGATGTAAGAATGACGGAAAGAAAAGGCAATTTAGTTTCCGTTTACAGAGTTTATGTTGTTAATTCATATGGTTAATAGTTGGCAAATTCTCCATTTTCGCGTGCGCTGCCGTGCTCGACGCGGAGTTTGAGTGTGGCTTTTACTTAGCGATTTCAATTGAAGCGCTAAGCTGAAAAACCGCGCTTAAATTTTGACCTAACGATTTCAGCCGGGAGAAAGGGAGGGCTCTTAAAGTCCGGATGCCTTGGTGAGATAGATCCGGAAACTCGCGCCGGCGCTGATATTGGCGGGTCATTTCGGCGCTGACATGGCCGAGCTGCTTCTGCACATGTCGCTCGTCAGCTTCGGCCGAGGAGGCGCGTCCGGCGCGCAGCGAATGACCGGAGAATTTTGCCGCCAGCTCGCCTTTGCTGAGGCACCGTGCACGCCGGCGGCAGCATTCGTCGCGGTGGCAGCGGCCGCAAAACGCACCGTTACTGCGACGACATGAGCACCATCGCCGCCCGCGTTATCGATAAGCGAAATACACAACAATGCTGCCGGTCACCTGCGCGAGTCCGAGGACGACGCAGGTGCCGATCAGGACCGGCTTCCACCAGGGTTTGATCCAATTGGTCTTTGGGCTCTGCATTTCCTCGCTCACTGCTTAGCAATTGGGATGAGAATTCGTGGCGGATGTGCCGAGACCGGCGGCCAAAGCGCATTGATGTCGGGCTTCTTGAGATGACGCGGGTCGGCGGCAGGAAGATCAGACAATGCGGCGGCCCTCGTCATCGAGAACCTTCTCGCCGTCCTCCTTGACGAAAGCGGACTTGAAGGCGTCGGCAGGCAGGATATCGAGGACGGCCTCCGACGGGCGGGCCAGTCGCGTGCCCATTGGCGTCACGACGAGCGGGCGGTTGATGAGGACCGGATGCTTGAGCATCTCCGTCAGGAGCTGGTCGTCGACTGCAAAGCGCTCGGCGATCATCGTCTTGCCGTTGGCATAGGGCCCAACCAGCATCAGGCCCTGTGTCCGCAACGACGCTGGTCGCGACAGCAAATCCGCCAGCCGGCGATGGGCGTCCTTCGCAACTTGGTGAGCGATCCATCGCGGGGCGCGGACATATGCAATGCGCTCGGCGGGGTCACGGTCGAGATACGACCGGACATGATCAAGCAAATGATCGGACATGGGAGGCTACCAATCCTCCACCGGCAGCCGTCGCTTCTGGCGCACGGGGTGTTGCACGGGATCAGACACTTGTGGCCGCATTGCATGATAGGGCTTTGCCGTTGCGGTGGCGCGCGCGCTACGCACGGCATCGCGCAATTGGCGCTTGGACGGTTTCGCCGCTTCGACAATGGCTGCAATCTCACGGCGGAGCGCGACTTTCTCGTTGCTTGAGCGGTGATTTGCGGCGCGCTGGTCGGCGCGGTTGGCCTCGTGCTCCCACAGCGTCAGTGACGTCAACTGGCGATCGCGTCGCTCGACGGGACGAAACTGTCGGGTTTCCGGGTCGCGGACGTAGATATTGCTGATGTCCCGTGGATCGTATTGGACCTGCAGCTTTCCGAGCCGATCGCGCTGTGGGACGAGGCTGCCAAGCCACGGCGCATAGTAGTGCAAGGCGAACATGCTGATCCCTTGCGGCGACAATTGCCGCTCAGTTCCCGGCAGAAACGACACCAGTACGTGTTGGGGATCGTCACCGAAGCTTGGCAGAGCCGCGCTGTTGCGCTGCCATTCCGTGATCGGCACCTTCAGGGTCTTGGCGTTTTCCTGAAGATTGTGATCCATGACCGCAAGGGCGACACATCGCTCCAGGTCCGCGAAACGCAGGCGCGCGCGCCGCTCGGACGGATATTCGTCGCGGTCTGCCACCGAGCGCCCCGAAGAACCGGGGTATGCGGCGAGAGTGGCGTTGAGCTTGCCCAGCACGCGCTCAACCACGCCGCCCTGATGCACGCGGCCGCGATCGCGATAGCGAATACGAATGCCATAGTCATCGCAGCCGCGTTGGAACGCATGCCCCTTGAATTCCTTCGCCGAGTCCGTGACGAGCACTTTTGGCCGGCCGAACATCGGCCAGGCATGATCGAGGTTGCGGGCCGCAAGCCATGCCTCTTTTGGGCACAGGGCCTGGGCAAGACAAAGTGCGACAGACAGGACCGAAGGCTTTTCAAGTGCGAGGCAGAAGCCGAGAACGGACCGTGTCGCAACGTCGGTGACGATCTTCAGGTAAGGGCGGCCAACGAACAGTCCGCCTCCATCGACAACCTCGACGAAATTGATATCGGTCGGCGTATGGTCGATTTGACAGACGTCGAGCGGGTGCGGCGCATGGATATAGCCCGGTCGCGGCTTCAACCGAAGCAGGTGCTTTGGATTGGCCGACCGCTTTCTGGCGATCTCTTCAGGCGAAAACAGCGCCGGGATGCGCCGGGCGACGGTGACATAGGACGGCAGGGCAAGGCCGGCTTCTTCACAGCGCGCACGGATTTCGGCAACAACGGGTGCAAGTGGAGGCGCCTCGAGCGTCAGCCATTGCTCGCGCAGCGTCGTGTTGATGATTGCCTCAATCTCTCCCGCAAGCCGCTTGCGCCGGGTTGCGGCGGCGCGCGGCAGCAGAGCCGTGACCGTTCGGTCGCTGCGATATCGGGCAAGCAGATTGTAAACTTGCCGCACGGACAGCCGTAGCTCGGCCGCAGTCCGGTCAACGGCAGCTTGTATCGGACCGGTGCCCTCGACAATCTTGTCCAGTTCATGGGCCACACGACGCGCCGTCGACCATTGCTCGTCCGAAATCGGGCGAGCCACCGTCGAGGTCCGGTTGTGCAATCGCTTGGGCAAAGTCAGAGTTTCACTGAAATCGTTAGCGGAAAATAAGACCGCATCTACCGGCTAAAGCTAACGGGCATATGACATTTTGCGGTTTGAAACGACAAAGTAAAATCCACAGTGGCCATGCCGCTTTGATGGGCGAAGCGCGTCGCGATGCGGATCATGCCATGGGCTGAGGAAGTACCAGTGCCCGATTGTGGGGGAGGGGCGGCGCCTAGGCTTTTGCCGCGACAAGGGCAGCCAGCGGCGGAATAGCCTGGCCCTCGAGGCCGAGGCGATCGCCGAGATACTGCCAGAACGACAGGCCGAGCTTCCGACGGTCTTCATCAGCCCAAGCATGGTGTCGCGTGGACGCGACCATCCCGGCTCATCGTGCCGCCGGAGATTTTTCGTTTGGTGACGAAGCTGCGCAGATCGTTCTCCGAGGCATTGGTGTGCAGCGGGATACCCGGCCGTTCCAACAGCTTGAGCAGTTCGTCCTTCCGGCGAGAAAGACGAGCCAGAAGCTTATCGAGCTCTTGATAGCCGGTGCGCAGCGAGAAGATCCGCGCGAAGCGTTTGTGGAATGCGGCGGCAAGGCCGGGTGGGGCCTTTCGCCTGACGCTCTTCAGCGTCCGGTAGAACCGCCAGACGAGATCGCGCACCGTCTCGACCTTGCGGACCTGTCGCGGCGTTGCCGGCATCAGTTTTTGCAGCAACCGCTCCGCGTGAACCCAGCTTGCGTCAGGGCAAGCCCTGAAAAGGAGAATGGAATGTAGATCCTGAAACCTTTTGAAGTCACCCAGAGGGTTCGACGCCCTCCCGGCAAAGGCGCAGCCCGCCAGCCGGAAGCGAGTCTTGCATGGACGGCGGCGACGTCGTTCGTGAAGCGTAGACAGCGGATGCTAAAGCCTTGGGTTAGCCCCGAAATCATGTGGTTGCTGAGAGCCTTCGGTCTGTTGGGCCCGGGGGCAGCAGCGGCGGAATCGCTAGGGCGAGATTCTGCCGGCTCGGCCGGGGTCTTGGAACAGGCAAAGGCATGGGATGGGTGACCAGGGAACCTGAGAGCTCCCGCTTGCGCCCACGGGCGAGAACGCCGGAACAAGGAACCCCGGCTGACCATGGTTCCAGGCTCGGGCTGCGTCCTCCACGCTGCTCGGGAGCGCCTCGGCGATCACGAACGAAGGAGGAGCGCATGGGGCCTGCGACCGAAACCATAAGGAAGCAGGTATGCGCGAGCGGGAAGTCGTAGCGCCTTCATAGTAGCGACGATGTCGGGGAACTGGGCTCACCGGGACCCGACGGATCGAAGGGAGGCGTCATGTGTAGAGAACCGTTGACCTGAAACATGGGAGGGGACACTGGACCCCACAAACCTGTCCACGAACCGACAACGGATAGCCAATCTGGCGAGGACGAAACGAGGTGTGGCACTTTGCTCGCTTCACCATGTCATCGACTTGGAATGGATGAAAGAGGCCTATCGGCTGACCCGCAAGGACGGTGCTCCTGGCATCGACGGCGTCACGGCGACAGACTATGAAGTGAACCTTGAGGCCAGACTTCTGGACCTTCTGGAACGCATCAAGTCCGGTCGATATCGAGCGCCGCCGGTGCGCAGAGCCTACATACCCAAAGCGGATGGGTCGCAAAGGATGCTCGGCATTCCGGCCTTCGAAGACAAGGTGGCGCAGCGCGCTGTCACGATGGTGCTGGAGGCTGTGTATGAAGAGGATTTCTACCCCTGCTCCTACGGCTTCCGACCGGGTCGCTCCGCCCATCAGGCGCTCCACGCATTGCGGAGCGAGCTGTGGGGAAAGCGGCTCTATTGGGTCGTCGATATCGACATACGGAAGTATTTCGACTCGATCCCGCACTCTCATCTCCGGGCGTTTCTCGACCAGCGAGTAACGGACGGCATCATCCGACGGATGATCGATAAATAGCTGGGGGCAGGCGCCGTCGAAGACGGTGTCCTGCGCCGAACGACAGAGGGGTCCCCGCAAGGAGGTGTGGTCTCACCCTGCCTTTCGAACATCTTCCTGCACTATGTGCTGGATGATTGGTTCGAGACCGAGGTACGACCGCGGCTCCGCGGGGCTTGCACCCTTGCACGGTACGCCGACGACGCTGTCATGGCATTCGACAATATCGTCGACGCCCAACGGGTCTTGGCAGTACTGGGCAAGCGTCTTGAACGGTTTGGGCTTACGCTTCATCCCGACAAGACGCGCCTCGTCGACTTTCGCCCGCGACGGACGGAGCGCACACGGCATCCGGAAACGGATGGCGCCAACTTCGACTTTCTCGGCCTGACCCATGTGTGGGGACGGTCGGGCAGAGGAAAAGACATGGTGATGCAATTTACGGCCAAAGGTCGTTTTGCTCGTGGGCTGGCTGCGGTGAGTGACTGGTGTCGGCAAAACCGGCATTGGTCGATCCGTGACCAGCATCGCCACCTCTCCGCCATGTTGCGGGGCCACTTCGCCTACTACGGCGTCGGTGGCAATAGTCGGCGTTTGCGATGGTTCGCCCATAAGGTCGTGAGGATATGGCAGAAGTGGTTGTCGCGGCGAGATCGCCAAAGCGTCGTCCTATGGACGCGCCTCAACGAGATCCTGAAACGCCACCCGCTGCCGCCAGTTAGGATCGTCCATAGGTTCGCCACCGTGAGCCAAGCTCTACCGTGAGGAACCGGATGCGTAATGTGGCGCCGGAAGATATGTGGCGCTCAAGCGCGGCGCCCAGCGTGACCGGCCTGCCAGGCGCAAGATCGATCCATCGGGCGACAATCAGGAGTTCTCTGGCAATCCGCAGCAACGTGGCATGCGCAACCCCATCCACTGTGGCGCGATGCACGAGATAGCGCTGTCGCTCGTCAGCTGCCGGACCGGCTTGATGCCGTGCCCGAACCTTGGGGTAATTGAAGAGGGCGTCGAACATGATCGGAACTCCGGGTTTATGAGGAGCTCCGACCACTATCGGTCCGTTTGTTATGTGGCGATCGAAAGCGCCTTCGCGGCGGAAACGCTGGGCGCCGCGCTTGAGCGCCACATATCTTCCGGCGCCACATTATGCAGAGCGTTTTTAGCTTGGCGTCGCCAGTATCGACGTTGCGGGGTGCGGTGAGGCCTCCGGCGACGGTAAGCTAAAAACGTGTTGGGCTAAGCCGCGGGCGCGCGCGGTCCTATGGGGATTGAATGATGCCCCTCCATCGCAAAAGCATTGTTTGGCGGTGCGGACGCGGCGGTTGCCGGGCCGCAGGGGACGAGAGCAGCCTGGATGCGGGTTCGATAAGGGCGGCGATTGGTGCTGTGGCCTCCCGCGAGGGGCTGGCGGGCGCGGTCGGCACGCAGCTTCCGGAGACCGACCTGGTTTGCGGCCGAGCGATGCAACTGGATGACGATGAAAGTGCTGCGCTTCTTCATGACGTATCCCAATGTCGCAGGGGCCTGCCGGTGCCATCGAAGATTTCGATGGTGATCATCTGCCCTCGATGGCAGGACGGGCATCGCCTGAGGGAATGCCCCGTGAGTTTCTCGTAGCGGTCGCGGTACTCTTTCGGAGCCTGGCTCTGTGATGGCTCGGGGACTGGCATGCCGAGCAGATCGCGGCAATGGGCAAGTTTTTGTTGGCGATACCGATTGCCGAGGAAACCGTAATAGCGGATCCGATGGAAACCCTCGGGCAGGACATGCAACAGAAAGCGGCGGATGAATTCGTCGGCCGAGACGGTCATGACCTTTTGCCGATCACCGTGCCGATAATCCTTCCAGCGGAAGCGCACAGCGCCATCCTCGATATCGACGAGGCGGTTGTTGGAGATGGCGACACGATGCGTGTAGCGACCGACGTAATCGAGCACCTGTTCGGGCCCGGCGAAGGGCGGCTTGGCGTAGACCACCCAGTCGGTCTTTCGAAGGGGCGCCAGGTAGCACCGGAAGGCTTTGCGCTCGCTCAGGGCTCGCAAGTCGGAGAAAAACTGCAATTGGCCTGCGTCGAAGGCTTTCTCCAGGTGCTGCAGAAACAAGCGTCGGAACAGGCGTGAGAGCACGCGAACCGGCAGGAAGAAGCCGGGCTTGCAGGCGACCCATCGCGTGCCGTCCGGCGAGTACCCGCCACCCGGGACGACGCAATGCAGGTGGGGATGGTGCAGTAGATTTTGCCCCCAGGTGTGCAGAACGGCGAAGAAACCGATCTCGGCGCCGAGATGCTTGGGATCGGCGGCGATGGTGCGCAGCGTCTCGGCGGTGGCGCGGAACAGCAGACGATAGACGAGCGCCTTGTTCTGGTAGGCGATGGCCGCAATGGCCTCCGGCAGCGTGAAGACGACGTGAAAATACTGTGTATCAAGCAGTTCGGCGCGCCGATCCTCCAGCCATTGGGCACGAGCGAGCGATTGGCAGCGGGGACAATGCCTGTCGCGGCAGCTGTTGAAGGCGATGCGCCGGTGGCCGCATTGATCGCATGCTTCGACGTGCCCGCCGAGGGCAGCAGTCCGGCACAACTCGATCGCCGTCATGACACGGCGCTGAGCAGTGGACAGCGATGTGTGCCGGGCACGATAGGCCTCACCGTAGCGACGGAATATATCCGCCACTTCCGGCCCCGAACGGACCATCGGGAGCTCAGAAATACTCAGGTTTGGCGGGCGGAGGCGGGGTGGGCGCCGGACGCGGCAATAGCTCGAAGGGGCTCGAGGTTGCGCAGACTTTGTTGGTGGCGATGCGCAGGTAATGGGCGGTGGTCGCGAGGCTGCGGTGACCGAGCAGCAATTGAATGGTGCGTACGTCAGCGCCGGCCTCGAGAAGATGGACGGCGAAGGCGTGCCGCAAGCTGTGCGGCGTCACCGGTTTGGACAAGCGGGAGAGGTTGTGCGCTTTCGCGCAGGCCTGCCCTACCGCATCCCTGGTGATCGGCTGGTCGGCGCGATCGCCGGGGAAGAGCCATGCCTTCGGCCGCCGCATCTTCCAATAGTCGCGCAGGATCTCCAGCAGCTTCGGCGATAGCATCACATAGCGGTCCTTCTGGCCTTTGCCCTGCTCGACACGGACGACCATTCTCTGGCTGTCGATGTCCGTGGGCTTCAGGTGCACCGCTTCCGAAATGCGCAAACCGGCCGCATAGCACGTCGTCAGAATGGCGTGATGTTTAAGATCGAGCACGCAACCGAGAAACTGCTGCACTTCATCCGGGCTGAGGATGATTGGTAGTTTCTGTGGCTTCCTGGGAAGCGGCAGGACCTCTTCCGGCACCCAATCTCTTTCGAGCGTCACCTTATAGAGAAAGCGCAGTGCCGAAAGGGCGATGTGGATCGAGCCCGGCGCCAGCTTCTTTTCGTTGGCCAGATAGACCTGATAGGTCCGGATGTCCTCACGGCCGAGCAAGTCCGGCGACTTGCCGAAGTGTCGTGCGAACAGCGACACCTGCTGCAGATACGAGTGCTGGGTATTGAGCGAGAAATTGCGCACCTGCATGTCTTCGCTCATGCGCTGGCGAAGTGGGGTCATGATGAGCTCCTCTGTCCGATGGATGGGCTGCAACAACCAGCCGTCCCATCCTCGCGCAGTTGGGGCTCCTACTGAATATCTGACCTCCTTGCCGCTCCGGCGTAGCGGAGCGGGTTAGTCCAACGCATCAAATGTGGCCGGCCACATTTCGTGCGGGAAACCCGCCCGCGTGGATCTGTGCGGGGGGCGCTCAGCAATGGGCGTCCCTACCGCGATACGTCTCATCCTGATCGCCGCGCACCTTTGCGAAGGGTAGCGTTGGTTTGTCTAGCAGGACTATGCAGCTTCCTCCTGCCGGGCTCGAATATCCACGATCCAACTTTCAAGGGCTTCGATCTCGGTCTGAATGACCGTCGGCGCTGGCAGACGCGGATTGATTTCGCCGGGCTGGCTGTGGAGTAGCATCGAGCATCGACCGAAGGCTTCGCGCATTGATGTGCAATCGCTCTCGGTGAGAACCGTAAGCTTGATGAGGCCGGCGGTGTCGACCTTGCGCGACAGTCGGCGGATCACCGGCCCGACCACTTCCTCGACAGCGCGCTCCCATGTCGTGCGCAATTGGTCCTGGAAGGAGGTCACCTCGCGCAGCCACTTGGCTTGATCGCCGCGCTCGTAGTGGATCTTTACATTGGCGAGGTGCGCTTTCATGCCGTCGAGCACCTTGTCGAGTGGCATGACGCTTGCAGGCGGATCCTGATGGCAGAAGCCGGAGTGTTCGCCACCACGGCTGATCAGGCGAAAGGTGACGGGCGTCGCCTCACGATCCTTGCTCGCGCGGCACGCTTCGTCCAACAGCAGGAGGAAGGCCATGTCGTGTGTGAAGACGATCACTTGGCGGGTCTGACCGGCCTCGGCCAGGCGCGCGGCGACCCGGTCACGGTGCAAATGGTCGAGCGACGAGACGGGATCGTCGAACACGATCGCCGACTGTGCATCGATCGTAGACAGTTCCGCTAGGAACGCGGCGAGCGCCACGCAACGATGCTCTCCTTCACTCAACACCTTGCCGACCGGCTCACTCGGTTTGCTGATCAGTCGGACCTGGAAGAACGGCACACCAGCAGTCGTTTTCGCCTGCTGGAGCTCAATGGCGAGGCCGGCAACGCCGAGCTTATCGACCTCGATTGCGAAACGCCCGCGCAGCCGATTGGTGACGAGGGCCTGCGCAATCCGGGCGCTCTGGGTGGTGATCTTGTTGGTGGTCGTATCCTTGCTCGCCTTCTCAAGAGCCTCGATTGCCGTGAGGCGGGTGATCTGGGCGAGGACGTCAATCTGTACGACGCCGAGCCATTTGCGGTCGGCAAGTCCGTCCCGTTCGGCGACAAGCGCCTTTCTCTGGGGCGAGTTGGCTTCCGACCGCAACGCTTCCATGCGGGTCGCAAGGCCGGCAAGGGCCGTTCGGAACAGATCGAGAGACTCCGCAGCCGCTGGTGGTAGGGCCGGCAGGTTTTCGAGAATGTGGGTCCGCCGGACGGCGCGCAGGCGCCAGGCGAGGACGAGGACCTTGCGACGAACCGATGTGGCGAGCTGTTCCTGTCCGAGATCATCCCGGATCAGTGTGACGATGGCCGGAAGCTCCTTCATCGCTATGGCCTTGGAGGCGACATCGGCCAGGGCCTCGGAATAGGCGGTCTCGGCCTCTTCTTCCCGGCGCTTGCTCTCGTCCTGAACGAAGGCCTCGAAGCTGCTCAGGCGCTTCGAGGCCTCTTCGCTGAGCGGCTGCTGACAGAGGACGCAATGCGCGCGGGCGTCGATGACGGGAAAGCACTTGTCCGGATAGGCTGACGCGCGGGAGTAGTCGCGGGCTGCCTCCCAGAGCGACTTCCACACGTCCGAGCCAATCTCGGGCAGCGGCTCGTCGGCGAAGAGATTCGCGGAAGCCGCCGCCGCTGCCCTCCTTGCGGTACCAAGGCGCGCATGGGCCTGGCGCAGCTTGGTCCGCGATTCCTCGGTCACGACCGCCGCCAGCCCCTGGAGCTGGTCAATGACAGTCTTGAGCCGCGTCTCATGCGACTGGAGTTGGCGCACCGTGCGCGTCGGATCGCTGGCAAGATCGGTGACGAGTGTCTGAAGCCGGGCTTCCTCTTCGGCCTTCAGGCCGGCAAGTTTCTCGACGGTTTCCGTCTTGGTCTTGCCCGAG
Organism: Ensifer sp. Root423; assembly: GCF_001426275.1. NCBI lineage: Bacteria > Pseudomonadati > Pseudomonadota > Alphaproteobacteria > Hyphomicrobiales > Rhizobiaceae > Ensifer > Ensifer sp. Root423. Next base: position 93,538 of record NZ_LMEG01000046.1, on the reverse strand, counting down.
AGGCCCCCGATTAGCTTGCCGACTTCGGTGTCGGATTGGCATTCGGGCTTGGCGAGAACCGCCGGCGTCTGCTCCTGCAGGGCTTTGATCTCGGCGGCTAGCTTGGCTTTTACGTCTTGGCAGGCCTGCGCGAGGCCCGCGAGAATGCGTAACGGTAGTGGCGTATAGGCGAGATCATTGGTGTTCTCGACATGGACGTTAGCGGTACGTGAATCGAAGACGCTGACCGCCGAGAGCATCGAGTCGGCAGGACTGCCCTGTGTCCAAGAGGCGTTTCGTTTCTGGCCGCCGATATAGAACTCTACTTTTGCTGACGGCGTACCGGAGGCGGCGGTGTAGATGTTGGGCAGGATCGCATCGCCCTTGGGCGAACGCGCGCGGCAAATCTGTTTGAGAACGCGGGCGTAGCCAGACTTGCCTGCGCCATTGTCACCGTAGATGACCGTCAGCCCGGTTTTCCCGAATGACAGCCGCTCGCCCGGAGCGAGCGCGTTGACGTTGGACAGATCGTGGAGCGCGCCGAGCGTGACGACGGCATGGCTAGCGGCGGGATCTCGGATGTGGGTCGCATCGAGCGGCAAGCCTTGCTCGCCGCCTTTGCCGATGGCCACGAGCGACGTCAGGTCAGCCGGCTCCAGCTTAGCCTGGACGCATAACCGCCGCAGGGCGTCCCGTTGCCAAGTGGGGATGTCTTGTGACCATTTCAGTATGTCATCAAGAGCCGCCGCTTCGTTCGAGAGGTCGCCATCCTGTGTGTCCATATTTCAGCCCCCTTTCATTGCCGGCCAGCAATTTGGTACGTCCTTTCGCCTGATACTTGTCAGTTTCCGCCGGTGATGTGTCGCGCTTCCCTGGAACGATCCATCCGCCGGCGGGATCAGGACGCGCGAGATCGTCTGGGAATTCTGCCACGCGTTCTTCCGAACATACGCGGAGTGCTAGAGAAAACACAGAGTTGCATTTCGTTTTCGGTGCAATTTCATCACGGTTTTGCGATTGCCAAGGACGTGGACACACCAAACTCTCCTACCGCCCCCTGGCAATAGGAAACTTCGGTTCTATCAGTGAAATGCTTTGCAACCGAGCGTTTACTCCTCGCATTCTGCGGGAAATGTGCTCTATTAGAGGTGGAGAGAGGGAGGAACAACGCGAATTGCATAACGCAGCAAACAACAACGCTGTGGGGACCGTCGGGTTCGCCCGCGTTCTCGCCGGAGCGCAGTCATTTCATGACAGCGGCATAGCCAACCTTAACACCACTTATCGGGGGCAAATTTTCCTAGCCGACGGAACCGTCCGCAACGCGATCATCAAAGACGTCCCTCTTCGTGAGTTGGCAAATGAGGTTATGGTGGCTGCGGTTGCGGCCCCTCTCCGATTGCCGGTCCCGGAGGCGTACTTGGCTTTTGTCCCAACTGGAATGCTGCCGATCGTCGATGCGCCAGCAATTGAAGGCGGAAACCTGATGTTCGCAAGCTGCGACGTCCAGGTGCCGTCAGTAGCCACGGTTGTAAAGCCGCACAATTTTAGCGCTGCGGCTGTTAGGAAGATCCTCGATGCCTTGTTGAAGAAGAACCTCACCGGTCTCTTTGAATTCGACACTTGGAGCGCCAATGTCGATCGCCATCTCGGCAATCTGCTGCTTTCAGGCAGTGGAGACTTCTGGATGATCGACCATGGCCGTTGCTTTTCCGGCCCCAATTGGCAGCGGGAAGATCTGGACCCGCACGCGGACTATGCCAACGTGCTGGCCGCGATGCTCAGGCCGCTGCTATCTCCTGAGGAGGTAGATGAGTTGGTGGCCTCGATCGGTCAGCTTTGTGAAGAAGTGGGGCGCGTCGATTTGCGCAAAACCGGCGAAGGTAGCTTGGTCCCTCGCCTACTGGGTGAGGAAGATTTCGACGCAGTTCTGGCATTTCTTGGCGTCCGTGCTAAGAGCGCGCCCAGCATCACCGCTAAACACCTCGGCAGGCTCGCATGATCAAACTTGACCAAAGCGTGTTCCCGGCGCCCGAGCACGGCTTCGTTCGCGCCTCGCGGACACCCATTCTCTACCGACCCTTGCTTGGATCACCTGAGCAATTCGTCGTTGGAGTCGTGGCGTTTGACGGTGCCCAAGCGCATCTTGAGAGAGCAAATCGCCTCGACAGGTTGGAGTGCTTTTACGGCGGACAAGCTGTTGGCGCGATACTCGCAATCGACATTTCCCTGGATGAACTAGAGGCGGACGTTGCAGTCAATCCAAACGGCCCCGCGTCCGATCGCCGATTAAGCATGTCGGGTTTGACCCTTGGCCCTTCGCACGAAGCCGAAGGTCCATCGCTCGACATCATTGCGAGCTCATGGCTGGCTGGGATGTCGTCGCTGTACGACTTGGCACCGAGAGAAAAAGTTGCTGTCGCGTATGATCACGAGCCAACGTTGCTTGAGAACGACGAGATTGCGCCGGACAAAGCCAGCGATCGCCTCGGCGGTATGTTGTTGAAGTACGTTGTAGAACGAAACCCGAGGCTGAAGACTGCGTTTAGTCGCGACATCCTCACAAACGCACGCCGTCGGCGGGGAAATGCCCACGGTGTTCATATAGATTTCTCGGGGTCGAAGCTTGTCGCGAACTTCGCTGCACTTTCTCCAAATGGTTACACTGCCTCGATCGACAGGATAAAGCGCCGCATGTGGGACCTCAAAGTCGCTCGAGACGATGAGCGCGTTGGCCTTCTACGCCGAGAGCATGAAATGCTCATTCAACATCCCTCTGCCAATGACCCACAACTCAGCCAGCGGCAAGTCGATAAAATATTCGAAAGCGTGCAGGAACTAGAGCGCCAAGCGGATCAGGAAGAAATTCGTTTTCGACCGATGCTTTCGATTGCACAGATTGGGGAGCATCTTCTGCAACGAGAAGCAGCTTAACCGTAGCCGTCGTGCTGTATCGACCGAGTGCTCAATAGTAACCCTGCCACCAGACAGGGCCCGCTCCCATTTGTCTTTGGTAACGAGTCATTGTTGATTGGGTATTGCCTGAATCTGCAACTGGATGCAATGCCTTCGGAGAAGGCTCGAGAGGTCTCGTGCATCATCAATATCCATTATAATAGGACGATCATGTCCTAAATGGTACTGCCGATTTAACGACCTCTACCTCGTCATGTTCGAGTTGAGCTCGCAGAAAGAGCTCGACGCTTTGGAGTGTGATGTCCATGTCTTTGCCTGGTCCGATACGAATGCGGCTTATAGGCAATGGAACACTTGGGCTGCCGAGTTTGATATAAGGAACGAGGACGTTGTCCCTTGTCCGGTATTCGATATTGGTCTCTCGGGCAGGATCGCTAATTATCAGCCGCCATTCACGTTCATCCTCGAAACTTTTGTGCTTAAATCGTGGGGCAAGCTGCAGGAGGAGCGTTTCAAATCTTTCCAACCTGTCGTCGCCGAGAACGTCCGCAAAAAGATCGCCGTTGATCTGGTTGAAAAGGTTATCGACTTCCTGCTGCAGGACTTTGCGAGTCTGGTCTTGGCCATAGATGACTTTTTGAAGCGTGGCGTTTGACGCCTTGAACTGTTGACGCAGGCGGCTGGCGTAAAATTCTATTGCAATACCCTGCGTTCCACCGGTGTAGCCACGCCACTGGCCAAGGCTATCGGCTTGTTCGCAAAAGCAGCACGCGTACGCGGAGGGAATGCCTCTGTCTTTGATGCGCTTTTTTACGGCAGCAAACAGCTTGGTGTCATCTGTCATTCTACTAGAGGAAGCCCGCTCATCCAGAAATCTAGTGGCTTCGGAGAGACCGTAGTCCATCTCCTTCTTATCGTTTAAAAACCGGATATTCGAAACCCACAATTGATTGTTTGCTACAATGGAACGGAAGCCTTCAAGCGTCGTATAGTGTGTGATAGTCCGGAGGCTCTCTAGACCGCGCTGAAACGCTTCTTGCAGTTTCGCCCTTATCCGGCTTTTGTCGAGAGTTTGCTGTTCTGTTTCGGATGCTGTTTTCTTTTGCGCCATTGCCACCCCCAAACAACTCATGCAGTTTACAAACCACGCCCCTCCTGTCCCTGGCCAATGCTTGCGCAGCGTCGGCCGTGAACAGGCATAACGACCATCCGTGCTATAACCAACTCTTGCCAAGTACGACTGCGATGCCGTCGAGCCCGATCTTGCGACCCGGGGCACGTTCGGGAGGCTTATATTTCAGGGCGCGCTCTAGGATCCGTGGAGCGAAGTCGGGGTCGTCTGCCCCGCGGCTGTCGCGCATCCGGGCAGATGGGTGTTCTAGATCCAGACCGATCCAGAGATCCATTCCCGGCACCTCTCGAAGAAGGAGCCCGTCTTTTTCATCAAGGCGGCCAAGCACCGCTGGATTGTCATATCGAAGGAAATCAGTGACCGTCCGATAGTAGCTCATGATGAACTCAGGCTCAGGAAGTTCGAGCGGCTCGGCGGTATCGCTTGACCCTACCGGGTCTATCCACTCATGGATGAGCTTGCGTGCACTGCCGCTGAAACTTGCAAACGACGCGTAGCGCGCGTTGGGCGCCACGCCATTGATCGTGCTGATCTGGCGCGTTTGTTCTTTTGCCGAAATCCGCTGGTGGTTGGTAATGGAGGTCGTTCGGCCCTTGGCCTCGCAGACTAACCAGTCCCCCGAAACGGCGCGACCGATCAGATCAGGCCTGCTTTTCGTTCCGGGGGTCGTCGTGACCGCGACCGTGTGTCCATGCGCGTTGATCTTACTATAGACGTCTAGATGAAGGACCCAGGGGACCGAATGAAGGTCTTCTGCCGCCAGCTTGGCCAGGATCAGCCCCAAGAAATAGGTCACGGCGCCTTTTTCCGAGCCATCGAGCGAATCGAACGCCGATGTCGTGCGGAAGTGCGTTGTGCCCCCAGACAGGTGCGTCTGGATATTGGCCCGTGCCATAGCGCACCGCCAGACAATTTCCATCAAAGACGCCGAGCCAAACCGGACGACGTCGAACCAGGACCGACGGCCAACCGTGATCGCTCCCCAGAGCATCGATGCCCAGTCGACATCAACATTGTGGTAGGTGCCGGGCGTGATGTGGTTGGCAGCGTTAATGTCGCGTCGCCTTTGACGAATGATGGGCATAGGTGTCTTTCTGAGCGTTCAGGAAGCGTCTAGCTGCGAAGTCTTAACTCCAGGTTGTTTTTCATTTATATTGGCCGCTGGTTCGATAGAAAGGCGCGGCCGTTGGCCGGGCCGTTGCCTGATCGGAGAAACCAAGCTGGCTTAGTGCGTGCCGTGCCGGCCTCCCGTCAAGCTTACGGCAGGAATGCTAGCACCGATGACCCGTTCGATGCCGGTTTCGCCCGGTGTGATCCGACGATCATCTGCACGGCGAGAAGCCGAATGCGCGGATCGTTGTTGCCGCCGTAGAGTGATGCGTACGGGTCGGCATCGACCGTTCCCGCGTCACGCCAATCGTCAACCATGGTTCAGATCAGGTCGCCGCGGGCGAAGTTGCCCGTGACCTGGCCCTCGGACAGGCTCCGCGGGAAAGCTGCAGTTGACGCGCATGGCGCGGCCCGGTCGCTTTGATTCGGGGACAGGTCTGAGAAGTTGGTAAGCGTGCGAGGCTTCTTTTACTTCTCGCACCGTCAATTTCCCACTGGTCGTCGCCCCGTATGGACGTTACGAGTTGCAACCGAGACACCACAATCGAATCGACGTTCTCGGGGAGCGTTAGTAGTGAGCAGCTTTTACGACCGTCCTATTCTTAATTCGCCTTACCGCGCCCCCGAATTCCATCATCCACTGGATAAGCACGGTCAGCCTCTCGACGGCGAGCCTCGGCAAGGTCGTCGCGCGTCCCGCTTCATCGTCCCAGTCCCAGCATCTCGTAAGAAGGCGGCGGCATCCCAGGCGTCCTTGGATCTCGAGACCTACAATGAGAACGCGTTGATCAACGCGGTCCGGGGACATCTCGACGCGTGGCGCAAGCTACACAATCCGGCAGATTGGGGTGTAACAGCGGCGACGCAGAGACTGCTGGAGCATTGGCGGACGCACGAGTTCAACGGACCTAAACCTTTCTTCTGCCAGGTTGAGGCCGTCGAGACGATAATCTGGTTGACAGAGGTGGCGCCGAAGCGCGCTGCCACGAAGGCCTTCATCAATGACATAGCTGCCGCTAATGCGGAAGCCAATCCAGCGCTGTTCCGCCTAGCGATGAAGATGGCGACGGGCAGCGGCAAGACGACTGTGATGGCAATGCTGATCGCATGGCAAACAGTTAATGCTGTCAGGCGTACTTCGAAGGATTTTTCCCGCGCCTTTCTAATTATCACACCAGGCATCACGATCCGCGACCGGCTGCGAGTTCTGTTGCCCAGCGAGGCCGATAACTACTACGAGACTCGCGAGATCGTGCCGCCGGAGATGCTGCCAGACATTCGCCGGGCCGAAATCGTCATCACAAATTACCACTCGTTTCAGCACCGCGAGACGCTTGCTTTGCCCAAAGTCGCTCGCAGCTTCCTTCAAGGCAACTCGCCGGAGCCGGTAAAGACTACCGAAACGGACGCGGACATGCTCAAGCGAGCATGCGAAAAACTGCTGAATTTCGACCGCGTCAATGTGATCAACGACGAAGCGCATCACTGCTATCGCCACAAGGTGGATGGAGACGCCGAAGGCCCCCTGACTGGTGATGATAAGAAGGAGGCGGCCGAGAACGAGGAGGCGGCGCGTCTTTGGATCAATGGTATCGAAGCCCTCGATCGAAAGCTGTCGAAGGGTGTTCGCGCTGTGTACGATTTGTCCGCAACGCCATTCTTCCTGAAGGGATCAGGATATCCCGAAGGCTTTCTGTTTCCGTGGGTCGTTTCTGACTTCAGCCTGATCGACGCAATCGAATGCGGCATCGTGAAACTTCCGCGCGTCCCGGTAACGGACAATCTCGTTCAGACCGACTCGGTGATCTATCGCGATCTCTGGAAGCACATCGGAAAAGACCTTCCGAAAACAGCAGCCGGCGCGAACAAGCTCAGCCCATTCGATCTTCCAAACCAGCTCAGGACCGCGCTTACTGCCCTCTACAGCCACTACGAGGGTGAGTTCGATCGGTGGAAGCGCGAAGGAATCGAGGTTCCGCCGGTCTTCATCGTGGTCTGCCAGAACACCGCAATCTCCAAGCTCGTGTTCGAATGGATCGCAGGATTCGAGCGAGGCGACGCCGAAGAAGGCGAACGCGCCGCCTTCCATGCCGGACATCTCGAACTGTTCCGAAACTATGACGAAAACGGCGTTAGGTTGCCACGCCCGCGTACGCTGCTCATCGACTCGCGCCAAATTGAATCCGGGGACGTGCTGGACAAAGGATTCCACGAGGCCGCCAAAGCGGAGATCGAGCAGTTCAGGCGCGAGATGGCAGACCGGGAAGGCGCCGGCAGCATCGGGACCGCGACCGACGAGAGCGCGCTGCTGCGCGAGGTGATGAACACCGTCGGACGTCCAGGCCGACTCGGCGAGCAAATTCGCTGCGTTGTATCGGTGTCGATGTTGACGGAGGGCTGGGACACGAACACCGTCACCCACATTCTGGGCGTTCGTGCCTTCGGCACGCAGCTCCTGTGTGAACAAGTGGTCGGCCGGGGGCTACGTCGCCAGTCCTATGAGCTGAACCCGAAGACCGGCCTGTTTGATGTCGAGTATGCCGATATCATGGGCATCCCCTTCGACTTCGCGTCAGCTCCACAGGTCGCTAAGCCGACCAAACCGAAGCCCGTGACCCGCGTGCACGCGGTCAAGGAGCGGGCAAGCTTGGAGATCGTCTTCCCACGCGTCAGTGGCTACCGGCGCGAACTGCCATCAGAGAAGCTGGAAGCTGTCTTTAACGGCGACAGCCGTCTGGTGATTACGCCCGAAGACATTGGACCGACTTCTGTCGTGATGGAAGGCATCGTCGGTGCAGGCGTCACGATTACGCCGGCTGTTCTTGAGCGCCTGCGACCATCCGAGATCAGCTTCAATCTCGCGAAGCACCTTCTCTACACTCATTTCCGTGATGATGACGGCTTTCCCAAGCAACATCTCTTTCCGCAGATCCAACGGTTGGCGCGCCGATGGCTGGACGAGGGCTACCTCGTCACGAAGGGCGTACCTGTCGGGGCGATCCTCTACCAAGACCAGCTTGCCCGCGCGGCCGAGAAGATCGACATCGCGCTCACGCGCGGCGGCGAAGGGCGAATCCTGGCGGTCCTGGATCCCTACAATCCCAAGGGATCCACGCGGCACGTCAACTTCATCACATCAAAGCCGTGCTGGACGACTGGGGCTCGGCCTGCAAAGAGCCACATCAGCCATGTCGTCCTTGATTCAACCTGGGAGGAACAGCTCGCGCTAACGCTGGAGGGGCACCCGCGCGTCACGGCATATGCTAAGAACCAGGCGATGGGCTTCGAAATTCCATACCTCGACGGCGGCGTCTTGCGCCGCTACGTCCCGGACTTCCTCGTGCGACTCGATGACGGCAGCGCTGAGCCGCTCAATATGGTCCTGGAGGTCAAGGGCATTCGCGATGAAACTGACAAGGCGAAGGCCCAGACGACGCGGGACCTTTGGGTGAAGGGTGTCAATGCCCTTGGTGGCTTCGGCCGATGGGAGTTTACTGAGTTTCGGGACTGGACGGTGATGGAGGAGGACTTTTCCGCGTTGGTTATAAGGTTGCTGGAGGCAAGGAATGGCTAAACTGAAGCCTTATGCGGCGACAAACGACAACTTGATCACACACGGGCTTGCACCGACCATGCGACTTCTGATCGCGGTTGCCCTGGATGGTTCGACGATGACATACGGGGAACTTGGCGCGAAGCTCGAGGACGATGCAGGCTTTTCCACTATCTTCAGGACGCGCCTCGGGTTTGTCGTCGGCTCCCTGATGGGCAAGATCCAGAAGGTCGAGCCGACTGCTCCCCTAATCAACGTCTTGGCGGTCAACCAAAAGGATAGACAACCCAGCAAGGGCGCCGGCTCGTTTATGGCACACCGCTTCAAAGAGAAGCGTCTTGATCGCGACGACGCCAAGAAGCGCTTCCCAACCCTTTGGCAGCACAGTTTCGAGCGAGCAGCGGGCGAAGTCTACAAGGTTTCCGCAGGCGAGTGGGCTGATCTTTATCGGAGGGTCTTTGGTACATCTCTTGATGAGCGCGCGATTGAGAGTGATCGCGAAGACCGCAAGCGAGGTACTGAGAAGGACGGAATTCAGACCGGTCGGAACTATGGCAGCGGCGGCGAGGGACCTTATCACAAATCACTTCGGTTGTGGATCAGGGACAATCCCGGATTGGTCGACAATGCTTTTGCCGAGGCAACAACTGACACCGAAGTTGATCTGGACTCGGGTGACCGGATCGACGTCGTTTATAAATTGGTTGATCGCACCATTGTCGTTGAGGTGAAGTCTCGGATTTCAAACGAAGTGGATTTGCGACGCGGCGTATATCAATGCGTCAAGTACCGCGCGGTACGGCAGGCCATGGATGTTCGAGACACCACCTCCGTTGAAGCGCTGCTCGTAACCGAGAATGAGCTGCCCGGTGAGATAGCTGCTCTGGTGAAGCTTCACGGAATCCAACACTACACGGCTCCGCTGGAGCGAGGTTGACCGAATGGCCCGTACACCTAAATCCCCCCGCATTATTGATGCGCTGAAGCACGACGGCGCCAGCCGCATCAACATTCCAACGGCCGAAATGGAAAGCTTCTTCCGGCGTGACGAGGACACCTCGCCGATGCCGCCGAAGCACTATGCGCGGGCGCGGCCGCTGGCCCCTGGCACGACCCGGACAGAGGAGGAGCCGAGCAAGCCCGAGTTGATCTGGAACGGCGCGACGATCACTATCTCCGACGAGCAGATGCAGATGTTGGCTGAAACGGGGCGGCTCACACTCTCGGACGCGCAACTCGTTTGGCGGGGTAAGGACCAGCAAGACTGGTCCGAGCTCATCGTGAACGTGCCGCCGCTCTACATCCAGGAGAAAATTCACCCAAAGGCGATCATCGACGACCTGAAGCGCCGGACGGCAGCAAACCGGGAGGCGCAGACTGACGCGCCGGATCTATTCGCCGACTTCAACGGCATCGAGCCGGACCAGCGCGCGGAGTTCTACCAGCACGATCAGCACTGGTCGAACCGCATGATACTTGGCGACAGCCTGCAGGTGATGGCGAGCCTGGCCGAGCGCGAGAGCCTGCGCGGCAAGGTGCAATGCATCTTCTTTGACCCGCCCTACGGTATCAAGTTCAACTCGAACTGGCAGGTCTCGACGCAGTCCCGTGACGTCAAAGACGGCAAACAGACTGACATCAGCCGAGAGCCCGAACAGGTGAAGGCGTTTCGCGACACCTGGAAGGACGGCATCAACTCTTACCTAACGTATTTACGCGACCGCGTTACTGCGATGCGCGACTTGTTGACGGAGAGCGGAAGTATATTCGTGCAAATCGGTGATGAACATGTTCATCGCGTTCGCGCCATCTTAGACGAATTGTTTGGTGAAACCAATTTCGTTTCAATGATCGTCTTTAAGAAGACAGGTGGTCAGAGCTCATCCGCTATCGCTAACGTCAACGACTACATTGTCTGGTATGCGCGCGACAAAACCCGTTTGAAGTCGCGACCGATGTACAGCAAGAAGATCCCTGGCGAGGAAGGCGCTACCAACTACGAGTGGGTTGAAGAAGCTTCGGGATTGCGGCGAGCTATGAACTCGCGAGAAAAATCCGGAGATGAGTCTCTGCCGCGAGACGGCAGGATCATGCAGCCGTATCCGATGTTTTCAGACGGACCCTCGCAGAGAGATCGGCCACTTGTCTGGCGTGGCAATGAATTCAAACCTTCGTCTAACTCACACTGGAAGACACATGGCGAAGGACTACAGCGTCTCGCAAAAGCTGATCGATTTGTAGCGCAGGGAAAGACACTTCGGTTCGTGAACTATCTGACCGACTATGACGTCACACCGATCCTCAACATCTGGACGGATACACAAACCAGCGGCTTCGGCGCGGACCGTGTCTACATCGTTCAGACCCTCCCCAGGGTAATCGAGCGCTGCATCCTGATGGCCACCGATCCGGGTGACCTCGTACTGGACCCAACCTGTGGGTCGGGAACCACTGCCTTCGTTGCAGAGCAGTGGGGCCGCCGCTGGATCACCATGGATACCAGTCGCGTCGCGCTGGCACTCGCCCGCACACGGCTGATGGCGGCACGGTATCCGTGGTATCTGCTGGCTGACAGCCGCGAGGGCCGCGCCAAGGAGGCCGTGCTCACACAGCGTCCGCAGCCAGACACGCCAGTCCGCAACGATATCCGACAAGGATTCGTTTACGAGCGCGTTCCGCACATTACGCTGAAGTCTGTCGCCAACAATCCCGTGATCGATGACATCTGGGAAAAGTGGCAGGCGGTACTTGAACCTCGTAGGGCCGAATTGAACCAACTTGTCGGAAAGGACTGGCACGAATGGGAGATCCCGCGGGAACCGGACAATTCGTGGTCCGACAATGTCCGAGGTGTATATAAAGCTTGGTGGGATGCCCGAATCGCCCGCCAGACGGAGATCGACGCCTCAATCGCCGCTCGGGCCGATGTCGAATACCTCTACGACAAGCCCTACGCCGATAACAACCGCGTTCGCGTCGCCGGACCGTTCACTGTGGAAAGCCTGTCGCCGCACCGCGTGCTGCCGGCCAGCGAGGAGGAACTGATCGACGACATCGCAGCCGTAGAGGGCCGGCGCTCTGCCGTCGACGCCGATCTCGCGGGCCAGGACTTCGCGGCGATCGTCATCGACTATCTAAGGACCGAAGGCGTCAAGCAGCAGGATAAGGGCGACCGCATCATCTTCGACAGCCTGACACCCTGGCCAGGCGGCAAGTTTATCGGCGCAAGCGGCACCTTCATCGAGGGCGAGAGCGGGCCGGAGCGTCGTGCTGCAATCCTGATCGGGCCAGAGTACGGCACGGTCGGGCGGCAGGACATCGTCGCTGCCGCGCGCGAGGCGGTCGACGCCCGCTTCGATGTGTTGATTGCCTGCGCTTTCAACTTCGACGCCCATTCATCGGAACTTGGGAGCCTCGGCAGCCTGAAAATCCTCAAGGCGCGCATCAACCCTGACATGCATATGTCGGATGAGCTGAAGAACACCGGCCGGGGCAATATGTTCGTTGTCTTCGGCGAACCGGACGTCGATATTCTCGATGATGGCGGGCCGCAGATCCGCGTGAAGGTGAACGGCGTCGATGTGTTCGACCCGAACACAGGGGACATACGCTCGAACGACACCGCCGGCATCGCCGCTTGGTTCATCGACTCAGACTACAACGAGGAAAGCTTCTTCGTCCGCCACGCATACTTCCTCGGCGCCAACGATCCCTACAAGAGCCTGCGCACGGCGCTCAAGGCCGATATCGACGAGGACGCCTGGGCGACGCTCTATTCGGACACGTCTCGCCCTTTCGAACGCCCGTCAACGGGCAGGATTGCGGTGAAGGTCATCAATCATTTTGGGGATGAAGTGATGAAAGTGTTCGGAGCTTGAGCATGAAGATCGCAAAACCGCTCAATATGGTCCAAACAACTTTCAACGAACTTTGCGCGAAGGGCGGCGGAATCGGCGGAGGCCCCGCACGATCAAAAGTTCAGCAACTCCTGCACGATGGGAGTAAGAAACTGAATAAGTTCGCGTTCGACGAAATCATAGATCAGTTGGCGAAGTTTCCCGATCGGGACCCCTGGCACGTCTGCTTCGCCGTCGGGCTAGGTTGGGGGCATCTAGCACAGATACACGACGACTTTACGGACAACGCGACGAAGGTGCTCTCAAGTCTTGATGCTACGTCACTTGGCAAGGCGAAGACATTTCACCTTGAGCGCGGCCCCACCCCGATAGAACAGTCTCTCACCGGCGGCTATGCAATGTTTCAAAAAGTCAGGTTGCCCATAGATTTGCCGGATGATCTTGCGAGCTATGGCCGCGCGCAAGAGCGATGGCTGCAGCCGATACTGTCGAAAACAGAAGAGCGACCGCGCTACATAGGCAGTTGGAATGCGACAGCAATGTTTATGGTGGCATTGTTCTCGAAGCCTGCCTTGGCCTCCACACTCAAGAACCGTGAAGTCATGCTTCCGCCGGGAGGGCCAATTTATATGGGTCTGTCGCTACTGCACCAAGCGAAGTTGCTGCCCCAAAAGCCTGCGGGAAGCGCACTTGATGACGAGGCATTCGAGCCCGGCGCCATCTATGAAAACAACGCTTTGATGCAACAACTCCTTAAGGGTAAATCGGATTGGAGTATCTTGGACGTGCATAGTGGCCTCTACATGCTCGGAACTCGCCACAACCTTTCTGACCAATGGGCCTAATGGAAATGCGGCGGGAAAACTTCGATCACGGATTTGATGCCTTGGCCTGGAAGAAGGCCAAGGGCGAGGCCCTAATCATTCTCAGGCAACGAGCGAAGCGCTGCGACCCGATCACCTATTCGGCACTGGCAAGCAAGATTTCGGCGATTCAGATGGAGCCGCATGACCCGCGGCTCGCTCACTTTCTTGGTGAACTTTCCACTGATGAGCACGAAGGCGGACGACCACTCATCACCGCGTTGGTGGTTCACAAACACGATCTGCAACCGGGCAAGGGCTTTTTCGACCTTTCGCGATCGCTCGGATATTCCTTTATTGATGAGATCGAATTTTGGAGTGAACAGCTCGACCGGCTGCGTGCACAATGGAAGTGAGGTGGTGACGTGAACTTCCTGATAGCAGAGACATTCACGGCCTCGTTCAGCCGCCTATCAGGCGTGGATCAGAAGGCAGTCAAGGCCAGTGTCTTTGATTTACAGATGGATCCGTCCGGCAACGGGCTACAGCTCCATCGCATTGACAACAGCAAGGATCCGAACTTCTGGTCGGCTCGTGTCAATCGAGACATAAGGCTGATCGTCCACAGGACGAGAGACAGCGTGTTGGTCGCCTATGTCGACCATCACGACGCGGCTTATGCGTGGGCTGAGCGCCGGCGGATTAGGCGCATCCACGGACCGGTGCAATACAGATCGTCGAAGTGCGCGAGCGCGTCGAAGACGTTGCGCCGCCCGGAACGCTCAACCTCGTTTTCCCCGAGCCTGCGAAAGGCGTGAAGGAGGATTCATCGTCTAAGCCGCTTTTCGCGTCTCTCGACGATGAGGCGCTGCTATCAGCGGGTGTTCCCGAAGACTGGCTAGCCGATGTCCGCGACACCTACGAGGAAGGCTTTTTTGCGCTTGCGGCGCATCTGCCAGCAGAAGCCTCCGAAGCGCTATTGGAATATGCTGCCACGGGAATACTGCCCCCGTCTGTTGCTCGCCTCGCCGATCCATTCTCCCACCCTGATGCATTGCGCAGGATTCGTCCGATCGCTGACCAAGATGAACTGGAACAGGCACTCGCCTTCCCGTGGGAGAAATGGGGTGTCTTCCTCCATCCCTCGCAACGGTCGCTGGTTGAGCAAACGTTCGCCGGACCTGCCCGCGTGGCGGGTTCGGCCGGGACAGGCAAGACGATCGTCGCGATCCATCGCGCGGTCCGGCTGGCCCGGCAAAACCCGAATGCTCGGATCCTGTTGGCAAGTTTCTCTCAGCCCCTTGCCGACGCCATGGCAAAGAAGCTTCTCGTGCTCGCGCCGGAGACTGGCGGCATCGTACCTCGCATCACCACCGCCTCTTTTCGCGGAATAGCGGAACAGATGCATCAGCTAGAGTATGGCGTGCGCCCCCGGATTGCGTCAGAATCGATGCTTAGGGAATGGCTCCACGATGCCGCGACCAAAGCCGATCTGATGGGATTTTCGGATCGATTCCTGCTGTCGGAGTGGTCCCATGTGATCGACGCCTGGGGGATTACGTCGCCGGAGGCCTATGCGACCGTTCAAAGAATGGGCCGCAAGAGCCGCCTAGGTCCGAACCAGCGGGAGCGGCTCTGGCCCGTGTTTGCGTCGGTACGCGCGTCGTTGTCGGCTGAGCGCTATACAACCTGGTCTGAGGTCTTCACGAGCCTTGCCGGTTCGATCAGCGACAGGAAGTCGAAGCCATTTGACCACATCATCATCGATGAGGCACAAGATCTTGCGCCGGCAGAGCTCCGATTCTTTGCTGCATTGGCTCCGGCCGGTGCCGACGCCATTTTTCTCTCTGGAGATGTTGGCCAGCGCATCTTCCAGCATCCTTTTTCTTGGGCTGGCCTGGGCATCGACGTTCGCGGCAGGTCGCATACGCTCAAGGTCTGCTATCGCACTTCACAGCAGATCCGCCGGGCTGCCGACAAGCTCCTGCCCAACGTTTTACGCGACACCGATGGGCTCGAGGACGAGCGTCGCGGTATCGTTTCCGTGTTCTCTGGTCCGCCGCCGGAAATCAGAACCTTCGAGAATGAGCGCGGGGAGGCCGATAGTGTGCGCGCGACCATCGCAACCTGGCTGGATGAAGGTATCGCCGCTCATGAGATCGGCGTCTTCGTGCGGACACAACAATTGATCCAGCGTGCCCGATCAGGAGTGCCTGGAAGCGATGAGGCTGCCGACATTGTCACGTCGCCGATGAGCTTGGCAAAAGGTCTGGAATTTCGCGCCGTAGTCGTGATGGCTTGCGATGAAGGAATCCTGCCTCTCGACGAGCGCGTAGCGGATGCCGCCGACGAGGCGGAGCTTGACGATGTATACGAAACGGAGCGGCGGCTGCTCTACGTGGCGTGCACCCGCGCGCGGGAACATCTGGTTCTGACCGGCCTGAGACCGGGGTCCGAGTATCTCGTCGACTTCAGCGAGTAGTCGCAGACATGCAGCGAGAGGTGGCATCGTCGGCGTCTCGTGGCTCCCCTCCTTGAGGCCAAGCCAAGGTGAGAACAAGACTCGCGCTCTTCGAACGCGAACAACAATCGTCCGCAGTAGTATGCAATCAGAACAAGGCGAGCGATCCTCGGTTTCTGACCGCAAACGGTCTGAACGAAGCCATCAGAGCTGATCGTCTGTCAATGGGCAGGCGCGTTGGTCGCGACCGCTACTCGCCCCGACATCAACAATTTGGCGGCTTGAACTGCAAGCCTTGTAGCCTTGTTGCTGTGATGTTCACTCTTTGGGCCACGAAGATCGCATAATGTATCGGCTGGAACAGCGCGTGTTTCGCCGCGACGCGAATCGAGGTCACTGAGGGTGCCGGTCGGGGCTGGAGTCGTTGGTGGCGGACGTAGCTGATGTATTTCTAGCTTGAGGCGATAGGACTCCCGCTGGGGGGACTGTTTCGACCCTTGCCTTGGTTTCCGCATCGTGAGGCGGCGAACCTTGCGATCCTTTAATAGGGGTTGCCCCAGCGGAGCACCATTGAGCCATTACGCCTCTGTGATTTTCACGAAGCCCTGTTGAACAAGCTGGATGGTTCGTGCCATCGCGTCCGTGTTGATTTTCACGTTCGGAAGGAGGTCTGCATTGCCCCAGCCGTTCGCCACTGCGGTGGCCCCGCAGAGCTCTATCTTGACACCTCGCTTCACCAAATCGGCGATCAGGTTCTTGTTGGGATTTCCCGCTGCGATCTTCCGTGAGCCGTTGTACGCCTCGTCATGCAGCGTAAGATGCCCCGCGTTCGTGTGGAATACCACTATCACTTCGGAGTCAGCGCCCCAGTCCGCAATATCGTTCGTAATGAGTTGAAGGTGGAAAATCGCGGCCGGCAGATCGCCTTCGAACTGAAGCGAGCCGATGCTGTGCACGGATTTTACGGACTTCAGTTCAACCGGGACATCGATAGTGATTGCGTGATTGGCGTCAGACATGTCTTGACTCCCTTGTTGCGAAGACGGCGCGAGCGACTTGCGATTTCGAACTATGGAAAGATGCCCGCTTGAACAAAGCTACACATAGGGGCGGCCCCCACCAATCATGGGTTCATATTAGGCTTCGACTGCTGCAGGCTACGGACCAATTCCTCAAGGCCGTCTGGGCCCCTGATACCCCATTGCAATACAGCCGTCGGATCGACGTGCTTTCGGCTCATCGCCTCCGCAAACTCACGCAGGTCCGTTCGGTTTAGTTCGGCGATGTGCGCCGCGTTCGTCACCGTCACCTTGGTTCCGAGAGCCTGGAGGATAAAACTACCTCCACTGCTGTGCGCGAACGCCTCGCGAAGGCCGACGAGGGATAGCCCCAGCTTGTCCGCCACGGCGAACACCTCGACCACATTGCGCAGGTTCAAGATCGTGAGAGCGTTGTTGCAGAGCTTCGCCGTCTGTCCGGAACCTGCCGGACCCATGGCTATGATGCTGGAGCTATGGCACTCGATGATGCCGCGGCTTTCGTCGAGGGCGTCAGTTCGTCCGCCGACGAAACAGGTAAGAGAGCGAGCTTCCGCACCCGGGCGCCCGCCGCTGACCGGCGCATCAAGAAACCGGACGCCCCACTCGGCCGCCAGTCTTTCGAATCCTTCCGATTCGATCGGATCGCCCGTCGCATGGTTGATGATGATCTTATGCCCGCCGAGTTCGCGGAACACCGAGCCATCCGCGAACAGTTCATGCAAATCTGCGTCGCTTCGGAGACACAGGCACAAGACGTCCACGCTTGCCGCCAGCTCGGCCGGGCTGGAGGCCCGTATGTGCCGGGCGTGTCTGAGGGCCTCGTATGAGGCGCCTCGTCGGGCCCACACATGAAGCTCGAACTTTTCGGCGATTGCCACTGCCATGGGCGCACCCTGATCGCCCAGGCCGATGAATCCCACACGCACGACCGCGCTCATTTCGCGTCTCCGACGAAATTGAGAGCCATTTCCCAAAGCCGATCCGCGTTGGAGCTGTCGATTGCGTACGACGCGACCCCTTCGAGCTTACCCTCCGGTCTTTTCGGGACCAAAGGGGCTTCCTGGCAGTTGTCAAAATACCGTCCGTTCATTCCTTCCACCAGAGGCGACGCGGCCAACAAAACGGATGTGGAAGCCCCTTGTTCAGGTGTCTTGCGAAGGTGCTCGGGCGTTCTCAATCCTCCGGTGTGACGTTGAAGATTGGTGGCGATCGCACCGGGGTTGAGCGCGTTCGAGACGATTCCATCAGAGGCCCAGCGATCTCTGATGCCGACCGAGAGCAGGATGCAGGCGGTCTTGGATTGAGCATATGCGAGCAGGGGATTGTAGGGGATGAACCGGAAATGAGGATCGTCCCAGAACACAGGCCCGAAGAGACTGCCTGTTGAACTGACCGAGACGACACGCGCACCCTGCGCGTTCGCGAGATGGCGACGGAGGCCTAGCGTCAGAGCGAAGTGACCGAGGAAGTTTGTCGCGAACTGCATCTCGCACCCTTCGGCCGAGCGCTGCAAATCGGACAACGCCATGATCCCCGCGTTGTTGACCAGGGCATGAAGAGGTTTATCCCAGTCCGCTACGAAAGTGCGGACGGACTTCAAGTCAGATAGGTCGAGCGCGCGCACGTCAATTTTCGGGTTTCCAGTTTCGGCTCTGAGGGCTTGGGCGACTTCTCCAGCAGCTCCCAGGCGGCGCGCCGCGATGGTGACCGACGCTCCTGCTGCGGCAAGGCTCTTCACCGTTTCGATACCGATGCCGCTGGCTCCGCCTGTGACGATCATCGTTTTGCCAGTCAAATCTACCCCTGAGAGCACTTCTGATGCCGTCGTTGAGAATCCAAAAGGAAGCTGGTCAGTCATTGCTTCGACCTTTCACTGTTATGGTTGCAACTCAGATAACCTTGGTGCATTGTTCTGTGTAGATGGACACGACTGGACAGTATGCTGAGATATTTCGCACAGTGAGCGCCCTGTCGCCTGCTGAGCTGGCGGCTTTCGTTGCCGTTGCTCAGTTCGGCGGATTTCGCGCCGCCGCTCGCAGATGTGACCTCAGCCCATCTGCTCTCAGCCACAGCGTTGCGAACCTTGAGAACCGTCTGAACGCCCAGCTCTTTCATCGCTCCACGCGCAATGTCTCACTGACCGATGCCGGGCGGCGGTTTTTCTCCCGGCTTGAACCCGCACTAGACGAGATCGCGAAGGCCGCCGATGAATTAGGTGATTTCAATGCCAAGCCGTCGGGAACGTTGAGAATAAACTCTGATGCCACGGCTGCCGAGCAGGTGCTAAGACCCTTGGTGCTCAAATTCATGGCGTCGTTTCCCGGCGTGCAGGTTGAGGTGGTGAGCGAGAGACGGCTGGTCGACATCGCCGAGCACGGTTTCGACTGCGGCATCCGCTCCAGTGAAATTGTTTCCGACGATATGATCGCCGTCCCCATTGGGCCGATGCAGCAGCATGTCGTTGTGGCCGCTCCCTCCTATCTCGCGGATGCGCCTGCTTTGCGCTCGCCGGCCAATCTGGTCGATCACCGATGCATTCAACTCCGGATGCCCAGCGGGAGTCTTTACCGTTGGGAATTCGAACGGCGGGGGGAAGCTCTTGCTACCGAGACAAGGGGTGGCCTGGTCCTCGATAATTCCCGCCTCATTCTAGCAGCCGCCATCGACGGCTACGGGCTTGCTTACTTGACCAAGTGGATGGCTGGTCCTGCCCTGGATGCCGGAATCCTTGCGCAGGTCCTGGAAGAATGGACGCCACCGTATCCCGGACTATCACTGTATTATCCTCGACATCGCCATTTGAGCGCTTCCATGCGAGCTTTCGTTTCGTTCCTTCGTGAACATGGACTGCAATAGCCGCCAGCAAGACAGAGACCCGGTGCCCTTGGCACCGGGTCTCGAACTCTTCACATGGACACGACAATCTTCCCGAACGGACCGCGACGCAGATGAGCAATCGCCTCCGGGGTCTGTGCGAATGGATAGGTCCTGTCGATCACTGGTCGCAGGGACAGCCGGTCGATTGCCGCGACCATGTCCTCCTGCGCCCGGCGATGTCCGACACCGATGCCGACGATTTGTGCCCGCTTGAACAGAATTGGTCCGATCGGCGCGCGGATTTCCGAGCTTCCTAGTAACCCGACCAGAGATATCCGCCCACCTAGAGCCAGCGCAACAACGGAGAATCCAAGGTTCTCGCCGCCCGACATCTCCAGTACGTGATGTGCGCCGAAGCCATCGGTGAGTTCCAACACACGCTCGTGCCAGGCAGGATGGGTCTGGCGATTTATGCCATCGGAGGCACCGACCGCACGCGCACGTTCGATCTTCTCGTCACTACTCGTCACCACGATAACGCGCGCCCCGTGCGCTGCGGCAAACTGGACAGCGAACAACGCGACACCCCCTGTACCCTGGACCACCACAGTCTGTCCGGCTCTTACGTGGCCAAGTTCAACCAGCGCAAACCATGCCGTCAGTCCCGCGACGGGGAGGGTGCTTGCTTCGACATGCGTGAGATTCTGCGGCGGAGCGACGAGGCGGTCTTCCGGCACGCAGACGTATTCGGCGAGCCTTCCAAGAAGCGGGACGCTATTGGTCTCGTATGGCGGAGCCGGACCATCGATCCAGTTCATGGTATCCGCCGAGATGACACGGTCTCCGATCGAGAAGCGTTTTGTATCCGGTCCCAGTCGGACAACCTCTCCCGACATGTCTGACCCCGGCACCAGGACTCCGTCTGGGCCAGAATCCATCGCTCCGTCGATCAAGGCGGCATCCCGATAGTTGAGAGACACCGCTTTCACCTTGACGAGAGCTTCCCTCGGTCCAGGCTCGGGGATCGGAACGTCACATTGTGCGAGACCGCGTTCCTGCGGCCGATATTCCCAACGCTGCATGGCTTCATTTACCTGAGATCAAAAGGACCGGGCGGCCCAGAGTTTCGCCTGCTTCAAGTGCCCTTTGCGCTTCGCCTACGCCCGAGAGAGACACCACCCTGTCAATGTGTGCCCGCAAGCTGCCCCGATCAGCGAGTTCGGCAATCTGGGAGAGTGCAGCGGTTTGGCGTAGGCGATGTGCATGATGGCGGCTGATCTGCGGCAGACCTATGTTGACGAAGCTGATGTCCAGGTTCTTCCACTCGGCCGGGCCGTTTCCCTCGGCGGGCCAATCCGATACAACAGTGTTTATCAGCCGTCCGTAGGGCGCCGTATGGCCGAAGCTTGCCGCGAAGTTCCCGTGGCCCACGAAGTCGAATACGACTTTCGCGCCGGGCTCACCTCGCCAAGCCTGAAGGGCTTCCTCGACGCTCTCCTCCCGGTAGTTAATTACAATATCGGCACCCAGCTCCCTCACCAATGCGGCCTTAGCCTCGTTGGAAACGGTGGTGGCGATCCTGGCTCCGAGAGAAGTCAGATACTGGATTGCGATATGCCCGAGTCCGCCCGCGCCGCCGTGGACCAGGACATGATCACCTCGGCTAACCTTCGCCTTTTCGAACACGGCCTCCCATGCGGTAAGGGCCACAACTGGCAGGGCGGCGGCTTCCACGAAGTCCAGTTTCTTCGGCTTCGCAGTGACGTAATCGGCGCGGACGACCTTGTATTCTGCATAGCTTCCGGGGTTTCCGGCGTAGCCGCCGTCCACGTACCAGACCTCGTCACCAACGCTGACGTTCACCACGTCTCGTCCGGCTTCGACCACAACGCCGACACCGTCGATGCCGAGGATCGTAGGCTCTTTCTGTGAACTCCCTTCGCTGTCGTAGACGGCTCCATTCTTCCTGTTCTGCCAGTCTGCAGGATTGATGCCGGCCGCCTTCACTTCAACCAGAACATCAAGCTCGTCCCGTAGCCGAGGGCGGTCGACTTCGCGCACCTGAAGGACTTCAGGTCCGCCGGGCCTAGTGACAACCAGTGCCTGCATCTTCTCAAACATCGCGCCGTTCCCCGTTGCCTGAGACGATGGCATCCAGAACGCGGTGCAGTTTCACAGCGTCTTCGAATGTAGGAGACAGGTTGGTGTGATTTCTCATGTCGGACGCGATGCGGGAATAGGCGACTCCCACGCTTTGACTGAATCCTTCCTCGAAGCCAAGGGTCTCGTAGAGAGGCGGCACTGGCAATTCCTGCATCTGCTCGGCCCCCTGTGCACCCTTTACAGTGAAGCCGCCCAGCCCGACATAACCGACGGGGCTCGTCAGGATGAGATCGCCTTTGGTGCCGTTGATCTCGATGTGGAAGTTCGTGCCGCGCGAGAGACCGCCGCGGAAGTGGACGCTGAGGGCTGCGCCGTTCGTGAGCAAGCCAGCGACAATGATTTGATCTGGCGCTGTTAATGGAACCTCTTTCCCTGTCTCCGCTATACGGGTCATCGCACGGCTGTTCGACAGCGCGCCCCTGACGGACTTCAGTCTCGAGCCGATGGCGTAGAGGGTCGCGTCAAGCGTGTGGGCGAAAGGCACGTGGAACATCGAAGCTCCATTTGCCATATCCAGTGTGTATAGGTAGCTCTCGTTGATCTCCTCACCCCAGATGATGCCAGATCCGATGACGGAAACAGACAGCACGTCGCCGACATAGCCGTCCTTAATCAGATCCCTGATGAAGTTGACGGCCGGAACGGAACGCGTTTGAAGGCCGATCGCCGTAAACGCATTCCTGCTCTTGGCCAGCGCTAGCATTTTTTCGGCGTCGCGCAGGTTCATGCCCAAGGGCCACTCCGAAAAAACGGCTTTACCTGCTTCCAGGGCCATGGTGACGAGTTCAAGGTGATGTGGAACCTTGACGGTCACGACGACCAGGTCAACGTTCGGATCCTTCACAAGTTCATGCGTCGTTCCATAGCTGTGATCCGCGCCAAACTTCTCGGCCGACGCGCGAGCCATTTCCGACCTGTTGTGGCTTACAGCCGCGATCCGGAACTCAGGCAACGCTTTCAGGGCAGGGATATGTGCGGTGGTGGCCCAGCCCTTGTCCGGATGAACGCCGATGATGCCTACTTTGATGGGATTAAGGGTCATACCGCATTCTCCTTCGGCTTGATTTCTAGGATCGTGCGGCGAAGCTCCAGGTGCGCCAGGCGCCACTTTCCGTCTTCGAGCCGCCATGTTTCGTGATAGTGGCCGTACCCGTGCATCGAGGCGGGTCGGCTGTCATTGACATCGGGAAAAATCAGGTAGTCTTCCATGGACCAGATTGCGTGGACTTCGGTCTCCGAGATGACATCGATCTCGTCATTGTGGACCTGATGGATTGTCCGTGCCCCGGCAAGGTAGCCCTTGGTGACGGCCAGGAATTCGTCGAGGGAGTCGAACTCGGCGACCACGACACCGTCCTCGCCGATAAAACGGAGCGACGGATGACGTGCGAACATCGCAGCGAATTCCGACCAGTTCTGGGTATCCACGTATCGGCAGTAGCGAGCTTTCGACGTGCGTATGGTTTCGACCAGGGCGTGATGGTTTTGCAATTGGAATCTCCTTTTCGAGCCTCCATATAGCGATGACATGCAAGAGCCTTCAGCCTCGATCGTCCCAAGTTCTGGCTCGATCGTCCATAATAGGAACATTTAGTTGGACCCTTTGACCGACATCTTCTCTTCGATGCGAATTAGGAAAGCGAAGTTCACGACGCTGGACGCGACTGCCCCATGGGGCGTCGCCTCGGACGGTGACCCGGCGATTAAATTCGTTCTCGTGGTCCGCGGATCAGGAGTCCTCACCACACGGGAAAATCCCCATGCGGTGTCGTTGCGCGCAGGCGACGTCTTCATCATGTTCGGGAACGAGCCTTACCGGGTTTACGATCATGCAGACTCGCGCACGGCGGACTGTCTTGATGTCGAGACCCTTCGTGTGGGCAACAGGATCCAGTTCGGTGGAGGCGGTGCGACGACCACTTTCATCAGCGGCTTCTTCGAGATCGACAGACTTGACGCCCGGCCCTTGCTGAATGTGCTGCCTAAACTGCTTCACCTCAAATCGGAGCAGAGCCGGAGCCGGCAATTTCAATCGGTGCTTGAGTTGCTCGCGGCAGAAGCAGATTCTCCGGGGCTCGGTTCGGATGCCGTGGTGCGTCGCCTGTTCGAGCTGCTTTTTGTTCATGCGATCCGTGCTTTCGCGCAACTAGGGTTGGCGCCAAAGACGGGATGGCTGGCGGCAGTCTCCGACAGGAATCTGGTCTTGGCGGTCGATGCCATGCACTCAGAGCTCCAAATGCCGTGGACGGTGGATCAGCTCGCAAAGAAGGCTGGTATGTCGCGCTCAGCTTTCGCCGCCCGCTTCAAGGATGTCGTAGGACAAGCTCCGCTGGAGTATCTGACAGAATGGCGGATTTACCAGGCTGCCAGGCTGGTTGAGGGCAATGCAAACAAGCTTTCTGTGATCTCGCGAAGCGTGGGGTATCGGTCGGAGGCAGCGTTCACGAAGGCCTTCAGGAAGGTAATGGGGACCGCGCCCAGCCAATACAGAAAAAACCTTGCCGAGGCCAAGGAGGGCCGGGCGACCCCGATCATTGCGGAAATGCAAGAAGCCGCGTAATCGCCTGGAGAAGCACTTTGCTGTTCAGTGGTTTTCGCATGAAGACTCTGCGGTCATCGGCTCCCGCGAAACCACGATCCTCAATGTCGCTGCGACCTGTCATCAGTATCATCGGCATTTCAGGTTCCCGGCCTCTGACCGCCTGCTCCAACTCGAACCCGTCCATCGAGCCCATGCTGATATCCGTGATTACGCAGTCACACGCGGAGAGGTCTCCACTCGAGAGAAAAGCTTTCGGCGACCTATAGGTTCGGGCCAGATAACCTACGGACTCAAGAAGCTCACGCAGCCCCTCAAGAACCCGCTTATCGTCATCCACAATTGCAAAGGTATGGCTCGCCTGCGCTATCATTCGTCAGTTTCCATGTCGGGAGTGCGTAATCGGTATGCTGAGTTTGGAGGCGATCCGCACCAAGTCGGCCAAGGAGTCGGCATGCATCTTGCGCATCATGTTGCCTCGATGGATTTGGAAGGTGATCTCGCTTATTCCAAGCTCGGCGGCACCTTGCTTGTTCATTAATCCACTTACAACGAGTGGGAGGACATCGCGTTCCCTGGCGGAAAGGCATTCCAGCCGAGATTGTAGTTCACTGAGTGCGGCTCGATCGTGTCGCGCCTCGCGGTCGCGCGCGAGTGCCAATTCGATCGCAGCGCGCAGGTCGTGCTCCCTGAACGGTTTCGCAAGGAAATCGACTGCGCCCAGCTTCATCGCGCGGACCGTCATCGGTATGTCCCCGTGGCCCGTTATGAAAATGATCGGAGGATGCGGTTCATCCGCCAACCGCGCTTGGAGCTCGAAACCGTCGATATCTGGCAACCGTATGTCGAGTACGAGACATGAAGGATTCTGGGGCTTTGGGGCATCCAGATATTCCTGCGCCGTTGCGAACGTCGCAACGTTGACCTGCCACGATTCTAGGAGCTCGGAAAGTCCGTCCCGGACGCGCTTGTCGTCGTCTATCACGAAGACTGCATGATCCTCACTGTACATCGGTTATTCTCCGGACAAGGGGAGTGCAAAGCTGAATACCGCGCCGGTGGGCTCCGCGGGCGAAGCCCATAGCTTTCCGGCGTGTGCGCCGACGATGCTTCGGCAGATCGACAACCCGATGCCCATGCCGTTATGCTTCGTGGTGTAGAATGGTTCGAATATCTTCTCGTTGTCGTGTAGCCCGACCCCGCTGTCCCGCACATCCACGAGGATTGTCCCGTCATCGAACCGCGAGCGGATTTCCAGTAATCGTATTGCCCCGTTCAATGTCGCCATCGCATCCATCGCGTTCTGAATGAGATTGACAAGTACCTGGAGGATGAGGCCCCTGTCGAAGTTCGCCGTCGGCAGGTCCGGCTCCAGGCGAGTTCGCAGATCGCATTTCGAACCTGAAATCCTCTCGCGCAGCAGCGTGCAGGCTTCCTCGATGACCTCGTTGATGTTTCCCGGGCTTTTCACCCCGCCCGATTGCCTGAAGAGAGCCTTTATCCTGCTGATCACTTCGCCTGCGTCGTTCGCGGCATCTGCCGCCTTTCTTGCACTGTATTTCGCCCTGTCGATGTTTGGTGGCTTCGCACTGAGCCAGCTTTCGGTGGCACTGCTGTTTGTGACGACGGCCACCAAAGGTTGGTTCAACTCGTGGGCAATTGAAGCGGATAACTCAGATAGACTGGCGGCACGTGCCGCGAGTTCAAGCTGATGTTGGGCCTTCTGAAGCTGCGCCTGCGCCTGGGTTTCTTCCTCGACGTCGACAATGACACCGTACCACTGAAAGAGCCTGCTTTGGCAGTCGCGCAGGACACGTGCCCTGCAGTCGACAAGGTGATATTGGCCGTTGGCCAAACGATGGCGGTATTTCAGTGCAATGGGTTCGCCGGACTTGAAGCTTTGCTCAAAGCGATGCCGCAAAAAAGGCGCGTCCGCCGGGTGAACGAGACTGCTGATCATCGGCGCGAAGCCCGAACCGTTTACCCCACGAAGCTCCTCGAGCGTCACCCCGGAATATTTCATCAATGGCTCGTTGAAATAGGTGGGCTGTCCCTCCGGACTCGCGCACCACACAAAGGCAGGAAGCGTGTCGAGCATCAATCTCAGCCGGTCGGCGTTCGCCCGGAGTTCCTCCTGCGTCCTATGAAGCTCCTCGATGTCGACGTTGGTCCCATACCACTCGATGATTTCACCGTCCTCGCCGAGGAGCGGGGCCGCGTCGATCCTGTTCCAACGGTAGGTGCCGTCCTTATATCGCAATCGGCAGACCAGTGAGAGCGATGCCTTTCGTTCGACGCAGGCCGCCCACGCCGACTGGAAACCTTCAACATCATCCCGATGAACGACACCGAAATTGTTCGCCCTGATCTCTTCGAATGTCGCTCCGAGGTACTCGAGGGTCTTGGGGTTCTGGTAGATCGGCACGCCCGACGGGGAGGCGCACCATATCATCACCGGCATCGTATCGATCAGTGTTTGAAGCTGCCTTTCGCTATCCTCCAGCCGCTGCTCAGCGCGCTTCTTCTCATCGATGTCGATTGTTGTTCCGAACCACCCGAGTGTGTTGCCCTCCTTATCGACATGGGGGCGGCCGTAAGCGTGAAACCAGCGATACTCGCCGTCCGACCGTTTTATGCGATGAATTGACTCGAAGGAGGTACCGGTCCGCATGCTAGTAAGCCAAGCCTCGGTTACGCGCTCGGCCTCGTCTGGGTGAACGGCCTCCAGCCCGGTTCGCCCTGTGGCGTTGAATTCGTCGGTCCGCTTGCCGACGTACTCGACCACGCTCGGGTTCACGTAGACGAAGTTTCCCTTGGCGTCGGTAGCCCAACCTAGCCCCGGCATGCTTTCAACGATCAGTTTCGCGTCATTGAGGTGTTGGTCGGCAGCAGCACGCGCTCGCCATATGTTTACCAGCCAGAAGGCGCCCAGTGCGCACAACAGAAATGCCGCCGAGCGGGCTATGGAGGCGAACCCATCGGACGATAGGAAGACGATCAGAGCGCCGACGACAATCAAGAGCAACGCAATTGCCACAGCGACCTGCCTGCGTTTGATAAGCATGAGTGCCGCAAGGGCTAGGAACAACGCACCGTACGGCTCCTGCTCCATCATCCCCAGAGCAGTTCCGGCGCATCCCGTAGCAAGTGCAGGTGCGTATTGCCGTACTTGATGCACCCTCACGACATTCTCCCAGGTTGCACCATTGGAGTTCGGTGAAACTATACTTCGATCAATAAGATCAGGCTAGTTGCGCTTCCACGACTAACGGAAACATATGATTGGCCGAGCAGGGCCTCCTGTCTAACATTGAAGACACCGAAAGCGATCGACGCACGAGATTGAAATCCCGTTGAACTCGCTGTCCCAGCCGCCGTCCAAGCGATGGCCCACTGAAGGATGTAGGTCATGGCAGAACGAAAATCAGGGCTTCCTCCGATCTCACGTCGCGCCGTGTTGGGCAGCGCCGCAGGAGCTGTCGGAGCTTCCCTCCTTGGGTTTTCACCAATTGCTCCGGTATCGACCGCGAGTGGACAGACACAGCAACGATCAGCCGAGGAAAAGACAATGGGTACGATCACCACTAAGGATGGGACGCAGATATTCTACAAGGATTGGGGAAAGGGCCAACCCATCGTCTTCCATCACGGTTGGCCGCTCAGCGCCGATGACTGGGACAACCAGATGCTCTTCTTCCTCAGCAAGGGCTACCGGGTAATCGCCCACGACAGGCGCGGCCATGGCCGGTCGACGCAGACCGCGACCGGTAATGACATGGATACTTATGCGGCCGACGTCGCTGAGCTTGCAAAGGCGCTCGACCTGCGTGACGCGATCCATGTGGGGCATTCGACAGGAGGCGGCGAAGTCACTCGCTACGTTGCCCAGCATGGAAAGGGTAGAGTGGCCAAGGCAGTGATAATCTCGGCGATCCCACCGGTGATGCTGAAGTCCGACGACAATCCCGGTGGCTTGCCCATCGGAGTGTTCGACGATCTCCGCGCCCAACTCGCAGCCAACCGCGCGCAGTTCTACCTCGACGTTCCCACGGGTCCTTTCTACGGCTTCAACAGGAAGGACGCCAAGGTTTTCCCGGGGCTGATCCAGAATTGGTGGCGGCAGGGAATGATCGGCGGAGCGATCGCGCACTATGAATGCATTAAGGTCTTCTCGGAGACAAACTTCACTGAAGACCTGAAGAAGATCGATGTTCCGGTTCTGGTAATGCACGGCGACGATGACCAGATCGTTCCGATCGCCGACGCTGCCCTCCTGTCGATCAAGCTACTGAAGCACGGTACGCTGAAGGTCTACAAGGGGCTGCCGCACGGTATGTGCAGCACACATCCCGATATCATAAATCCCGATCTGCTGGCGTTTTTCCAGGCATGATCGCCCGGCGGGAAAGACGGCTTCAGGTGATACCCCAAGCTCCCTGGAGCCGCCCCGCCACCATTTCCGAAAGGATCTTCCATGACCCAAGATTTCAAATTTTCCCGCCGCGGGTTTTGTCTCTGCTGCATGGCAGCCTCCACGTTCGCGGCATCCGGAGGCTGGCTTAGTCCCCGGCAGGTTTTCGCGAAAGCCCAGGGCATCGTGGACATGATCCGCGACGAGGCGGCAAAAGCGCCGATCAAGATTCACAAAACTAAGGCGGGCGTTTCGATCCTTGAAGGTTCAGGCGGGAACATAGCAGTGTTGACCGGGGGAGACGGAAAGGTCTTGATCGACGGAGGCATAACCGCGTCCCGTCCTCGCATCCTCGAAGCCTTGTCCGGGCTCGGAAAGCAGCCAATCAAGCACCTTATCAACACACACTGGCATTTCGATCACACGGATGGAAACGAGTGGCTCAACGCCGAAGGGGCCGCGATCCGGGCGCACGAGAACACCAGGAAACATCTCATGACCGTTCAAAGGGTGGACGACTGGGACTTCGAGTTTCCACGGTCGCCGCTCGCTGCCGTGCCGTCGGAGACGGTCGGCGACGAGATGTCGCTCGAGCTCAACAAGGAAACGTTGATGCTGAAGCACCATCCGAACGCGCATACTGACGGCGACATCTCGGTCACCTTCAGCGAGGCAAACATCGTCCACACCGGAGACCTGTACTGGAACGGCATTTACCCATTCATCGACTATTCGACTGGTGGAGGGATCGACGGCAAGATCAAGGCGGTTGAAGACATTCTCTCTAACATCACCGAAGAGACAGTTGTCATTCCGGGGCACGGTCAGCCTCTCAGCAAAAAGTCCGAATTAAGTGACTACCGTACGATGCTCGTCGACATCCGCGGAAATGTGGCAAAGCTGAAGTCCGAGGGAAAGCCCATCGACGAGATCATTGCCGCGAAACCGACTGCCGACTTCGACGCAAAGTGGGGGCAGTTCGTCATCAGTCCCGAGTTCTTCACGCGTCTTGTCTATCATGGCGTCTGAGTTGCGAAATCACGAGGGTATGTGATGTCTATGATCGATTGGAATGCCTATCATCAGCAGGTGCTTGCGGGGGTAGGCGAAATCGCCGCACTGAGTCCGGACGTGATCAGAGGCTACCAGGCAATCGGTGGAGCGGCCCGTAAAACCAATCTGCTGGGTAGCAAGGTCAACGAACTGATCGCTCTAGCGGCTGCGGTCTCGCTGCGCTGCGATGGCTGCATCGTTGTTCACACCGACGCCGCGCTTAAAGCGGGTGCAACGCGCGAAGAGATCGCCGAGGCGCTCGGGACGGCTATTGGCGTCAACGCTGGAGCAGGACTCGTTTATTCCACGCGAGTGATGGATGCCGTCAAATCAAAGGCTTTATGACAACCTCAGCGGTTACATTGAGGCTCAGCCCAGGTCGGGCCTGTCAGGGTTACCCGCAATTGGGTGAACGGAGGTTCGGTTGAGAAAAGAAAGATTCGGTTCATGCTCAGGCACTCCCGAAAACTGCCTGAGGCCATCGGGGGCGACGAAGGCCTACCTCGATGTGAATTGCACGACTCGGCTAAGCCGGCAGACCAGAGCCAGATCGCCTGAGCCAGGAGGCCCAAGTGTCCGTGCCGTCATCATCTGGAAATCTCGGCGAGAAGCGCTTCGATATCATCGACAAGGTCCTGATGATCTTCAAGGCCAACACTTATGCGCAAGACGAGATCATCTGCGTCCCACGTCCGCACCGTGCGGTAGGCCTTGACAGGCATGGGCGCAATGAGACTGCGAGTTCCGCCCCAGGATGCCCCTATTGCAAATGTCTTGAGCACATTGAGAGAGGGCGAGACGCGATCGGACAGGCCTCTTTTGAAAACGACGCCAAAGACACCTGACGCCCCAAGAAAGTCCCTCTTCCAGATCGAATGGCCAGGATCGGTCGGCAATGCTGGATGGATAACACGTTCCACGATTTCCGCTGCCTGTATCCTTTCGATCAACTGCAGGGCACCTTGACTTGCATGTCTCATGCGAACGCCGAGCGTTTCTAGTCCTCTTAAGACCAAAGAGGCGTCATCCGGTGACACGCAGATCCCCATTCGTCCGAGCGTTGACCGTATCGGAGCGGTTAGTTGTTCATCGCGGACCGTCAACGATCCCAGCAGTACGTCTGAATGCCCCGAAATGTACTTGGTCAGCCCCTCTGTGACGATGTCTGCTCCGAGCGTCAGGGGTTTGTAGTTCAGAGGTGTCGCCCAGGTATTGTCGCAGCCAACCAGTGCCCCGTGCCGATGGGTTATGTCCGCAATAATGGGTAGGTCCTGGACTTCCATTGTCGTCGACCCAGGAGATTCGCACCAGACTATCTTGGTTCTGGCGTTGATTTTAGCGACGAGATCGGATGGATCGACGGGATCGTAGTAGGCAACCTCGATACCGAAGCGCGCGAGTTCCGTATTGGCGAAATCGCGCACCGGGGGGTACACAGAATCGGCTATGAGGATGCCGTCACCCGCCTTGAGAAATGGAAGCATCGCAATCGCGTTGGCCGCCTGGCCCGAGGGCACGAGGAATGTTCTGGCACCGTTCTCGAGAGCTGTCAGTTTTGCCTCGAGCGTTCTGGTGGTCGGTGTCCCGTAAAGACCGTAACTGTAGCCGTCAGGTCCGCGTTGTCCGCGGTTTGCGTAACCCTCGGCGGTGTCGAAGACGATCGTTGAAGCACGATGCACTCCAACCCCGAGCGTTGCGAAGCCTTCGGCATTTACGTTGGGTGTCACGACACAGCGCGTGAGGTCCTTCATCGCATTTTCCTTTTCACCGAAGCGGAAGTCAGAAGTGTCCACCACATCCGGCCCCTGCAAGTGCGTGGTCGGGTGCGAACTCTAGGCGACCGAAAACTGCAGGCCGCTTATATCAATGGATATCATCAAGCGAGATAAATCGGGCGTAAGGTCTGCCCGGCGAGGGTACCCGCGTAGCTTCGTTGGCATGTTGACCCCACGACAATCTTCGTAGTGAGAAAGCAATTCCGTGATGGTTATGCCCGCGTCGCCATCGACGTGGTAGTCATGCCTCCGCAAGAGGAAGTTGGCGTCGAAGAAGTAGTCGTGGACCCGGGCGGCGGTTGCAAGGTCTGGCGGCAACTCGGCCCTGAGAACTCGCCATTGGTTTCCACCTTCGTTCCAGGGAACGAGTTCGCATACCTCGACACCTTCCAGTATCAAGTGGAAGGGCGCGGTCAAGAACGATCGAACAGTGGAGCACGCCAGTAAAACTCCGACTAATGGATCGACCGGCAGTTTGAAGTCGTATTGCAATTGCGCGGAACGCACGTCCTCGACCCCAGTGACAAGGGACCCGTCGCTACCCAGGATGGATAAGCGGTTGCGTTCGAGGTCGCTTCGGCAATCGACGCACCCGAGGGGCTCAATAACCGCTCGTTGAAGATGCGGGAAGACAGTTATCTGTCGAGGTGTCAGTTCGCCGAACTTCACACATAAATCGCCGCCCAGTGAAGCCGTTGCCTTCGCAACATTATGTGCGCCCCAGTTTGTCAGCCCCCCATGAGCAACGATGGCCTTGTCGAGCAGCTTGTTCAAACTTTTGCTCCCAATACCAAGTGGCCACGATCGGCTCGATCATGTCTGATCAGCCCTGATCAAAGGGTACACTTCTGCGGAAAATCGGAAATCATATCTTCCATTAGGGCGAGAGCTCGAATCCGATTTTGCAACCGCCGGACTCGGTTGCCACTTCGCCGAAAGCAAGCGTCTAAAGGTATATATGATTTCCGCCACCAGGAAGTTGGCGCACAGTCTCCCCGGACGAACGCTACAAGGAGACGCGAGATGCCGACGATGCGAGCAGCGGTGGTAGAAGCCGCGAATGGTCCCTTCCTGGTTTCTGAATTGGAGCATCCGGTACCCAAGTCTGGTGAGGTCTTGGTTCGTATCAGGGCTAGCGGTGTGAATCCCCTGGACACAAAAATCCGTGCCGGAGCCGCGGCGCACGCCCGACATGGATTACCTGCGATACTTGGAATCGATCTTGCCGGGGTCGTGGAGGAGGTTGGTGAGGGTGTGACGAGGTTTTCTCCCGGTGACGAGGTCTACGGGATGGCCGGAGGTGTGGGCGGCAATCAAGGATCGCTTGCGGAGTATGCGGCGGTTGACGAGCGCCTTCTGGCTATCAAGCCGTCGAACATCTCGATGCGCGAAGCGGCGGCACTGCCACTGATCTTCATCACCGCATGGGAGGGGCTCGTCGACCGAGTGAACGTTCAGGCCGGACAATCAGTTCTCGTAATTGGCGCCGGCGGTGGCGTTGGGCATATCGCCGTCCAGATCGCTGTTGCGTTGGGAGCTGACGTCTGTGCCGTCGATTCGGGGAGCAAGGCAGACTATCTGCGCAGTCTGGGAGCAACGCCGATCGATTACTCATCCGAAGACGTGGAGACCTACGTTGCAAAGCACTCCGGCGGTAGAGGATTCGATGTCGTTTACGATACTGTCGGCGGCGCGGGATTGGACACCGCATTCAAGGCCGTTGCCCGATTCGGACACGTGGTGAGTTGCCTCGGTTGGGGAACTCATGCCTTGGCTCCCCTCTCGTTCAAGTCTGCTACCTACTCTGGTGTCTTCACTCTGATCCCACTCCTGACCGGTGAGGGGCGTGAGCACCATGGCGATATCATGCGGGAGGCTACGAAACTGGTGGAGGCAGGGAAGGTGTCGCCGCGCCTCGATCCGAGGACATTCACGCTCGAGACCGCTGCAAGCGCCCACGAGCTAATCGAGACCCGAAAGGCCAACGGCAAGCTTGTTGTCGAGCTCGATTAGTTGCGGTCGGCCCTGTCGAATTTCCCCAAGAAACCAGAGGAGAAGACGATGCCCTTTGTGAATATCAAACTCGTGGATGGTGTGTTTACAAGCACCCAAAAACACGCGCTGGCGAAGGCGATCACCGATGTAATGGTCAAGTTCGAAGGCTCGGAGGCGTTCCGTTCCGTTACCTGGGTTCTGATAGAGGAGCTTCACACCGATGGCTGGCACATTGGCGGGCAACCCTTCGCCGGGCCATCCTCGCTAATGGAAACCCTTGGCCGCTCTAAGGCCGTCTACGAGATGATTGACGGGAACCCGACGTCTCGTGACGAGTTTGCAGCGGCGTTGCCACCCAAGGCCGAGGCCAGTTAGCCTTCAACAGCATCCATCTCGATTTCGATGGCGAGGGAACGAATACATGACCATCGACTACAACGAGACTACCAATCCTGCGCTCTCCGGGTTCAAGGGGCGTTGTCCGCGGTGTCAACGGGGATACCTGTTGAACAGGCTCTTGTCATTGGCGCCGTCTTGTGAGGTCTGTGGTCTGGTCTATGCGTTCGCTGACCCTGCGGACGGCCCCGCATTTTTCGCCATGAGTATCGTCGCCGTTCCTGCGCTTGCTTTCGCTCTGTGGCTCCAACTGACATTCGAGCCCTCGCTCTCGGTACATCTCCTTTCAACTCTACCTTTAACCACGGCAGCATGTGTCGTGCTGTTGAGGCCTTTGAAAGGCTGGCTGGTATGCTCCCAACACTTTCAAAAAGCCGAAGAAGGCCACATCGATCGGGACTGGCGAAGTTGAATGGAAGACCTCGCATCGGCGCGAAGGCAGTCTTGTTCGCCGTCGGGATCACGGTCCGTTCGAACGGCAGGTCTTTTGCTGCTAAACCAGACACACCAGA
Organism: Ensifer sp. Root423; assembly: GCF_001426275.1. Classification (NCBI taxonomy): domain Bacteria; kingdom Pseudomonadati; phylum Pseudomonadota; class Alphaproteobacteria; order Hyphomicrobiales; family Rhizobiaceae; genus Ensifer; species Ensifer sp. Root423. The sequence goes on along the minus strand of NZ_LMEG01000046.1, from coordinate 59,026 downwards.
TCTGTTCCACCCAGCTGTCCCGCATGATCTTTTGCGAGCGAGACAAAGAGAAGGACATCCTCGCGTCTGGGCGTATGCAGAACTCGATGGGATTGCAGGGCAAACGGGTCCCGGCCATGATGACGCGAGACCCTGGCCTTTAAGCGATGTCTACGACGAGCTTTCCGTCAACCTTGCCGACTTCGATCAACTCGTGGGCCGCCATCACATTCTCAAGTGTGAAAGATCGACCGTCGAGACGCGGCATCAACTGACCCCTTTCTGCAAGGCGCGTTGCTTCCCGCATGATGTCCCCGTGATGCTCACGACCTTCGCCAGTGAGTAACGGAAGCAGTGTGAACACGCCGGAGTATGTCGCCGCCTTGAATGAAAGCGGGGCGAGGGCGTGCGAGCCCCAGCCGAGGCAGCTAACCACGCGCCCAAATCGGGTGACTGCCTTGAACGCAGTGTCCAGGCCAGCGCCGCCAATCGTGTCGTAGACGACGTCGAATCCTTGCCCTTGTGTGTATTTGGCGACGTATTCTTCGACGGTTTCCGTGGCGTAGTCGATCGGCGTCGCATTGAGGCTCTTGATGTAGTCAGCCTTCCGGGCTCCATCGACTGCATAGACGTCCGCACCAAGAGATTTGCCAATCTGAACTGCTACGTGACCAACGCCACCACCGCCACCGAGGACGAGCAACTTCTGGCCAGCCCGGACGCCGACGCGATCCACGAGGCCTTCCCACGCCGTGATGAAGATGAGGGGTAGAGCGGCTGCTTCCCGCATGGAAAGGTGAGATGGTTTAATGGCCAGCAACCGTGCATCGACGGCCGCAAATTCTGCCAGCGAACCTTGAACGCCAGCCACACCGCCTGTCATGCCGTAGACTTCATCTCCGCGGCGAAATCCGGTCACGCCTGCGCCGACTTCTTCAACAACCCCAGCAAGGTCGATACCCAGGATTGCGGGAAGAGGATGTCTGGCATGAGCGGCTGCTCCTGCGCGGATCTTCGTGTCCAGAGGATTTACGCCGCTCGCCTTTACTCGGACGAGCACCTGGCCTTCGGCCGCGGCCGGTCGTGCGATCTGCGCGATGCGGAATTCGGTACCGTGATTTTCAAGAACTAATGCTTTCATCGTGCCCATAGGATTGATCCCTTTCAGTTGATGTCAGCACTTTGATATGGAATTTTCCGAATGGAAATCGTATAGATTGTATGTTGATCATGCATTTTTGAATGGGCCTTAAGTCATGATGGAATGGAGCGACATCCGTCTTTTCCTTGCGATCGCGAGGGAGGGAACGCTGGGTGCGGCCGCGAGGAAGTTGGGCCTGACGCAGCCGACGATGGGAAGACGGCTAAAGACCCTTGAGGCCGCGGTCGGCCACTCGCTGTTCCAGCGCACACCGGACGGGTTTGTCCTGACAGATGAGGGCACCGTCGTGATGGGGCACGCCGAACGGATGGAGGAGGAGGCGCTGGCACTCCAGCGGCAACTTGCGGGCACCGAGAACACGCTGTCCGGAACCTTGCGGATATCGTGCTCTGACTGGTTCGGCATCCATATTCTCGCCCCCATCCTTGCCGACTTCGCACGTTTGCATCCCAGTGTAATCATCGAAATTCTCACTGACGCCAGGCTTTTGAACCTGGCGCGTCGCGAAGCCGATCTGGTTTTCCGCATTCGGTCCTTCACCGAGCCGGAAGTCATTTCACGCAAGCTGCTGCATATTCCCTATGGCCTGTATGTCGCCAAAGGATCGAACGACCCTTCGCCCGGCACAGGAGCGGGATTCAGCGTGATCATTATGGATGAGGCATTTGGAAGCATGCCCGATGTGGCTTGGCTTAAGGGCCGGTTCCCGAATGCGAAAGTTTCGATGCGGAGCAACAATCGCGATGTTCAGGCACGGTTATGCGCAGATGGTGCAGGTATGGCCGTTCTTCCGAGACCGCTGGGGGACTCGATGGAGGGGGTGAAGCGTGTCGACGTGTCAGAGGCTCCCCCTGGAAGGGATACTTGGCTAGGGTATCATCAGGATCTACGACGCCTTCCACGGCTGCGAGCTCTTATTCAGTTTGTTGGTGAGCATGCACAAGTGATGCAACGCCAATATCGATAGAGCCGTCTAAGTGGGCGGCTCTCGCTGAGGGCAACCCGAGGGTGCTCACGATGTCGGACACCTGTAGGCCATCTTGGCAGTTATCATAAACTCGCTGTCGGCGGCGTCGCTTTTGGCAGCGCATAACTTGACCCTCAGCGAACAACCCGTGGCACCGCTGACGCTCAACTGGCAGTGGATCAGTCTGTCCGGACCTCCGCCCGGAGGGGACCAGACCAGCTTGAACGGTTTCCGACTGCTGGGACGTTTACGTGTGGCTCTTGGCATGGCTGCGCTCCTGAGCTGTGCATTGGTCAGTTCGCTCTCTTCAGCTATTTGAGGCCATTCCTGGACTAGGTGACCAATGTCGACATTCCCGTGGCCAAAACATTGACAAAGGACGTCAGGGCGCCGTGTCGCGCACGCATCCATGATGGGCGTAGCAACTATGCGCCAGAGGCGGTGAACCGGAGAATGGCCGATGATGGGCGAGTGGTGCGTTAGCGGCAATCAGTCCTTGGAAGGGACAACACTGGAGTTGATTGTTCGGACGACTATGTCGAGCGGAAATCCAAGAAGGCGGTGCATGAACACCGCCTTCCCTCCTGAGCGGCGAACGTGCAGGGACGATCGCTCAGAAATGCTGTTAGCCCGCGTCGCTGTTGCGAAGTGACTGTAATGTCGGTTCGGTCGCGGATCGCTGCTGCGCCCGCGGAAGTCCTGCGGCCATAATCGCTTCGAACCTCTGACACGGCTGGAGTCGCCTTAGGGCCTCCCCAACACATGACGTTGGCAATCTATCAATCCGGAATTACGACGAAGGTCTTTCGGAGCGTTTTGGTGACGACCCACGTACCTGCGCAATTCTGCGGGAAAAAGAGTGTGTCGCCTCCGCGGAAAGCCACCGTCGAACCGTCTTCGCTAGTGAAGGTGCCTTCGCCTTCAAGTATCTGGGAAAACTCGGCTTCCGGCACCTGCCGTTTCCAGGTGCCGGGCGTGGTTTCCCAGACCCCGAACCGGAATTTTTCGAGCCCTGGGGCTTGGAAGCCGCGCCGGCGAAACTGCGGTATGTCGGTATCCAGGTGATTGGTCGGCTGCCCGGCGTTGTCGAGCGCTTCTGTTTCGATTTGATTGGGTTGCGAGATGACTGCGGGCAGGAGGGCTGGTTTCGACATGGGCGATATCCATCGTTTTGACGCCACGCCGTTTGTGGTGGCGCTTGATGTTCAAGGGTTTACTTTTCTGCTCGGGACCAAGCTTGTCGATCACCTTCGTCTTTATGGTCGAGAATTAATTGTTTGACAATCGCCAATCAGCAAGTATTTATGGGATTGCGGGGCGGTGAGCTTGGGGCTCATCGCGGTGCGTCAAACCAGTGGTCTGTCGATGGCTATGTTTTGGGTGCCCCGTTCAGGATTGGGATTGTGCGCGTTCGGTCGCGTCCGAACGCTGACGGCTCAACTCAAGTTGTGTTCCTGTGGGGGAGCATGATGAAATGCCGCGGTTCAGCCCGCGACGAGAAGATTTTGATTGGAGGCACAGGTGTTTCAACTCAACCCGATACCGAGCGTCATCTCATTCGACTGCTATGGCACACTCGTGCAGTGGCGGGAGGTGCTCTTGGCGGAATTCGATGCGCTGCAGATCCGTTCGGCTGGCGCAGTGCTCGTCAGTTCAGCGACGTTGCTCGACACCTTCTCCGGCTTCTCGCGCCAGTTCGAAAAGGATCGTCCCCACCGCCTCTACAAGGATGTTTTCTGCTTATCGTTGAAGAGTGCGCTCGACCATCATGCGATTGGTTACACTCCCGCAGATGTGGAGCGGATCTTGCATTCGGTAACAACGATGGGACCCCATCCGGAGGTTCCGGGCGTATTGCGGCGTCTGCGCAGCCGTTACAAGCTCGCGATCTTCACCAACTCCGACGAGAATTTGATCGTCCACAATGTCGAACGTCTCGGTGTTCCGATCGACTACGTCATAACTGCGGAGAAGGCGCAGGCTTACAAGCCGTCGCGCCAGATCTTTGAATACGCGCACCGGACAATGGGAGTAACCAAGGAGCAAACGGTTCACGTCGCCATGAGCATGGTGTTGGACATGCAAGCATGCCACCAGCTCGGAATTCGCGGCGTTTGGATCAATCGGCTTCAGCAAGCGGGCAACCCGGATTGGCTGCCGTATGCCGAACTTCCTGATCTGACTGGCGTTCCCGCGCTGCTGGGCGTCGACGGACAGGCCGCATGACGTTGTTAGCCCTCAACGAGGAGGCGGCCATGCCGCAGGACCGACCTAAGGATCGCGGAATAGTGAGCTCGTTGTGGGCCCAAACCGCCTGCCGCGCCCCTGCGGGCATCCAGGCGTTGCGCGGCGACATCGAAGTCGACGTCGTCGTGATTGGCGGCGGTTACACGGGATTGTCCTCCGCCTTGCACCTGGCGGAGCGAGGTTCAAGCGTCGCGGTTTTGGAGGCGCGGTCTGTCGGTTTTGGTGCCTCTGGCCGAAATGGCGGGCAGGTCAATCCGGGGTTCAAGCTAGATCCGCACCAAGCACCTGGTCGTTTTGGCGCTGCGGCTGGGGAGCGTGCTTTGAACTTCGTCGGTTCGGCTCCGGATCTCGTCTTCGAGTTGATCTCGCGGTTCTCCATGGACTGCCATGCCATGCGTCCCGGCTCGGTGACACCTGCCCATTCGGAGGCGGCGCTTCAAATGCTGGAGCGGCGCGCCGAGGGATGGATGGCACGTGGCGTGCCGATCAAAATGTTGAGCCGCGAGGAGACCGAGCGGGCGATTGGCTCCCCTTGTTATGTGGGCGGACTGCTCGACCCGCGCGGTGGTTCATTGCAGCCCCTGAGCTATGCGCGCGAACTTGCTCGAGCCGCGATGGAAAAAGGCGCGAGCATTTTCGACAACGCTGAAGTGCAATCTTTGCAGCGCAAAGACAAAGGATGGATCGTTAGAACCTCCACCGGAACAGCCAAAGCGACAAACGTGATCGTGGCGACAAATGGATATACCGGGAATTTGATCGGCGGCCTGCGCCAGACGATCATCGCGGCCAATAGTTTTCAGCTTGCCACCGCGCCGCTCGACGACGCGACAGCAGCCGGAATTCTTGCGCAAGGCCGGACGGCATCCGACACACGCAGGCTCGTTCTGTATTTTCGCAAAGATCCAGCCAACCGGCTGGTCATAGGCGGGCGAGGACAATTTGGAGACCCGACGCGGCCTGAGGATTTTTCACATCTTCGCGGTGCGTTTGCACGGTTGTTCCCGCAGCTTTCAGGTATCCCGATCGAGCACAATTGGGCCGGACGTGTCGCGTTGACGCAAGACGGAGTTCCCCACCTGCACGAGCCCGAGAAGGGGCTGCTCGTGGCGGTGGGATACAATGGCCGCGGGATCGCCATGGGAACGGCGATGGGGCGGGCGATTGCTGACTATCTGGGAGGAGACGCGCAAGCGCTGCCGTTCCCGGTGACGCCGATCCAAGGGATTCCTTTCCACATGTTCCAGCGGCTCTATCTGGCAGCGGCAATCAACTGGTTCATGTTCCGCGACGCTTTCTAAAGGCGCGGACCCGGAAGTGAGAAAATATTCGTTCGGAAGATAACCGAAGCGGAAGCGGCGGACGATGTCTGCTGCTTTACGGATCCATCACGAGGCGAACGGCGAACATGAATATGGTCGAAGTCTCGACAGCAGCAACGCTGGACAACGGCCGAAACCGGCTGAAGTCAAAATCGAATGGATTTCGAGCGAAGGCTTCCCCCCCAGGGGATGCGAAGCAATCAGCTCTCGGAGCGAAGGAACATCGCACGGGACCCATGACTGCATCGCAGAGGAACATCTGCATTGCAGATGTCTGATTTGTTCAAAGGGAGGTAACAGATGAACAAGCTGAGCATCATTCCACTAGCGCTGACCGTAATGCTGACGCCCGCTGTCAGCCAGGGCAGGGATCTAGAGACGATCAAGAAAAAGGGCGAACTTGTTTGCGCCTCTCACCCGGGCCTTGCCGGGTTCGGCTATCCGGACGAGGACGGTAACTGGAAGGGCTTCGACGTCGACTACTGCCGAGCCATCGCTGCAGCGGTATTCGGCTCCGGAGACAAGGTAAAGTTCGTTCCGGTCTCGGCAAAGGATCGTTTCACGGTCCTGCAATCCGGCGAAGTAGACGTTCTCGTACGCAATACGACGTGGACAATGTCCCGCGACACGGAACTCGGTTTGGATTTCACAGCCATCAACTACTACGACGGCCAAGGTTTCATGGTCCGCAAGGACCTCAACATCCAGACCGCTAGTCAACTCGACGGCGCTTCGATTTGCGTTGTGCAGGGAAGCACGTCGGAATTGAACCTTGCTGACTACTTCCGTACGCGCGGTTTGAAATACGAGGCGCTTACCTTCGCTGATGCGGATGCTGCCGTGAAAGCTTACGAGTCCGGGCGTTGCGACGCTTTCACCGACGATGCAACGACAACCTACGGCTATATGCAGAAGCTGTCTAAGCCTGATGATCATGTCATCCTTCCAGAAGTGATTTCCAAGGAGCCGCTCTCTGTCACGGTCCTCCAAGGCGATCCCCGTTGGGCTGATGTGACCCGGTGGGTGCATTTCGCGCTCGTGAACGCCGAGGAACTCGGCGTGTCCCAGCACAACGTCGACGAAATGATGAAGTCGGAGAACCCCGAGGTGCGCCGCCTGCTCGGTATCGAAGGCACGTTCGGTCAATCGCTCGGCCTGAGCGCTACCTGGGCCGCAGACGTAATCCGCGCTACCGGGAACTACGGCGAGATCTTCGCCCGGAACCTTGGCGAAGACTCGCCGATGAAGGTGAAGCGGGGTTTGAACGAGCTCTGGAGCAAGGGCGGTCTGCAGTACGGCGTACCGGTACGTTGATCAACACGGCGCCGGATGTGAGCGCCAGCGCAATCCGGCGCCAGCTATTCCGAATATTAACATACAGCAACCGCGGACCGCGTCATTGAACGCGGACGCGGCACACGCTGCGCATCGCTTTGGCGTGTTCCAGGAGGCAACCCGATGCTGAAACCATATTTCCGCCCGGACGTGAGGCGCTGCTTGTACGATCCAAAAGTTCGCGGCCTCGTTTATCAGGCCATCCTCGGTCTCGTGGTCGTCGGCGTATTGGCTCTGGGACTTCTGAACGTCTTTGAAAATCTGCGCAGCGCCAGGATCACAGCCGGATTCGGTTTTCTCGGAAACATCGCGGGCTTCGACATTAGCCAGACGTTGATTTCGTTTTCGGCCGCCGGTTCGACTTATGGCGCAGCGTTCCTCGTCGGTTTGCTGAATACGCTCGTCGTCGGAGCGCTCGGGATTGTGCTCGCAACCGTATTAGGCGTTGCCGTTGGCATTGCGCGCTTGTCGCGGATTGGCCTCATTTCTGGTTTGGCCACCGGTTATGTCGAAGTGCTGCGTAACCTGCCGCTGCTGCTGCAACTGTTGTTCTGGTACAATGCCGTGCTTGCGGCCTTGCCCGACCCGCGTACGTCGCTGCATCTGGCTCCGGGTATGTGGCTAAATGCGCGAGGGCTTTTTGTTCCTGCAATCTCCTCGGAGACGGGCACCTGGTTCCTGCCTACGGTGCTTGGCACAACGTTCGCGATGCTATTGCTCCTCCGCCGGGCTCGCTTGATCCTACAAGGTCGCGGAGCGTCCGACGCATTGGTGCGTGCCGTTGGCGACGCGGTATTCGGGCTTCCACTGCTGGCACTCCTTGTCATCGTCGTGGCAGGTGGTTGGTCAGTCGAATTCCCGACGAAGGGGACGTTCAATCTCGCCGGTGGCCTGCGCATTTATCCGGAATTCATCGCTCTTGTTCTTGGTTTGTCGATCTACACCTCAGCCTTTATCGGTGAAATCGTGCGCGCTGGCATTCTCGCGGTGCCAAAAGGCCAGGCGGAGGCTGCCCGGGCCATCGGCCTGAAATCAGGTGAGGCGCTGCGACTGATCATCCTCCCGCAGGCGCTTCGCGTAATCCTGCCGCCACTAACAAGCCAATACTTGAACGTCGTCAAGAATTCATCTCTGGCAGTGGCGATCGGCTACCCCGATCTCGTTCAGGTCTTCATGGGCACCGTGCTCAATCAAACCGGACAAGCAATTGAGATCGTGACCATGACAATGGGGGTCTATCTCGCGATCAGTCTGACAACATCCGCCGCCATGAACGCTTACAACGCTCGTGTTGCGATCGTCGAAAGGTAAGAGCCATGGTATCGACACTCGCCCAAACTCATTTCGTTGCGGATAAACTGGTCGAGATCCAGCCACCGCCTTCTGTCCGCGAGGGAATGCTCCCGAGCATCCGGCGTCATCTGTTTCCCGACGGCCCCACTGCCATCGCCACGCTGTTTGTTCTGTATCTTGTTTATCTGTGCGCGCCGCCGCTGATCCGTTTTCTGTTTGTCGACGCAGTCTGGACGGGATCAGACGGGGCAGCCTGTCGCGCCGAAGTGGTCGGCCGTGAGGTAGGGGCTTGCTGGGCCTTCGTGGGAGCCAAATTAAACTACTTCATCTACGGGTCCTATCCCGTCGCCGAGCGATGGCGTGTAGACGTGTTCTTCGTTGCGCTTACCGTGGGAATAGTGTGGTTGCTGTGGAGGCGCGCACCGTGGAAGCTATGGGGCGTGGCATATTTCTTCCTTTTCTTCCCGCTTCTTTCCTACGTCATGCTCCTCGGAAATGAGCGGCTCGGCTTAGCGCATGTTCCGACCTCTCTTTGGGGTGGCGTGTTGGTGACACTTGTCGTCTCCACGTTCGGCATTGTTTTCTCGCTCCCACTCGGCGTGCTTCTGGCGCTCGGCCGCCGGTCTGAACTGCCCCTCGTAAAGTATCTGTCAGTGGGCTTCATCGAGACAATTCGCGGCGTGCCGTTGATCACTGTGCTCATCATGGCCAATACGATGTTGCCGCTGTTTCTGCCCCAGGGCATCACGGTGGATCGCTTGGCTCGCCCGCTTCTAGGGGTCGCGATTTTCGCCTCCGCCTATATGGCAGAGGTCATACGCGGTGGCTTGCAAGCCATTCCGAAGGGACAGTTCGAAGGCGCGATGTCATTGGGGCTGAGCTATTGGCAGTGCACATCCTTCATCATTCTTCCGCAGGCACTTCGACTGGTCATCCCTGGGATCGTCAACACGTTCATCGGTCTCTTCAAAGATACCTCGCTGGTCGCGATTGTTGGAATATTTGACCTGATCAAGACCGTGGAGGCGGCACGCATCGACCCCGCCTGGGCGGCCCCGACCGTGAACTATACGGGCTACGCCTTCGCAGCGGCATTCTACTTCGTGTTCTGCTGGGGGATGTCGAAATACTCGGCGGGCGTGGAGCGCCGTCTCTCGGTAGAAAAGCAACGCTAAACAAGGACAGGACTATGGCAGCCTTTCAACTCGTGAGGCCGACGCGCGCCGGTGCGGTCGAGCTCAAGAACATCAATAAGTGGTATGGCGACTTTCACGTGCTACGTGACGTGAGCCTCTCCGTGGGGGAGGGCGAGCGCATCGTCGTGTGCGGACGCTCCGGCTCTGGCAAGTCCACCATGATCCGCTGCATCAACCGTCTCGAAGCCTTCCAAAAAGGCTCACTTTCTGTCGATGGACAGCCCGTCGGCGAGGGGCTTGCGTCGCGCGCTGAGCCTGGTCGGGATATCGGAATGGTGTTTCAGCACTTCAACCTGTTCCCACATTTGACGATCCTTGAAAACTGCACCATCGGTCTTACCCGCGTTCTGAAGATGTCCAGGCGTGACGCCACGGATCGGGCAATGGCGCTTTTGGAGCGCGTCCGCATACCGGAGCAGGCCAATAAGTATCCGGGCCAGCTTTCAGGCGGTCAGCAGCAACGCGTCGCGATCGCACGTTCGCTGTGTATGAGCCCGAAAGTGATGTTGTTCGACGAGCCTACTTCGGCGCTGGATCCCGAAATGGTCCGCGAGGTGCTGGATGTGATGGTCTCATTGGCCCGGGACGGAATGACGATGATCTGCGTGACCCATGAGATGGCATTTGCAAGGCAGGTTGCGGACCGCGTCGTTTTCATGGACAGCGGCCAGATCGTTGAAGTCGCGCCCCCAGACGTGATCTTTAAAGAGCCTCGGCACAGATTGGCTCGAGACTTTTTCTCACAGGTTCTTGCCGCCTGATGGAGGTAGAGCGGACGCCTTCACTGGCGGACTTCCCGCAGTAGCATCGCGCCCATCGCGAACACGGTGGAGCGAGACGCGCAGCCGAAATACCGTTCTGCGCTCTCTAGACATGACGACAATAGATTGTTAGACAATCTACTACGTTCACTCAAGTCGTCCCACGGATCTATCCAAGGGGCATAGCCACGAGCTTTATCGATGAACAAAATTCGAAATTCCGAGAGAATTCTGTCGCGGGGAGACGTAGGGTCCCGCCGAATTGTGCTGGAGATCGCCGATCGAACTCTCGATCGGTTGGACAGCTATCGCCGCATCAGAAGCATTATGCACATGACCGGCGACACCCTTCATATCGGTCAGCGCTCCTGGGACCTGTCCCGTAAACGCAACGTCTATCTTTTCGGAGCGGGTAAGGCATGCAATCACATGGCGATGGCGGTTGACCATGTTATTGGGGATCGTCTTACCCAAGGCATTGCGATCGTGAAAATTCGCGAAGACTCCGACCGCTTCAATAAGACGGAGGTGTTTGTCGGCGGACACCCGCTGCCAAATCAAGAAGGGCATCGCGCTTCGAAAAAGATCATCGAACTTGTTGATGGAGCAGGGCCTGAAGACCTCTTTATCGTCGTTATCAGCGGTGGCAGCTCGGCCCTAATGTCTTGCCCAATCGACGGGATCAGTCTGCAAGACGAGATCGACACGACCGATGTCCTGTTGAAGTCGGGAGCAGGGATCTATGAAATTAATGCCGTCCGCCGCCATATTTCGGCACTGAACGGTGGGATGCTGGCAAAGCGAATTCAGGATGTAGGCGCTGAACTTATTGGCTTCGGTATCAGCGACGCAGTGGGTTCGCCAGCCACCGGGGATATCGCTGTCCCATACACCGCCTATAAAAGCACGCCGATCGGTCCCGATCCGACGACGCTAGACGACGCGCGGGCAACAATCATTAATCGCAATGTCACCGAACGACTGCCCCGGAGCGTGGTCGACTACCTCATGACCGCCGGGCCCGAAGCGGAAACCCCGAAAGCATTTCCTGACAACACCTATTTCCTGCTGAACACGCTTCCGGACTCCTGCATATATGCCAAGGAAATCTGCAAAGAGATGGGTTTGCAGGCGGTCATCGTTTCGTCCTTCCTGGAAGGGGAAAGCCGAGACGCAGGTACGTTCTTTGCCTCAATGGCCCGTGAGATCCAGACCTATGGTAATCCGGTGAAAGCGCCGTGCGTACTCCTCAGCTCCGGAGAAGTCACGACGCAAATCCTAGACAACCAATTGATCAAAGGCCACGGCGGGCCAGGTCAGGAGATGGCCGTGAGCTTTGCGATCACCGCCGCCAAGGCAAAGGGCGCTTGCCTCCTGTCGATCGATAGCGAAGGCACCGACGGTACCTCGAAAGTTGCGGGCGGAATCACCGATTCCACCAGCTTCGGAGCGGCTGCTGAGCACGGCATCAGCTTCTACCAGGCGCTTCGTGAACACAGCTGCTACGAAGCGCTGGAGTCCGTCGATTGCACGGTCTTCACCGGCAACACCGGCACCAACCTGTGCGATTTGACCATCGTCTACGTTCCGGAGCTGGCCAATGCTTACTGAAGACAGGATCGCATCCGTCCGGGCTCAGCAAATCATCGATTGCAAATGTCGTCCGGCGGTAGAAGTCGTAATTCGTACGGAAAGCGGCGCAATCGGCCGCGGGGCCGCTCCCACAGGCACGTCGGTAGGGATGTACGAAGCATTCGTCCTGAGAGATGGAAACCCATCCTCCTATGAGGGGCTGACGGTCCACAAGGCGGTCGATAAGGCGGTCAAACTGATCGGACCGGAACTGGTCGGAATGAACGTCTTTGACCAGCGCGCGATTGACCAGCGAATGATTGCACTCGACGGGTCTCCGGATAAGAGGAATCTGGGCGGCAACACGATCTACTCGACATCTATCGCTGCATTTCGCGCGGCGGCGGCCGCGCGCGGAATTCCGCTCTACAACTATATTGCGGATGGCGACATCAAAACCGTGCCCGTGCCGTGCTTCAACGTCGTGAACGGCGGGAGGTACGAGGGTTTCGTACAAGCCTTCAATGAGTTTCTCATCGTCCCGTACGGAACTGAGAGTGTCGACTATTCAGTCGAAATGGCGGTGGCGATTTTCCATCAGCTCTGCAAGGTGCTGACCGAGCACCTTGGTCACAAACCGCAAGTTGCGAGCTCGTATGGCTATGCCGCTCCGTCGGATGACCCGGAAGTGATCCTTGAGCTGATGAGTGAAGCCATAGACAGATGCGGCTTCGCAGGCCGTGTCGCCTTTGCGCTCGATTGCGCTTCAAGCGAAATGTACGACAAGAAGGATGGCACCTATCTGCTGAAGGGCACGCGCGTATCCGGCGATGAACTCATCGCCTACGCCAAGTCGCTGACGGAGAAGTTCGATCTCGTATTCATCGAGGACCTCCTCGATGAAAATGACTGGCTCGGTTATTCGAAAGCCGTCGAGGAATTGAAGCGGACAATCGTTCTCGGGGATGACCTCACCGTCACAAATCTAGCACTGCTGCGTCGTGCGCATCAGACACGCGCCGTCGACGGCTTCATTCTGAAGCCGAACCAGGTTGGGACCGTCACCGAAGCAATGGATGCCTACCAGTTTGCGAAAGAGCATGGGATGATCGCGGTTCCGTCGGGCAGGTCCGGCGGCGTCGTTGATGACGTGGTGATGGACTTCTCCGTCGGTCTGCACGTCCCTTTCCAAAAAAATGGCGCTCCCCGGTCAGGTGAACGCATTGAAAAACTGAATTTCCTTATGCGCGCAAGCGCATTGAACGACGGCTGCCGCCTCTACGATATCAAGCCACTGCTGCGTTTTTGACCTGATGCCCTGATGCCAAACGACACATGATTTCCAGATACGCTCAAAAAGGTTGCTGCAATGTATCCTAAGATCGACTTTCTCTACCTCTCAGAACCGGACATGATTGCCGCTGGCGTTCTTGATCCGGAGCGTTGCGTCACCGTATGCGAGGAGACCTTTAGCCTGCTGGGCGAGGGTGATTACCTCATGGGCGGTGCCAACCACAACAATCATGGCATGAACATCGTTTTCCCGCGGGAGACGAAGTTTCCGAACATGCCGGTGGCCGGGCCTGATCGTCGGTTCGCTGCGATGCCCGGATATCTGGGTGGGCGGTTCGATGTCTGTGGCAACAAGTGGTACGGGTCCAACCACGCCAACGGTGATAAGGGTCTCCCACGCTCCATCTTAACGATGATGCTCAACGACAAGGACACGGGTGCGCCTCTTGCGCTGATGTCCGCAAACCTGTTGAGCGCTGCCAGAACGGGCGCTGTCCCCGGAGTGGCGGCCAAACACCTTGCGAACCGAAACGCTAAGGTGGTGTCGGTAGTCGGTTGCGGCCCGATCAATAAAGCATGTTTCACAGCGATTATGACTCAACTGGAGAACGTTGAGAAAGTCGTCTGTTTCGACCTCTTCCTGGACAAGGCGGTGGAATTCGCCACTTGGGTCATCGAAAAATACGGCGTCGCGGCGGTCGGCATTGACCACAGCGAAGCTGCGTTTCGCGACGCCGATGTCATAACAGTCGCGGCGTCGCGGCTCAAACCACTCCACTTCAAGGACGAATGGATCAAAGATGGCGCGACGATCTTAATCTCGGGACCCGTCAATGCCGACGAATCGTTCCTGACGGGTTGCAAGATTGTCTACGATCACACGCCCCTCCAGGAGGCGTACGTCGAGGACGCCTTGGCTTCGGGCAACAAGGAGGCATACTACAACGGCGTGATTGGCGGGCCGTTATATCGACTGATTGATGCTGGCAGGTTGCCTGCGTTGCGGGACTCGACGGGTCTGGGTGACGTGGTCAATGGCAAGAAGCCGGGGCGTGAGAACGCTAACGAGCGGATCATCTTCATCGCATGTGGCATGGCGGTGTTCGATATCAGTTGGGGCTATGAGATCTATGAAAACGCTAAAGAAAAGGGAATCGGCCGATCGCTGAACCTTTGGGACGCACCAAGCGGCGTTTGAACTGGACAACGCACTGCTCAAAACCCTCGTCCGACCAGACCAAACACCGCCTTCCCGAAGATGTTGGAAGGGCGGTCTTTGCAGTTGGATGCCAGGTAAGAGGCAGGGATCTGGCCCCCTGACATGTCCTCGAATTGTAGCTTGCAGGGGTCGGCTTTCCCGTGCCCGGATGCTCGTTTTTAGCTTCCGGTTGCTGCGCGATTGATCTATTGTCGACAATAATCAAGGGCATCGGGATTTGCTAGTCATGAGAGAACCAGATAATTTCAAGATAAAAAAAGTGCAGAAGCTGAGCGCCGAAGCGCAAACTGCTGATGCACTTCGAGATGGAATTGTATCTGGAGAGATACCGCCCGGAACGCGGCTAACCGAAATCCGAATGGCAGAACAGTTGGGCGTTTCGCGCGCGACGCTGCGGACGGCCTTTCACCAGTTGGTTCAGGAAGGACTGATCGACCAGATTCCCTATACCGGCTGGGCAGTGGTATCACTCAGTGCCGAAGATTCCTGGGAACTCTACACACTGCGGTCAAGTCTTGAGGCCCTTGGATCCAAGCTCGTGGCGGCGAAGATGGCAGACGCCGGTCAGTCAGTTGCCGTCAGAGCAAAGCTCGATCAGGTGTTTGACGGACTGAAAGAGGCTTGCGCTACGGGCAGCCACAGGAAGATCGCAGATGCCGATTTCGCATTGCATAGGGCGATCATCGATCTTTCTGGGCATCGGCGTCTGGCCGAGCAGTACAGTCGGGTGGAACAGCAGATCAGAATATATATCGCTTCAAGCGATGCCCTCGTGCCGGTTCCGGAAGTCATTATCGAACAGCATCGGCCGCTGATCGAGTCGCTTAAGGCTGGAGACGTCGATGCCTCCATCCGCGCGGCGGTCGATCACACTGAACAGGAGGGAGCAAAGCTCGAACGCCATTTGCGCGAGTTGGAGGGCGCCGACCAGTAGAAGCGAGTTTGCTTACAACCGCAAAGGCTCCATTGACGATTGTCTGACAATCTATTGACGACCGGTTGAAGATGTGTCACTTTCTATGGCGATCGCTGGTCGATCGCCAAGGAGGATCCAGGCATGGAATCAAAGAGCAAACAACGCCGCAGCCAAACGCAGTTCACCGGAGTTGAGCGCGCGCTTCGGCGAGCCTGGGCGAAAGGCGCCGGTCTGATCGACAAAGAATTCGAGCGTCCGATGTTCGCCGTCGTGAACACCTATCAGGATTTTTCGCCGGAGAACTTTCATCTGTGGCAGGTGGGGGAGGCGGTACGCACCGGGACGCCCCGGTTCTGATCGCGGGCGGGTGAAATATCTCCCCGCCATCTTAACATTTCGAATTCCATCACGGGTTTTGGCGGGACTAATTGACCTCACCCGCAATCGACGCCCGAGAGCCCGCAGAAGGTACGACATGACCGCACCGGATATCCGTCCCGTTATTGATTGCGACCCCTCCCCACAAGGCCAGGCGCCGATATCTATGTGGGGACACCGTCCCTTTGCTCTTCAGGTGCTTGCGGCGATGATCCGGGTAGCGCCCATAAGGAGCCATGACTGTCGCACCGATATGCACATCGTCCCGCTCTTCCATGCCTCCCGGCCCCACTATCAACGCATGAGCATGTCCACGAACGAAATTGATGCTGGCGAAGGGGCCGGTTCTCGACCGATACCAGCCGAGGTCGGGGGCGATTGAGCTTATCGTCTTGGCGAGATCAGCGAGCGGGCCGCCACCTTGAATGGCGACGTTTAGCGCATCGGCAAGACGACTGGATCGTAAGGTCTCCAGGTGGGGTATTCTTCAGCGACGAAGGACACGAGTTTGCAATGCGCTGCACAGCAAATCCACTTCTCCTACTATGGTGCCAACGGGTGCGCTCGCGAACTAGAGGACAGTAAAATTAGTGAAATACGTCCTTGATCGAACTGACGAGCTTATCCTTTCCGAACTGAAGGCAAACAGCCGCGTCTCTCACATTGAATTGGCAAACAAGGTCAACTTGTCTCGCAATGCAGTACGGGTGCGCATCGAGCGACTTGAGAGAGACGGAGTTATCAAAGGCTATACGATTGTAACTGGCGGGGGGCCTGGCTCTTCGGTGACTACAGCCCTCATGTTCGTCTATCGGCATGACCGAATGAGAGGCGGCGATGTCATTCAGGCATTGCGTAAGATTCCGGAGATCGTGGCGTGCGATGTTATGACCGGAGATTTCGATCTCCTCGTGCGCGTTGAATCCTCTGACGTTGATCGCATAAGACACATTTGGCAGCAGATTGCGGAAGTCCCAGGCGTGCGCGATACGCTGACTGCGTTCGCACTATCGACAATCATAAGGAAGTAGGATCTCGTGCCGACGAGCCCGCTCTGGATTACCCAGGTCTCCCCGCGGGGTCGATAAGGTCTCTTTTTCAGCTACGGAAAGACAGCAATCTCGCCCTGCGCTGCGTGTATCATTACGCTGTCTTAACAGATTGCCGAACAACAATGCGCTTCACTCAGAAGCGCATTGAAGAAGTCGTCAGACGTCTGAGGCACTCGGGGCGAATGCCACAGATGCGTCAGCGTTTCGGCCGATTGATGCAAACGACCTTAGGCTGGGTCATCTCCTCGTAGGCAAAACGGACGCCCTCACGACCCATGCTACCATATTTGAAACCGCCGAACGGCATGGCATCAAATCGGTAATCCGAGGAGTCGTTGATCATGACGCCGCCGACGTCGATGCGGCCAGCGGCCTCTAGAGCATCGTTCAGGTCGTTAGCGAAGATCCCCGCATGGAGGCCGTACTCTCCACTATTCGCCAGTTCGATAGCCTCGGAAAGATCATCGAACGGTTCCAAAATTACGATTGGTGCAAAGAGTTCTTCATTCCAGGCTTCGCAGGTCCGGGGAACGTGTTCGAGTACGGTTGGGGGGTACAAGCTACCAGCTGGTTTGTGTCCACACGCGACCTTCCCGCCCGCTTCGATTGCCTCTTCGACGATGGCAGCGGCCCGGTTCACCGCTCTGGCAGATATCATTGGACCGACGTCCGTATCTACATCCAGGGGATTTCCTGTCTTGAGCTTCAGGGTCTTAGATACGAACACGGTTCTGAAGCGCTCGTAAATCGGCCGTTGGATCAGGATCCGCTGAGTGCCGATACAGTTTTGACCCGCTGCCCAATATGCTCGAGATACACAGCCATCGACGGCGGCTTCGAAATCGCAGTTTTCCATCACGATGACGGGTGCGTTTCCGCCAAGGTCCATGGCGAGCTTCTTTATGCCAGCATTTTTGGAAATCGCCTCGCCGGTCGCATAGCCGCCGGTGAAAGAGATCATACGTACCTCTCGCGCCGATACCAAAGCTTGGCCCAACTCCGCACCGCCAACGGCCACGGTGATGACTTCTTCCGGGAGGCCGCTATCGACCAACACATCAACCAATTTCACGGCGGAAAACGGAGTCAGCTCTGAAGGCTTTAAAAGAACCGAGTTGCCCCCGGCGATGGCGGGGCCAAGCTTGTGTGCGACAAGATTGAGAGGGTCGTTGTACGGAGTGATCGCAGCAATGATTCCCAACGGATCTCGCGTGTACCAGCCTTGACGAGATTCTGAACCGGCATAGGAATCGAATGGGATAACCTCTCCGGCGTTGCGTCTAGCCTCGTCCGCGGAAAGCTTAAGCGTGTTGACGCACCGAGTAACCTCCTTCCGGGCCTGGGTGATGGTCTTCCCAGCTTCCCGGACGATTAACACTGAGAAGTCTTCCTTGCGAGCGTCGACGGCACTAGCGGCTTTCTCCAGGATCGCGCACCGCTCATGGCGCGACAGTGAGCGCGCGATCTGAGCGCCCAGTCTGGCACGATCAATCAACTGGTCCAGGCTGTCAGCTTTCGTCTCGATGACGGTACCGACGACGGTTCCGTCGTACGGGCTGCGTACAACGATGGTGGGGGTCGAAGTCTGCTTTGAAAGCGTGGCGTTATGCATCCGCGGTCTCCTTTTTACAGCCGCCATGAACGGTGGTCCGGCGCACCATGAGATCAGGCCCGTCGCGAGGTTTCCTGTCGTGCAGGCTGCCCGAACCTGTGCCGTCATGGTGATTTTTCGATAGTTGCTAGTCCAAGTTTGATGCGGGACGCGCTCAAGCGGAACAGGGCAGAGTGACTAAACCACAGTGCATTTTGCTCTTTTCAAAGCTGATCCGTTTGCGCTCGGCCATCTCAAGAAAGGGACCGCGAACCGACTCCAACGCGCACCGCGTTTGCCATGGTCTTTTTTTGGCGTTGCCGCCAGTATGAACCGATGTGTTAACTCGTTTGATCGTTCCGGACTTCACGAAGATTGATCTTACGCACGGTCACCTCGATCACGCCTGTTCGCTGGGCCTTGCTGCCGGCGGTTTTTGCAGTCGGTTCTCGAGCAACGGCAACAAGGGTGCGGCGTGAGCAGCGCGATGATGCCTACGGTATGGCAAGCCACCAGCAATGAGTTTGGTCAAGGGAGGCGATCATCGCAGTCGACCGCTGCGTTTCGTGCCGTCATAGAAGCCGGGAGGCTCCCTGCGAACCCAATTAACGAATTTTTGTATCGCGGGTTCTTCCAATAGTGCATCCACAGTATGTGGTTGCGAGCTCTGCTTCTAAAAGGGGCGCTAAAAGGGGCGCTATAGTGGGTTCGAAAGATACTAATGCGTTGGCAGCGTGCGCAATTTCGGCGCGCCGAAATACAAAGCCCGCCCCTTGTTGCTCTCAGCCGTTCGGCTGCCCAGGGATCTCGATCGTTTGGCTATGCTCGTAAACTCAGCGGGTCCGCGAAGTCACTGCTACGTTCAAAAAGCTGCTCGATTTGGTCAAGGTCGAGGCTCCCCTCTTCTTCAACGACCTGTCGTAGCTCGCGCTTTTCGGTGAGGGCCTTCTTGGACAGGTAGGCAGCATTGTTGTAGCCGACCACCATCGCTAACGGCGTCGCAAGGACAAGTGATTGGTCAAGAAGTGTTTTGCAACGGTCAACGTCGACTTCGATCCCATCGACGCAACGCTGCTTGAACACTTCCATTCCCCGCGACAGCATTCGCATCGACTGGAGGATGTTTAGAACGATAACGGGCTCCATCGCATTCAACTGCAACTGGCCCGCACTTGCGGCGAGGGTTACAGTCAGATCATTGCCGATCACCTGAAAGCCGATCTGGTTCATCATCTCCGGTATAACGGGATTGACTTTTCCGGGCATGATTGAGGAGCCAGCCTGCACCGGTGGCAATCTAAGCTCGCCGAAACCTCCGCGCGGCCCGCTGCTTAGAAGCCGCAGGTCGTTACAGATTTTAGTAAGTTTGACGGCGATACGTTTCAGTACGCTGGAGAATGACACGAAGCCACCGGTGTCGGAGGTCGCTTCGATCAGATTTCGAGCGGGAGCGACTTGAATACCCGAAATTTCCGTAAGGTGCATAATCGCGATAGCAGCGAAGCCACGTGGTACATTGATGGACGTACCGATCGCTGATCCACCAAGATTGACTTCCCTCAGGAGCTTTGCGGCGGATTGGACCTGTGTGATATCCTCGTCAATCAGGTCCGCCATTGCGCCGAACTCTTGCCCGGCGGTCATTGGAACAGCGTCTTGCAACTGGGTTCTGCCAACTTTCAACGCCTGCGCGTACTCGTCTGCCTTCATTCGAAACGAGTCACGTAGCCCTACCTGGGAAGAAATAAGGCTTTCGGACACGCGGAGAATGGTCAGCCGAAGAGCCGTCGGATAGACGTCGTTGGTCGATTGCGAGAGGTTGACGTCGTCGTTCGGGTGGAGCTTTGTATAGTCGCCGATCCTAGCGCCGAGCTTTAGTAGCGCCAGGTTTGTGATGACTTCGTTGACGTTCATGTTTGTGGAGGTGCCGGCACCGCCCTGCATCATGTCGACCGGGAAATTCTCGTCCAGGCCGTTCAGTGCGATGAGGTCGTCACAGGCTAGTAATATCGCCTGAGCCTTCTCTTTCGGAAGTAGTCCGAGCTCAGCGTTCGCAAGCGCAGCAGCCTTCTTGACCATCGCCATAGATTGAACGAGTTCTGGGAAATCCCTGAGGCGGTGACCAGAGACGTCGAAATTTAGTTCTGCACGCCGCGTGTGAACACCGTAAAGTGCGTTCGCAGGTATCGCGAGAGATCCGATCAGATCAGTCTCAATGCGTTCATCTTTCATTGGTTTCACTCCGAAATGCCGACGATTGATCGCGCGTGAGACCACCGAGTTGACTTCGCGCTCGCGCTGGGTTCATTCGTCTCGGCCATTTTTCCGAGAAGGCTGCCGTAGAATGGGGTGAGGATCAGAATTTCGTCCATGGCGATGGATTTACTCCGGCAAGGCTCGTCACTATGCAGCCTCCACTCGCGACCGATGAGCGGGCGTTGTGTATGGCGACGAACTCGGATGGGAATGCGTAAGCTGTCTCGATGTGCCCAGCGCCAGGCCCAGTTATCATGACGGTGCCTAGATGCTCGGTGTTCAGAGATACCGCATTCGTCGCCCTTTCCCCGTCGCGAGTGGGTGGTCAAATGGAAGCTGTTTGGCCAGTGCGCGGTTGACGCCACCAAAATCTACGGGAGCGATATTGTAGACCGTCATGGGATTCTCCGGTGAAGTTGATGCGCGAAGTATGAGGCGCGGATCAGTCGGCCGGAACGGTACAAACGGCCCAATCTACGACGCATATTGCTCATTCTGCCACTAAAGCTTGTCGCGTTTAATTGGTCTCATATCCGGCAGCCTTGAAGTAGTTACGGCACATCAACGGCTCTTGGCAGCCGCCGAAGGTCGCGGTGGCATCGCTCTAGTTTGAACGCTCTGGATATGCGGTCAGGGCTCGGCGGATAGCCGAACTCTGACCGCTTTTTCTTGATGCTATTTTGCCATTTCGGGCTGATCACGGAATGTTTCTGATTTGTGCGTTTAGGATCGCATAATGTATCAATTGGATCGTTGGCTAGTCTGGTGGGCTTCACGGGCCGCCATCTTTGACATCGAAGCTCGGGATACGACTAGACCGTTCGGATCAGGTATGCTGTTGCTAAATAGCCCGGCCGTCTTCTGCGAAGACATGCAACTGTTCGCGGAGGAGAATAAGCCCAATTCGCTCTCCAATCTTGCCCATCTCTGCTGCAGTTCCTCCCGCAATGACCTGGCCGGCGTCGGTGGCAACTGTCACCGTTGCGGTGTCTCCGGTTCGAGCAATCGCAACAACTGTACCGGCCAGTTCGACGCCCGAACTATTTAGGTCGGTTAGCAGAACATGCTCTGGCCGAATGCCGACGGCATGGGGCGCCGGGGTGGCGGCGTCGATCGGAAATCGGGAAGATACCGTTATGTCTTCCACTCCGGCGATCGATAAAGAAAATGTGTTGCCCGTATTGCCAAGCGTCGTTACTGGCAGAAAGTTCATTTGCGGGTAGCCGATCAGGCCGGCAACCGCGCGATTGTCGGGACGTTTATACAGGTCCTCCGGCCTTCCCGTTTGCAGGACACGCCCATTCAGCAGCACACAGATCCGATCCGCCAGGCGCATGGCTTCCGCCTGGTCGTGGGTGCTGATCACCATCGTCGGACCAAGTTCGCGATGGAGTTCGGCTATTTCCAACCACAACGACGAAATATCACCCTTGAGAGGCATGCTGTCGAACAGAAGAAGCCTTGGGTCACTGACGAGTGCGCGGGCAAGAACGACACGCGCGCGCTGCGCGTCCGACAAGCTCGCTGGCGTCTGTCCCATGACGCCTTCCAGGTCGAGCAATACTACGATCTCGTCGGCAAGTGCCCGTGCGCCGTACGTCCGTTTGAATTCGAATGCCGACGCAATGTTCTCACCAACGCTCAGGTGAGATTGAAGCGACGCGCTGTCGAGAACAGAAGCCACGCGACGCCTGCCCGCTGGGATGTGTGTGACATCTGTGCCGTCCAGTATGACCGAGCCGGCATCGACGGGCTCAAGTCCGGCTATCATGCGCAAGACGATCGACGTGCCCGAACCTTTTGGCCCGAGCAATGCGCAAATTTCACCGCTTTCGACCGACAGGTTGAGGTCGTCGACGACAGCGACATTCGAAACCCGTCTCGTGACGCCCTGAAGAACAATGCGCCCGTCGATCGACAAGCGGGACTGCAGCCAGGTGCTCTTGTTCCGCTGCAGCCTCTCTTCGGCCTGAAGCTTGGCGCTGGAAAGGTAGTCCGCAAGATTGGAGCCTTCCGGAACGATCGTCTCGGCCATGGCAGTGCAGGCCATGCAGTTTTCAATGTGCGCGATCCTGTCGGCCGCCAAAACACCGTCCTGAAGAAACAGCTGGATCTCGGTAGATTTCAGACAGTCCGGGTCAGCGGCCGCCGTGTCGGTCGCTTCCTGCAGATACTGCGCGAGAAGCACCTCGACATCGACACCGAGCGCCCGAGCAAATTCCTGCGCCGCTAGAAAAAACTCGGATTGCGGATCATCATTTGAATTGGCCGCCATCTCGCCACGCTTCCTTTTTCATCATGCTCATGATCGCGCGCTGCATTGCGATGCGGGGAAGCAAGGCTCCGGCTTTGCGCCGGTCTTCGGGATGGTCGTAGGCTTCGCAAACGAGCTCGCGCATCATTCGCGTAAAGAATGGCATAGAGATCTCCCGTTGGCGTGCGCGCGTTGAGATCCTGTATTGGTCGAGATGAACCTCCAGCATTTCCTTCAGCTGCATTCCGGCCGTCATCAGTTTCCCGTGTTGGTATTCTATCGGGAGGTGCAAGATCGCGGCATCGTGGTCATTTTTGGCATTGATCCCATACGTCCGCTCATGTTCGCGAGCCGCTCGACAGGCTGTTGTAAATGCAACGTAACGTTCGGGGCTGATGCCAAAAAGATAGGGAATGATCAGCGCATGAACATTCTCAGGATCAACAAAGTAGTCAGAATGCAACCCGCCAGCGAAAGCGATGTTGTGAACGCTCACCCTGTCCTGTTGGTTTCTTATCTCGCATATGGGACAGTCCGAAAGCGGGACGACAACATTGTGAACGACGTCGGCAGGGCCGTCAAAACCGACACGCCCTGCATCGCCGACCAGATCGCAGAAGACCCGGCCGACAACCGGCATTTTTCTGGCTCGGTTCGCGGCCCTAGCCCAAGGGACTGCTTCGTCCTTCCCGCCGTGCATGTTCGTGAGATGAAGATGATGCCCACGAAAGCCTGGCGCTCCCCAATCGAAGTCGCGCCGCACAGCGCTTCCAAGAAACATCATCCGATCGAACTTCTTCGCAGGGAAACGCTGGAGAAGCGACGTCACAAGTACGGTGCCAAAGCTGTGCGCAATAATGTATGAGCTGATCGACTTTCGCCCCTCCTCGACAATCGTAGCATTCACGCGTTCGACAGTCTGCCGCAGACCTCTTCCGAGAGCCAAGCGTATGGGGCCCTGCATTTGCAGGTAGCCGTTATATCCATCGTATTTCAAAGCCACATAGCTTGAAACATGCGGTTCGAACACGGAGGCTAGCTTATCCTGCCAAGGCCCCGCATTGATACCGTGGATCGTGAATAGTGTGACCGATGGCGACATGCGTCCACTCAATCATGTTACTATTTACTTAAATAAGTTTATATCGTGGGTTGCACGAGTCAAGGTGGTCGAGGGATGTGGCTAAACTGGACGGAATCTCGAGGAATTCATGGCTTTGGAACGTGTCCCTTCTCGATCAAATGAAATTGGCTTATTCAAATAGACAGCGGCATGTGCGGTTCGATTCCGTTCAAGGCGAGGGATCACCCGTCGCGGTCGATCGCGCTAGAAATCGACGGTGCGCGCGACGAGGATATTCTTATAGGCAGCCACGCGATCGGCGGCGGGTGGGTAGATCCAGACCGTGTTTATCTCCTTCTTGAACTCTACGGCCTGCAGGACGGCTATCTCCAAATTCGCGTGCGGCAAGGTGTCCCTAGGGCTCTGATAGGTCGCGAACTGGCAAGCGTAAGCGTTGATCAGCTCAACCTAGGTCGGGTGTTCGCAGCCTGGCCGATGATACCGGCAGCTATCGGATCGTATCTTGCATTTCGCGCCGTCGCAACGGTTTGGGTAATCGTTCGACGCCGCGATCTCTTCTGGCATCCTTGGCGGCCATAGTGGGGGTCAACAGACCTTGCGGGTCGACGTCTTCCCGGCGCGTGCTCCTGATGTAGTGTGCTAAACGGGAGGTGGTCTCATAGGAGGCATGATTTCGGTAAGGGCCAAATTTGAAGTATTGTCTGCTGCGCGGAGTGGTTGGACGGAACCCGATTCTGCCAGCCGCGCGCGCAATCGCTTTTCCATTTGCCCACACTTCCACGAGCCCGTTGTGGTCAGGAAGAAAGCGCACGTGATACACCATCGTGGTCCATGTTCCGAAAACCTCGGGGAGAGGATGAAAGGTCGTAATGGATATATCGTCGATCGTGCAATCCACTGCCTTGCTGAATCCTCTGATCGGGTCGTAGCGTATCGAGTCTGAAGCGTGTCCTATCGATAAGACGGTCGATTTTTCCGGGACGGACGACGGTGGCGCAAGCACGTCGTGTTCACCGCCATGTCCAATCTCATCTGATGACGATGCTTCGGTCGCTACGAGAATACGGCATTGAGCATCAGCTGGATTTCGGCCAGGTCGATCATTGTCCTGCTCAATGGTGATCGTAAACGTGCGATTGGTAAAACGCTGAGCCAGCACAGGACTGGCATCCAGTGGACCGCTTGTTTGTTTCCACTGACCAATCACCGTTCGGTCCGCTCCCGGGACGACACTGTCATCCACATACATGTCGAAGCGGTACCAAATATCTGTTCCCAACGGCAGCCAAACGCTGTCCTCTTCCCAGAGTTCAGCCCGCTCGTTCCGGCCGTCAGGCTCGTAATTGCCGTCGGCATCACGGCAACCGGAATGGGTTGCTGCCGGAGCAAAGGCTTGAATGCCGACTCTCGGCCTCACCGTCGCAGTCATAGCTGTTCTTGCCTCACCAGGGACTTTCCCGAAAGAGAAACTATTTTCGTCCCGATGGCAGACAAACCAGATTGATGACGGTTCCAGTTGGGAAAAGTCGTCCGAGAGTGTTTTGATGCATGACGAACAAACAGATGAAATGCCGAGCATTGAGAGCGAAAGAATGAAATACTTGACCATATCGTCAGGACCCAAGTCACGTTTTCTGTTGACGCAATAAGCGATCTTTCGAACCGTCCGCCTGATAATTTCGCTTTCTATAATGGAGGTTCATATAAGTATTCAGCAAGGGTTATTTTGGTCAGACCCATATTGTCGTACGCCAACGATATCGATGCTATATAATGGCCGGCTATGATTGAGAGTGTATCGTAGAATATAACTGTAAGCCGTCGCTGCCAAACGGAGTGAACGATCCTTCGTGTGATTTCCAGGGCGGAGGAAACAACGCGGCTATCTCCTTTTCTGGTCTATTTTCCGCAATACATATCCTTATAGAAAAGGTGTTCAGTTTCACTGAACCGTTCACCCGAATTGTCGAAGCAGAAACGCTTGGGCAGGATCCTGAACAGATACCGCTTCCCGCATGCCGCCGGGATATCCACCGAATACAATCGAGCGACGTTGGAGGGCAGGGGATCTGTCCATTTTTTATGCCCGACGAAGGAAACGTCTTTGAGGAGCGTCGCAGATCCAGAGCGGCCGACGCCTCCTGCTTCTGCGACAAAGTCCTTTCCTTTCCCCTCGTCGATCGTTGGGTATTCGTGCTGAGTCGGTGGTCCGCGGACCAAAGGCACGTCGGTCGTCTCGAATGCCACGTTGAAACGTACGTCGTCGCGGGCCGGTACGTAGCCGTAGCCGTTCAGGTACTTCCATGAAAGGCGCAAGATCATTCGCGCACCACTCGCAGCGGCGGGTTGGGAGTGGACATCGGCCGAAAAGTCCACCGGCACGAAGGTATCCCCGCCGCCGCCGGGGGGCGGGCACTGCGTGAACAGCGGCTTGTATCCACATTCTGCTTCTCCGAGGCCCCATGCGCATTGGCTAAGGCGCAACCAGTCTTCTTCATTGAGTGTGCGGACGCCTCTCCACAGATTGCCACCATGTTCGGGTACCATCCAGGGGCTGATCCGGCCCGCTCCAGAGGCGGAGGCCCATTCGGTCCTGTGGTTCTGCACGAGCCCGAGAGCTATCTTCTGCGCGAAGAGGGCCGCGTTCTGCATCACCGTCGCGCTCGTGATGACAGGCGTCTTCCCAGTGGCGTCGGCGGCAAAGCGGCGCCCCGACTCCAGCGTCGTAAGGCTGTGGCAGTCCGAGCACGGATGGCCGTCTATCAAGAAGGACTTGGCGCCAAGCAGCGTGCCGGCATGGGCGGCCGCGTATCCTGAACCAATCACGCGAAACGGCAGCTCCTGCCTCGAAACGCGGCCAGGAAGGAAGTTACCCATGCCGAACACGGCCCGCCGATCGTGCCTGCTCTCGAAATAGCCGACCCTCGCCTGTTGCATGTGCGGATCGATGACGGTGGGTTTCTTGTTGTCATGACAGACTACGCAATCGACCTTCGCACTGCCGTCGTATAGTTCTTCAGCAGCTCGCCGCCCGCCAACGTCGCCGTACGACGTCCCTCCGGGTGGGGGGAAGCGGTCCCTCCAGTTGAACACGGAGCGGTCCTTCCGGCCGTCGAGGAATGCGATTTCACCCGTGACATCGTTGAACCCGATCGCGCTGTAGCGGGAGAACCGTGGATCCGTCTCCGTCCAGTAGGAATCCGCCTCGATTTCCAGGCTCTCGGACGATTTCCGGCAGAGGAACAGCCACTGCACATGGTTGCGCGTGATCCGCCCGACCCGCGAGTTCATTGCACAGAAAGTCACGTCCCCGGCGAGCGAAGGCTTGTCACAGCGGTCGACGACAGTCGTCCACTTCACTAGTCGTCCTTCGACGTCACGGTGCACAAATTCGAGCGGAGCGCCTGCCTTGGAGAGGTTCGGTTCCAGCCTTACAGCGTTTCCGTCAACCTCGACACCGACCGATCTGGAGTTCGGCCCCGTGCAGACGCCGTCCGGTATGGGGCCGAACACCGATCTGGCCTCGTCGCCGAATTTGGTCACCGGATCGGTGCTCGCCGTCGCCGGGGCCCACAACACGTCGCCGTTCCACCGAAGAAGAAGGTCGTACGACGACACGGTCTGCGCAACGACTGTTGCGGCTTTTGCGTCAGGAGCTGAGAAGCGGCCTGCTTCCTGGATCGGCCTAGCGCGCAGTTCTCGAAGAGCGTCGATCTCCCAGGCAACCAGCAGAAAGACAGCCACCGCAATCGCCGCGGCAAGATGGACGAGGCGCCTCACGTTTCCTTCCCTCATTTGCGGCCTTCACAGATGATCAACGTGCGCTGGCCTGAATCCCGGACTGGGAGGGGGCGACCTTGAGGATAACGAACTTCATCAAATCGCCGTCCTTCTTGATCGTCGCGTATAGCCTGGCCGTGTAGTCAAGTTGCGCCGCGCTGACCCCGATCGTCTCAATGGTCACCTGGATCGTCAAGGCAACCTCGAAGGTACCGTCGTCTCTCTTCCCAATCAGGATGCTGCTAAGCACTCGAGTGGCGCTGGAGTTCGTGGCGGCAAGGTTCGCGAACATTGTTTGGAATTGCTTGGCCAGCGACCCTGCCGAAACGGCAAGCACGGCATTCACATTGCCCGGGTCGCAGTGGAAGTACTGTCCCGTGTCAACAAACAAAGCGGCCAGCCCGTTGAAATCGCGGTTGTCCATCGTCCACGCATACTGGGAGAGCAGGTCTATCACGTCGCGCCGCTCCTCCGGCGTGGGCGCGACCAATGACCCGCCGCGGTAATCCCTCCAAGGCATCTGACTTGCCCCGGGGCATTCGTTGGCCGCGAATGCAGGCGAGGCCGCAAGTAACGAGAGAAGGGCTACAGCCCCGTAAAACTTACATTCTTTCACATTGACCCCTCCTGTGCTGCCGTCGAGGGGTCCGGGCCGTTCACTACGCCATTCCATACCATGCACTACGAACGGACCGCACCAATCGCTCTCGCAGCACTGCAAGTATACGCGGCCACACCATGTGGACGCGCCTAGAATAAACTCAAATTGTTGAATGGCATTGGTTAGGAGAGTAGCTTGAACTTAAGAAATGCGCAAGTTGAGTTACTCCTCTATTTCAACTGGGTGGGCCCGCGATGAACGACGTCACCACATGGCTGGCCGAGATCGGGTTGCCGCATTTGGCGGACAAATTCGTCGACGCACAAATCGACTTTGACACGCTTGCGCTGCTTTCTGATCAGGATTTGCGCGAACTCGGCGTCCCCTTGGGGCCCCGCCGCAAGCTGCTTGCAGCGATCGCTGCGCTCGGCAATTCTGCGCGGCAGTCCGGGGGGTATCGGACTCCAGTCGAACGGCGGCAGCTGACGATCCTGGTGGGCGATATGGTCGGCTCGACCGAGTATGCCTCCAGGCTCGACCCTGAGGACTTCAGCCAGCTCACACAGACATTCCTTTCGCGTTGCAGCGGGCTTGCAAGGTCGCACGGGGGGTTCGTTGCCAACTATGTCGGTGACGCGCTGCAGGTCCTGTTCGGCTTCCCTGCGGCGGAGGAGAACGATGCCGAGCGCGCGATACAGTTGGCGCTCGACATCGTGACAACCGTGCCACAGATGGAGACGCCGGACGGTTCGCGACTGAGCGTGAGGATAGGGGTTGCAAGCGGTCTGGTCGTCGTCGGCGATATTGAGGGTGCGCCTGCCGGGATTTCAACGGTGGCGTTCGGGCATGTCCCGAATCTCGCGCACCGCCTTCAGGCGATTGCCGAACCGAACGGCATCTATGTCGATGAGAACACCTACCAAACAACGGCTGGCGCCGTGGAGTACGCCGATGTCGGCGGGAAAACCCTGAAGGGCTTTAGTGGTCCCATTCACATCCGGCGCGCCCTCAAGCCGATTGCGAGGCAATACCGCTTTGCGGGGGGACTCCGAGCGACGCCGCTGGTGGGGAGAAAGAGTGAGTTGCAGGCAGTCGGGACCCTTTGGGACGCCGTGCGAGCTGACGGCAACGGGCGGATCGCATTTATAAGCGGAGAGCCGGGGATCGGTAAATCGCGCCTGCTCTATGAGGTTGGCAGAAGCTTTCCCGGATCGAAGGCGCTCGTTGCGCAGTGCGGCCCTGCCTTCACCAACAGCGC
Organism: Ensifer sp. Root423; assembly: GCF_001426275.1. NCBI lineage: Bacteria > Pseudomonadati > Pseudomonadota > Alphaproteobacteria > Hyphomicrobiales > Rhizobiaceae > Ensifer > Ensifer sp. Root423. The sequence continues at coordinate 29,510 of NZ_LMEG01000046.1, read as the reverse complement.
GCTTTTTCCGTTCTTGAGACTGCTGAAGCAGGAGGTTGGCATTACAGAGGACACGCCGATGCCATCTGAGAGGCTGCGGTCCGCTCTGTCGGCTAGTACCGTCCCCTTGTCGATCTCGTACCCGATCTTCACACGGCTTCTGGCGGTTGAACCGGATTACGAGCCGTCTAGGCTTGCCGCGTCCGAACAGGAGACCGCGATCAGCCAAGTGTTTTTGGACTGGCTTCGGCAATTGGCGAGCGCCGGCCCCTTGATGCTCTTTGTGGAAGATGAACAATGGATCGATCCTTCCTCCGGCAAGTTCCTCCAGACGCTCGCCTACGGCGTTGAGCAGTTTCCGGTGTTCCTGCTGGTGACCTCGCGAGAAAGCCGGACGAGGGCCGAGTTCGACAAAGTAGTCACTGTGCACCTTGCTCTAGAGCGGTTCTCCCGGGAGGAGGCTGGCGAGTTCGTCCAGCATGTCGTGGAAGGGGACCATCTGTCTTCCGGCGTCATCTCGACGCTTCTCAGCAAAGCCGAAGGGGTTCCCCTCTATCTGGAGGAACTCGCCCGGTCGGCCCTTATGCTTGCTGCCCATTCGTCCGAACCGTCCGAGACGAAGTCGGAGAGCGACGTAGCCGTCCCCATCTCGCTCCAGTCCGCGCTCATGTCTCGTCTGGATAAGCTCGGCGCGGTCAAGGCAGTCGCGCAGACTGCGGCTGTGATCGGCCGGGAATTCGACCTGAAGACGCTCGCTCATGTTGTCGGTCTCTCGAGCGAGGTGTTGCGGCCGCAGATTGAACGCCTTGTCGCGGTAGGGCTCGTCGCACCGCAGCCCTTCGGCAACTGGCCCCGTTACTCCTTCTCTCACAGCTTGTTACAGGAGGCCGCCCAGGGGGCCTTGCTCCGGGATCGGCGGCGGGAGCTTCATGCCCTTGTCGCCGAGGCGATCGAGGTAGTCCAACCGAGGACGGTCGTGGAACATCCCGAGATCCTCGCCCAGCATTACCATGCGGCAACGCAGTTTGAGCGCGCTGCCGAATACTGGCTTAGGGCGGGTAGGAAGCTTGGGGCGACGTGGGCGAAGGTCGAGGCTGCGAACATGTTCTCGAAGGGGATCGAATGTGTCGGAAAAATGCCGCCGTCGAGGGTACGCGACTGCAAGGAACTGACCCTCGAACTCGAAAGGGGCGACGTCCTTTACGCTGCATACGGATACATGACCGGGGACGGCAGCGACGCGTACCGGAACGTTATGCGACTGAGCGAGGCTACAGGGGATTCGGAGGCGGCTATCCGGGCACTGGATGGCCTGTTTGGAACTTCGTTCAACTCCGCCCGGTTCTCTGACGCGGAATGGGCGAGCAACCAGCTCAAGGAGATTGGCCGTAGGGATACCAATATCAAGGCCCTTGTACTCGGGCTGCAGTTCGGGGGAATGTGCGCTTTCGCACGCGGCAGGTTTCCACAGGCGCGAGAGGTGTTGCTGGAGGCTCTCGAGTACCGCGAACATGCCCATGAGGTCGGAAGTGACTTTCCAAGCATGTCGATGCTCTATCTCTCGTGGACGCTGCAAATACTTGGGGAGGCCGACGCGGCCATGGAATTGTTCCAAGCGGCTGAAATGGAGACCCGCGGACAAGCTGACTACCGGCTCGCTGCGTATCTGGGAAACGGTTGCATACTGATGTCTCTTCGCCAGGACGTTGCGACGCTCGCGCGGCTGGTGGACGAACTCGTGCCACTCGCGACACGCAACGGGTTCCAGCTTTGGCTCAACTTCGCTTCGTTTTTTTCCGGGTGGGTCAAGGCCGCAAGCAGCCAGGACGCTTCCGGCCTCGCACAGATGAAGCACATTTGCGACAACATGGGTGATCAGGAGGTCGATAAGACATGCTATCTGGGCGTACTTACAGATAGCTATCTTCGAATGGGACGGATTGGCGAGGCAGCGGCTGCGCTTGACCAGGGATTGGATCTCGCAGGACGTACCGGCGAGCACTACTACATGCCTGAGCTGCTTCGTTTAAGAGGAGAATTGCTGAGGCAAACGGGTCGGACCGCGGACGCCAAGAGATTGTTTGAGGAGGCGATTTCTTTCGCAAGCGATCAGGGGGCCAAGGCATGGGAGGCGAGAGCCAAGCAGTCACTTGATTTGCTTTCGTCTGACCCGCCAAGATAGAAGACGCAGAATTGGGGTACGGTGTGCCCGTACCGCCGCTGACTGACCACTTGCCAATTGGCAGCGCCTCGTGGGTCCTGGCGACGATGATGTGGCGGCGCGCTGCGCAATCTTTCCGTCGGGTGTGAGCGGTGCCATTTCCCCAATCGACGCGCCCTTGGGCGAATGCGTTGGATGGCTCGTCATGGGCACGACGACCGTTTGGTCTCGCGGGTTTCCTACTGCACCACCCGATTGTTTCTTTCTAGTGGCAGGTGCCGCGCGCGCAGAGGCCGCAGTTGAAAAGTCGGCGCTCAAGGCGCGCGCCCCCGTCGATCTTGACGAGTGCGTGGGTTTTTGTCTTGTGGTTGCGCACCAGACGGCGCTCCGGGTCGACGACCGTGCCGTAGTCGATCTGGCCACTCATGAAGAGGTCGTCGACGAAGGCCTTCGCCGCCGCAGTTCCGCTCTGGGGTGCGATTGGCTCGGCATTGAAGCCGGCGGACGTCACGTCAAATTCGCGCGGCTCGGCCGCGGCCTCCACGAAGAGCACGCCGTCGATGCCATACTGGGATGCCGGTAGCCCGACCATCGGTAGGGGCACTCGCTCGGCCATAGCCGATTTCGCAGGGGCGGTGAGCGATTTGACCTTAGCCATCATTGGCAGCGAGGACGCGGATTGCAGGGAAAGGATGCTTCTTCCCACGAACACGCCCCTGGCGATCGACGAATAGGTCGGGTCTGCCTGAGCCGCGATCACCATACCTGCAGCGACTTGGGCGTAGCAGTTGGTGACAACTGGTGACGACCACTTCAAACCTTGAACGAGAAATCCGGCGAGGTCGTCGGCAACGGCAAGAAACTCTGTCTCGGTTGGTGCCCCCGGATTGGCCGCCTTCGCAGCGAGCGAAACCCCGAGAATCTCGAAGAAGGCGCCCGTGAATATACGCGAGAAGGAGTGCGGCTTCGACGAAAGCTGCGACAGGGGCGCTGCACTCGGGAGCGTCATAGGGTCCTGATAATTGAACGAGTTGACCGCACTGCGCAGGCAGTCCGCCTCAGCCAGGCCTGGATCCTGCGCGCGGAGAGCGCTTCCGAGCTGCTCCGCGAGCCTTGAGAGACGCGACGTCGTGTACAGGTTTCCGTCACTGACGGCGAGGACAGCGGTCCGCAGCGATGGAATCTGGATGGCCGACATCAAGGCGCTGATGTCGCCGAAGGACTCATGAAAGGCCGCGATCTCCGTGCTGGCGACGCCCCATAGCTCGGGCATGAAAGCGTCAAGCACAGCGTGGCCTACCTCGTGACAGCTTACGTCGGGGCTTTCGCAGGTGAAGACCGTTCCAGTCACACCCGGACCGTGGAAGAAGTTCAACCCAGTACGATTGTAGTTGGCGTCTAGCTCGAATCCATTGTCGAGCACGACGTTGAGGCTCGGTCCCCCTTGCCATTGCGTCAGCGGTACCCGTTGCGCCCAATAATCGGCGCCTCGCCTCAACGCGGCCGCGGTCGCCCAGTAACGGAACTCGTACGTTCCGTGTGCGTATACGGCAGGCGGCGGCCCCCCCGTTGGGAACGAGAACGCAAGGGGAAGCTTGGAAAGATCCGGTGTTGGTACCGTCAGACCTACAGCCGTTTCAGGATCGTCCTCCCACGAGCCCACCGTTCCGGTGGGCGCGGGGGAAGATACATTCGTGTTTGTGGCCTTGGTTTTCGCGGTGGCGGTTGCCGGCGTCGTCGGAGCTCTTTTGGATTTCCTGAGCGCTTGAGACATGCGGATGCCCTTTCCCAAACGTTGCACGTGATTGAACGATAACTAGTTCGGCGAAGTAGAAGCGGTGTGAGGCACTTCTTGCGCCTTCACAGCAGCGCGCACCAAAGCGTCGTGTGCCCTGAAGGTCAGGCACTCTCTTGCTGATCCATTGCTCCAAGCCCTCCAATCGCTAATTTGGACGACAACGGTCCCGCTGTCCGGGTAGACGTGGACGAACTGGCCGTCCCGACCGATCGCAGTGAAGTCCGAGTGTCCGCGTCGTCGCCACCAGAAGTATCGGTACTCCAAAGGGCACCCGATGTTCTGATAGCGGTTCTCGAGGTCGATCGCGTCGTCGTCGACTGTGTTTGTTCTGGTTGCTATATCGAACCATGCCTCCGGAACAATTTGACTACGGCCCACTCTTCCTTTGTTCAGAACGAACACGCCAAATCGTGCGAGATCGCCGGCTTCGGCTTTGAAGCAGCATGGTCCGATCGCAGTTCCGTCCCCGTCAACGCCCCACGACGCGTCGCCTTGTGCGCCTATGGCGGACCAGATGCCTTTCGCGAGGAAATCAGTGAGGGAGGATGGGGCCACCATGCGCTCCGCAACGAGGGCGACGACCGCCGCATCCAGAGCCGAGTAGTTGAAGCTCTCGTCGCCGTCCTCATTTCGCGCTCGATAGCGCCTCGCGAAGTCCCGAACGTTCATCTTGAGGTTTCGCACATCTAGACTGAACTGGTTCGCATCGGAGAACAGCCCGTGCCAGCCCAACTCATTCCAACGGACTCCGGAGCGCATGCGTAAAACGTCTTGCAATGGCACGTTTGCGTACGCGCTTGGGGGAGGAACGTGCATTCGCTCCACAAACCTACCTACAGGCATCTTCAAGATCCGCCTGAAATCGTCGCGCGTTCTTGCCCCGTAGCGAGTGGCGATCGCATGTCCGATCAAGGTTGAGGTAATCGCCTTTGTTACCGAAGCGATGCCGTAGCGTCGGGTCGGCTCATTGATCGCCCCCCTTTCGGGGCAGAAGCCATCGTCGCGATTGAAGTATTCCAGGAGGAGGCTGCCTTTCTGCACCACTAGCAAAGCGCACACGCGTGCGTACTGCACAAACGTGTTTAGATCACATCGTTTAGATGGCGTGACGTCGCACTCGAATGAGACCTGTTTGATTTCCGCTCCGCGCGCAAAGGAGGAAGCTGACATTGGACGATGTATTTTGTCGTTCTCAGTGGCTGCTGCAGATCGAGTGCCGCTTACAAGGATAGCGCATAGGAGTAAGGCTGCTGACAGCGCAAGCGAACATGCGCGGCGCGAAGTAAGTCCTCTCATCTGGGCGACACCCTCACCGAATCGACCTCAAGTACGTCCGTGCTGGGCATGTAGTCCCGGTAGTGTCCGATCTTGAATTTCGTCTTGATCTTCGTGCCCGGCTTCGGCACGTAGCCAATCTTCCCGGATACCCGCACGATGAACCGACCGTCCTGATAGACTTCAATGAAGTCGCGCTTCTCTCTTCCTGCTTTGATGAGATAGCGCATCTCCGTCCACCCAGATGAAGGCGCGTCCAGCCACGGGTTCTTTCCATAACGGGCGACGAGCGCACTGGTACACGCATGACCCTCATTCTTCTTAGGGTAGGTCACCTTGCATTTGGACAGTGCTCCTTTCTCCCATTTGAAAGTTTGATTGGGAGCCTTGGCGGATGCGATCAGACACCTGCAGTTTTCATCCTGAACAGTGACATAGAGCACGCCGCCGTCATAACGCTGGGCGAGAAACGGACTGGGGCTCCAGCCGACGCCATATGATGGGAGCGGCTCCTGTTTCCACTGAGCCGTAATCCAGCGCGTCCTGATGGTGGTATCGGGCTTCGAAATGCGGAAAGTAATCACATACTCATGTGCGTCCGCACTGTCATGTTCCAGATTTTTTACGAGACGCAATTCCTGGCGTTGAATGGCCGGGGTGCCGGATTTGAGGATGGTGTAATCCGATAACCCCTCGATGAAGGACGGCCCGAGGTCATCCGGGAAATCTTCGTCGTGTTGAAAGGTTGACCCGCTTATTGCGGTCTTGGCGCCACTGGTTGCAGCATTACACTTAATTTGCTCGCTTTTTTCGCATTCATTGTCCGCTATCGACGGATCAACCGTAATCTGTGCGTGCTTGTCGCCAACCTCTTGGGGGTCAGAACCGAAGGTCACCGGCCGGTTTTGGTCAATCTGGCAACCACACCAACTCTTACCGACACTGCCAGCGGCAAAGTCTTCCGAAAAATCGGTTGCGTATGAAACCGAAAACGTGGCTCCGAATAACGCTGATAAAACAATCAACCGCATCTGTGTCCCCAATGCCAGTTGAAATTTTCCATGAGCATGCGTTAAAACACGCAACTTGTCGAGGCGGGAATTCCCGGCATGCAACTACATTTTGTGCTGCTCCGCACTGAGGAAGGCCATGGGTCTCGAACATCTGGGAGAAATAGCGCTCCGAATAGGAGAGGTTCTGACGGGAAAAGGCGATGATCTTCTCGGAGCGAAGGTCCTCGATGTCGATCTCGCTTCGAACCGCAAGTGCGCTCGTCTTTTCGACCGCCAGCAGATAGCGCTCGTGCGCGATCGAAAAGAAGCGCAAGGACCCGATGTTTTCGACCGGACGGATGAAGCCGAGATTTATCTGGCCGTTCTCCAGTCCGCGAATGATGTCGCTGGTCGAGCCGCGCGTCACATGAAGCACCACATCGGGAAACTTACGGCCGATACGCGATAGAAACGCTGGCAACACCCCTATTGTCGCTGGATAGACGGTTCCGATCTTTCCTCCGGCCAGGCGCTTCGGCATGCTCGATAGACTGCTTGGTTGGCGAGAGAAACCCGGGCTTTCTCGAACCGGGCTTTTCAGAATAGAATCTCAAGCGGAACTCGAGGGGAAGTCCATGCTGGTTGAGTACGACGATCTGGATGGTTTCGGATTGGCGGAACTGGTGAAGGCCGGGGGCGTGTCAGCTCTTGAGCTGGTAGAGACAGCAATCGCAAGGATCGAAACTCGAAATCCGGCTCTCAACGCCGTTGTTCTCACCTTGCTCGAACAGGCCCGGAGCGCAGCATCCACTGTGGATGTCAGTGCGCCTTTCGCAGGCGTTCCATTTCTGATGAAAGACCTTCTGTCCGCGGTAGAGGGTGTGCCCACATCTCATGGCAACCGCCATTGGGCGAAGCTTGCCGCCGGCGGCGATTCCGAAATCGTGAAGCGCTGGAAGAAGGCAGGGTTGATCATCCTCGGCAAGACCAACACCCCTGAGTTCGGGCTGACGCCTTATACAGAATCCGAAACCTTCGGCCCGGCTCGGAACCCATGGGACCTCGAGCGCACGCCGGGCGGCTCCAGCGGCGGTTCAGGAGCGGCAGTCGCAGCTCGCATCGTGCCGCTCGCCTCTGGGGGTGACGGTGGCGGCTCGATCCGGATCCCGGCATCGGCCTGTGGGGTGTTTGGGATGAAACCAACGCGCGGCCGCACCCCGTCTGGCCCCTATATCGGAGAGCCTTGGGCGGGTTTTGCCGTCGAGCATGTACTGACCCGGTCGGTGCGCGACTCGGCCGCTTTGCTCGACTATGTGCAGGGACCCGACGTGGGTGCGCCGCACTATCTGTCGCCCTCCTCGGGCTCATTCCTCGATGCCGTCAGAGGGCCGCCCCGAAAACTACGTATCGCGGTTTCCTCAGCGCCGATGCTCGGTGGTAAAGTCGAACCGGAGGTCCTTGCCGCATTTGCTGACGCGACGAAGCTGCTCTCCGAACTTGGTCACGAGATCGTCGAGGTAGCACCCCAAGTCGATGCGGAGGCATTCTCACTATCATTTCTCACCGTGCTTGCCGCGGAACTGCGCGTGGAGATGGAGGACGCGGCCAAAGCGGCCGGTGTCCCGATCAGGGTCGAGGACTTCGACGCTTCCACGATTGGCATGGGCCTGCTGGGACAGGCTTTCTCCGCAAGCGATCTTGCAAAGGCCCTGCGCTACCTCAAGCTGGCAGCGCGCGGCGTCAGTTCCTTCTTCGAGACCCATGACGCACTCATGACGCCAGTGCTTTCACGCTTGCCCCCGCCGATCGGGACGCTCCAGCCTTCCCGTCATGAGAAGACGATCATCCGTGCGATCGGCCGCGCCAAGGCCGGTTGGTTGCTTCGAAAGCTTGGGATTGCCGAACGACTTGCCGCAGACACGTTCGCCTTCATGCCTTGGACGCCGGTGTTCAACGTGACCGGACAGCCTGCAATGTCGGTCCCGCTTTTCTGGACGGACGGCGGTTTGCCGATCGGCACGCATTTCGTCGGCCGCTTCGGCGATGAGGCGACATTGTTCCAACTCGCTGGCGAGCTTGAACGGGCGCGACCCTGGTCTGACCGAAAACCGCCTCTTTGCAGGTGAAGGAGGACACGACCGCTCGACGGAGATCGGAGGCGCGTAAAATCGCATGATGTATCGTCTGGAGCACTTCTGCCAACAGCAAGTGCGGCCAAGAGGCTAGATATCGTTTTTCCAAGGAATTTCTCTGTTGCCCAAACAGTTGAACGCTGCCTTTTAGCGACACGCGGCGCCGTAGCGCACAGAGCGACTATGCGAGGCGTTGCAATCAATCGAATTCGATGACGAAACTGTGGGTGGAATCCGTTGATGGCATATCCGCCCAAGTCTCCAGCCGCACCGACTTCATGTCGTGCTTTCCTTCAATACCCACGAAGTACATGCCGACGTCATCGCCTGGGTTGTCTTCGTTCGGTGAACCTTCCAGCCACTTTGTGAATGTCAGTGCCTCACCGGTGACCCAACGCCAGCCGGCCCTGGGTTCGCGACCGCCTTCATCTTGGACCAACCCGATCCAGGGGCCGAATTTGTGAGAATACCCATCGTTGAAGTTGATGAAGAAAAAGCGATCTTCCTTGCTGATCAGCGAAGTTATGAAATCATTCTCCTCCTTCGAACCGATTGTGGCGAGGTGACCACCACAGCGCTTCGCGGCCGTATTCGCCGAGTTCCATGTTCCCCATTGCGCCTGTATCACCAGGTACATGTGGCCCCTGAACGAGCCGTAGACCTTGTCCTGCCACGGGTCGCAGTCAATGGCCTTCCAGACGCGCTGATCGGTTTCTAGGCCGACAAAATCCTTCGGTAGATACCGCCGCGCTTTGGGCGAAGAATAAAGACCGTCAGCAGCACTGACCACATTGATGCCAAGCGACTTGGCGGTCGATTCACCAAAATAGCCCGTTTCCGTAAGTCCAGCGGATTTCTGGTAGTCGTTTATGGCCCTTCGGGTCTGCGCACCGAACACTCCGTCGGCACTTCCCGTGTCATAGCCCTTCGCGGCAAGGGCCAGCTGGATCTCGGTTCGCTTGGCTTTGTCAGGGACAAGTTCGTTCTCGCGTTCCTGCGGCGTTGACGAGGACGGGGAAGAAGCCGCGTCAGGTTCCATCACCGCCAGCATTTGTCGGGCGACATCGGCGCTTTCGCCATCGCGATGTTTTGCGAGAAAGAACGCCCAGATACGTGCAGTGTTCACCCGCAGTGCTTTCTGAAAGTCTGCCTCGGCCGCTACAGTTTTCGGATCTGTCACCGGGGCGGCAACGGGTGCCTGCTCCGATTGTTGCAAGGCGGGCCCGAAGTAAAATTCGAGCGAGAGCGAAGACAGGATCTGCGGCGATTGCTTGCCGGCGGTTGCCTCTCTCACATCGCGGATGACCCGCTTGAAGGCTGTCCCAATCTCAAGGCCTGGGCTCGCCAGGTGGCTGACGAGCGCCTGAGTGAATGGCGAATTCTCGCCGCGTCCGTCAGATGCGATTTGCCCGGGTGCCGCTGCAAAGGCGACCAAGGTGCCGGCACTTTCCGTCTCAATCGGGGCCAGTCCCCGCGTCGCAAGGCTTCGGGTTGCACCTTCGATTTCTTCGTTGAGGCGGTTGGCAAGCGGATTGTTGCGGCAGGCGTCCAGAAAGACGAGCGCGATCTTTGCCTTCGTCTCGATCGCGCGCACCACATCGGCAAGCGCGAGGGTCTCGGCATGAACGTCGAACTCGTTGGCAAGCTTGGCGTTGGTGGCGACCAGGTAGTTTTCGCCGCGAAGCTGCATGCCGTGTCCGGCATAGTAAAAAAGTGCTACGTCGTTGGCAGCTATTCTGCGCGAAAAGCGCGCGACCGCTTCGGCCAACCGGCTGCGGTCCGCGTCGATAACAATGTCAGCATCAAATCCTTGGGAGGAGAGGAACGCGCCGAACGACCTCGCGTCGCGCGACGCGTTCGGAAGCGACCCGGCGGCTTCGTATGTCGAGTTTCCAATGACGAGCGCCAGGCGTCGACCGCTTTCGGCCGCAAACGCATCAGTGGACGCGATCAGAGTGAGTGCAAGCAAGGATAACCATGGAAACCACATTCGCATCGTGCTCGCCTCTCCCTAAGGCCGTCACAGAATCGAACGTTTGATATTTGAATATTCCCCGCAACCGACGGACTGGGTATTCGTTTCAATTGGCTGCTACCCGATATTGCATATTAGCAATTGATGTTGTTTGGGCAAGCACCCGCATGCGGCTCGCCAAAAGGATCGCATTGACGACCTATCAGGCCTCATTCAACTAAGTTGCAGACAATATTCTTGTGAAAAACCGTTCCTTGGGGCACAATTTATAAACGCAACTGAAACTGCGGCGCTCTCTGAATTCCGGCCATCAAGCGCCGCGGAATAGTTCGCGCGGGAGAGGCTGCGTCATGGGCCAGGGGTTCTTCCTTCTGTTTGCTGCGGGGGCCGTAGTTACCGCCCTTACAGTCGTCCTGGCACGGAACCCTGTTCATAGCGCATTGGCGCTGATGGCGTGTTTCCTGCAGATCTCGGCAATCTTTGTCCTGCTTGAAGCACCACTGCTGGCAGTCGTTCAGATCTTCGTCTATGTCGGCGCCATCATGGTCCTCTTCCTGTTCGTGATCATGATGATCGACGTGCGCGAAGCGGTACTGCAGCGTTTTGTGCCCGGGCGAAATCTGCCCGCACTGACCCTTCTCGTCCTGCTTGGGGTCGAGATGCTTGCGCTTGTGCTCTGGAGCGGCCGTTTTTCGGCGGTTGAGCCCGCCGCGTCGCGCGCCGGTGACCAGGTGAGGCAGCTGAGCACGGTCCTTTTCGCTGATTATCTCCTGCCGTTCGAAGTCGCCTCGATCATCCTTCTGGCGGCACTCGTTGGTGCCATTGTGCTCGCCCGGAAGGAGACCGGGTGATGGTTCCGCTCTGGTGGTACATTTCGCTCGCCGTGATCCTCTTCGTGATCGGAGCCGCGGGTGTGCTGCTGAGGCGCAACATCCTGGTCGTGCTGATGTCGCTGGAGCTTATGCTCAACTCGGTCAACATCAATTTCATCGCCTTTGGACGGTACTACGGTGACTTTCGCGGGCAGATCGTCGCGATCTTCGTCATCGCCATCACCGCGGCGGAAGTTGCCGTCGCCCTCGGCATTCTGGTCGCCCTCGTGAGGAACAAGCCCACCCTCAAGATCGACGACGTGACGACGATGAAAGGATAGCGGCTTGGATCCGGTGCTATCAATCCGGCCGCTACTTGCCGTCGCCGTCGCAGGACTGGCGGCACTGGCAGTTCTCCTCTTGAACAAGCACGACAAAATCCGGGACGCCGTCTCGCCGCTTGCCGCGGTCGTCATGTTCGCGATCGTCATCTCGATGGCACCCACGGTGCTTTCGGGTGGTACGCTCGATCTCCGCCTGTTCGAGATCCTGCCGGGCATCGCCTTCGCTTTCCGTGTCGATGCGCTCGGCATGGTGTTTGCAACCGTTTCCTCGCTGCTCTGGATCGTCGCAGCGGTCTATTCCATCGGCTACATGCGGCACTTGAACGAGCACGCGCAGACCCGCTTCTTCGCCTGCTTCGCCGCCAGTCTCGCCGCCGCCGTCGGGGGTGCCTTCGCAGCCAATCTGTTCACACTGGTGATCTTCTACGAGGTTCTGAGCCTCGTGACCTATCCGCTCGTCTACCACCACGAGGATGAAGAAGCCTGGGCAGGCAGCCGAAAGTATCTCGTCTACCTGATGGGCGCATCGAAAAGCGTGCTTCTTGCCGCGCTGGCGCTGACCTATCAGATTGCCGGATCGCTCGACTTTGTGCCCGGGGGCCTGCTGGCGAAAGTGGATGCCTCGGCGCCGCTGCTGACGGTTGTCTATTTCTGCTACCTTTTCGGCTTCGCCAAGGCCGCCGTGATGCCGGTGCACGCCTGGCTGCCCGCCGCAATGGTTGCACCGACGCCGGTGAGCGCGCTCTTGCATGCAGTGGCCGTGGTCAAGATGGGCGTGTTTTGCGTGTTGCGGTTGGTGTTCGATGTCTTTGGCGTGGATCTGGTCGCAAGGCTGGGGCTCGGCATCGCAACGGCCTATCTCGTCTCCTTCACCATCCTCATGGCGTCGATCTATGCCCTGACCCGGGACGACCTGAAGGCGCGGCTTGCCTATTCAACAGTGAGTCAACTCTCCTACGTGGTGCTGGGTGCTGTGCTTTTGTCTCCGGTCGCGATGATCGGCGGCATCATTCATATCGCCGTGCACGCCTTCTCCAAGATCACGCTCTTCTTCTGCGCCGGATCGATCTACTGCGCCTCGGGAAAACGAAACATCAGCGACATGGCCGGCATCGGCCGCCGGCTGCCCTGGACCATGGGAGCCTTCTTCGTCGCGTCGCTCAGCATGATCGGCGTGCCGCCAACTGCAGGCTTCGTCAGCAAGTGGTATCTGGCGCTCGGCTCGGTCGAGGCAGGCGAGATGGCTTTCCTCGTCGTCCTCCTGGCAAGCTCGGTCCTCAACGCCGCCTACTTCCTGCCGGTGAGCTATATCGCCTTTTTCGGAACAGAGGCGCCGGGAGAGGCAGAACCTGTCCGGGAAATTCCGCTGGTAACGATCCCACTGTTGGCGACCGCTGCCCTGTCGGTGCTGATGGGCATCTTCCCCGGCTATTTCATCGCCTTGGCGGAAGGAGTGGTCAGATGATCAGGCACATCGTCGATTTCTTTGGCGACGAGCGCTATGCGTGGTCTCGTCGCCGGTTGTTCTATCTCGTGCTCGTCCTGATCGTCGCCGCCGATTTCCTGGTTCCGCGCGAACACGCCGAATATCTGTGGGACCGCTTGCCCGGCTGGTCGGCGGCTTATGGTTTCGGCTCCTGCGTGCTCATCATTTTCGTCTCAAAATTCCTCGGCCACCAAGTCGGCCTCATGCGGCGCGAGGACTACTATGATTGACTTCGTCCATCCCGGCATCCTGTTCATTCTCGGCGCCGTGCCAATCCCGTTCCTGAAGGGATCGGTCCGCAAGGTCTTTCTGGTGCTCGTTCCTGCTCTCGCCATCGTCGCAGTGTTGACGATGGAGCCAGGCAGTTATGGCGCGGCGCGCGTCTTCGGGCAGGAAATCCTGTTTGCAAAGGTCGACAAGCTCAGCATCGTCTTTGCCACCGTCTTCACCATCATGGCGCTGATCGGCATGGTTTACGCGCTGCATCTGCCGCGGGCAGGTCAGCATGTGGCGGCCTTCGTCTATGTCGGCAGCGCGCTGGGTGTGGTGTTTGCCGGTGACTATCTGACCCTCTACCTCTTCTGGGAGGGCATGGCGTTTGCCTCGGCCTATCTGGTCTTCGCGCAAGGGGGCGAACGCGCGATCCGTGCGGCTTTCCGCTATCTGATGGTGCACGTCACGGGCGGCGTCGCTCTGCTTGGTGGCATCGTGCTCCACGGGTCCGGCGCCGGTTCATTGCTCTTCGGCCCGATCGCCGGAGGCGGTGCCGCGGGACCAACGGATATGGGCGGCTATCTGATCCTTGCGGGCTTTTTGCTGAATGCTGCGGTGCCGCCGCTGAACGCCTGGCTGACGGACGCCTATCCCGAAGCGACCGTCACAGGCGCGGTATTCATGAGCGCCTTCACCACCAAGACGGCCGTCTACGTGCTGGCGCGCGCATTCCCAGGCACCGAGCTTCTCGTCTGGCTCGGTGCTGTGATGGCACTCTATGGCGTCATCTACGCGGTGTTGGAAAACGACTGTCGGCGGCTTCTCGCCTATCACATCGTCAGCCAGGTGGGTTACATGGTGGCGGGCATCGGGATCGGCACTGAAATGGCGGTAAACGGAGCCACCAGCCACGCCTTCGCACACATCCTTTACAAGGCGCTTCTCTTCATGGGCGCAGGGGCGGTGATTGAGGTCACCGGACGGCGGAAACTGACCGAGCTCGGTGGGCTCTACAAAACCATGCCGCTGACGGTTGCCCTCTATATGGTTGGCGCTTTCGCGATCTCAGCCTTTCCGTTCTTCTCGGGTTTCGTCACCAAGTCGATGGTGATCGCCGCCGCCGGTCAGGATCACAGGGCACTCGTGGTTCTGGTACTCACGATGGCATCGGCAGGCACGTTCCTGCACACGGGCCTCAAGCTGCCCTACTACATGTTTTTCGGGCCTGATCGAAAGCTGGAGGCGCGCGAGCCCCCCAGTAACATGCTGGTTGCGATGGGTATGGCGGCACTGCTTTGCATCGCGATTGGCGTCTTCCCGGGACCGCTCTATGCGCTCCTTCCCTATCCGGTCGCCTTCGAGCCCTATACGGGCGCGCATGTCACCGAGAGCCTCAGCGTGCTGATGTTTACCGCACTGGGCTTCGTGCTCTTCCTGAAAGCGCTCGAACCGGAAAATACCATCAGCATCGATACGGACTGGTTCTACCGCAAGGGTGCGCGAGCCTTCCTGTGGCTCGCCGAGAAACCGCTGGCGCGATACGAAAAGGCAGTGAGCAATGTGTCAGACTCTGTGGTCCTGCCGTTATTGCACGGGACGGCGCGCGCCGGCCTGCGGGTGGATATCAACGGCGTCGATGCCGCGGTGAACGGGCTTGCCCGCGCCATCCTTGTTGGCGGCGGCGCGTTGCGGCGGTTGCAGACCGGCATGGTCACCCACTACGCGCTGGCGATGATCGCCGGCGTGATCGCGGCGATCACTGTTTTTGCCGTCGTGTGGCAGTAGGGGGTGTGATGGCGTTCCCGCTGCTCAGCCTGATCGTCTTCGTACCGGTCGCCGGGGCGGCGGTCGTGATGCTCCTGCGCAGCGACGAGACGGTGCGGTGGGCAGCGCTCGGCTTCACCTTGCTCGACGTGGCGCTCGCCATTGCGATGCTTTCCGGTTTTAATACCGGGAGCTCAGAGATGCAGTTCGTCGAGAAGCACCCGTGGGTGCCGGAGCTCGGCATAACCTTTGCGCTCGGCGTCGACGGGATCAGCGCGCTCTTCGTGTTCCTGACCGCGCTTTTGGGCTCTGTCTCGGTGCTCGCCTCATGGATCGCCATCGACCGCAAAGTGAAGCAGTTCATGGTCTGCCTGCTCGCCATGCAGACCCTGATGTTGGGTGTATTCACGGCGCTCGACCTGTTTCTCTTCTATGTCTGCTGGGAGGCGATGCTGATCCCGATGTATCTGATCATCGGGGTCTGGGGCGGTGGCGGCCGGGTCTACGCGGCGTTCAAGTTCTTCCTC
This sequence comes from Ensifer sp. Root423, assembly GCF_001426275.1. Taxonomy (NCBI): domain Bacteria; kingdom Pseudomonadati; phylum Pseudomonadota; class Alphaproteobacteria; order Hyphomicrobiales; family Rhizobiaceae; genus Ensifer; species Ensifer sp. Root423. The sequence goes on along the minus strand of NZ_LMEG01000046.1, from coordinate 14,052 downwards.
TACACCCTGGCGGGCAGCCTCCTGTTCCTGATCGGCGTCATCGTTCTTTACTTCGAGGGTGGCAGGACCTTCGACATCCTCGCCTTGATGGCACTCGACCTGCCGTTCGACATTCAATCCTGGCTGTTTTTTGCCTTCCTCGTCGCATTCGCGGTCAAGGTGCCGATGGTCCCGCTCCATACCTGGCTGCCGGACGCCCATGTGCAGGCTCCGACGGCCGGCAGCATCATCCTTGCCGGCGTACTCCTGAAGATGGGGGCCTATGGGTTCCTGAGGTTCTCGCTGCCGATGCTGCCGGAGGCTTCAGTCTATTATTCGACCTTGATGATGGCACTCTCGGCACTCGCGATCGTTTATGGCGGGCTGCTTGCCTTGGCGCAGGACGATTTGAAGAAGCTGGTGGCCTATTCGAGCATCAGCCATATGGGCTTCGTGACGCTTGGGATTTTTGCCCTCAACCCGCTCGGGCTTCAAGGCAGCATCCTGCAGATGTTCAATCACGGCGTGACGACCGGCGCGCTCTTTCTGTTCGTCGGCCTGATCTACGAGCGCACCCATACCCGCAGCATCGCCGACTATGGCGGCTTGATGAAGGTGGCTCCCGTTTACACCGGATTTCTGGCGCTGTTCGTGCTGTCGTCGATGGCGTTGCCGGGAACGAACGCGTTCGTGGGCGAGTTGCTGGTGCTATCGGGCGGGTTTGCGGCCAACCTCACCCTTGGCGCAGTCGCCGTATTGGGCGCATTGCTGAGCGCGGCTTATCTGCTTGGCATGTACCGGAAAGTCGCGCTCGGTCCGGCAACCGTCGGCGCGCGGTTCAAGGTTCGTGACGTCAACGGCCGCGAACTGGTGGCGATCCTGCCGCTCGCCGTCTTCGTGCTTTGGGTCGGGTTCTACCCCAAGCCCTTTCTCGCCATCATCGACAGCTCGGTCACGCATCTTTTGCAGCAGGTCCACGACAGGGGGAACGGCCCATGACCGCCGCAGCGCTCCTTGCGTCGATCCTTGTAAGCCTGCCGGAAATCATCGTGGTTGTCGGGTCCTCAATCCTGTTGATTGGCGGGCAACTCTTGCCGAAGGGAAAGGACGCTCTTCTTGTCTGGGCCTCGGTCGCGGTCGTGCTGGTCGCTGCGGTGGCGACATTCACGCTGTCAGGAGAGGCGCAGCCGGCCTATGCGGGCATGTTCGTCGCCGACCCCTTCTCCATCTTCTTCAAATCGCTGTTCTACCTGTCGATCCTGCTCACGTTCCTGCTCTCGCGAAACTATGCCGATATCGAAGGGATCGGCGGCAGCGAATACTATGTGCTGCTGCTGCTTGCGCTTGCCGGCATGATGATCATGGCGTCTGCGACCGATCTCCTGTCGATCTATGTCGGCCTCGAACTGATGGTGCTGTGCACCTACGTGCTGACTGGCTTCCTTCGGCGTGAACAACGCTCAAACGAAGCTGCACTGAAATACGTCATCCTTGGCGCCGTCTCGACCGGGATTTTTCTTTATGGTGTTTCGCTGGTCTATGGCCTTACCGGCACGACGCAACTGGACCGGATGGCGGCGGCAGTCAGCAATGATCCGCTCGATCCGGGTTTGCTTGTGGCCGTCGTGTTCATTGTCGCGGGGCTGGTCTTCAAAATCGGCGCGGTGCCGTTCCACATGTGGGTGCCGGATGTCTACGAGGGTGCCCCGACGACGATTACCGCCTTCATGTCCGTCGGGCCCAAGGCGGCAGGCTTCGCGGTGATCCTCAGGGTGTTCCTCAACCCGTTGGTCGCAAGCTCCAACGTCTGGATCATACTGGCCGTTATCGCGGTGGTGACGATGGCGCTCGGCAGCTTCGTGGCGCTGGTGCAGGATAACTTCAAGCGCCTGCTCGCCTATTCCAGCATCGCCCACGCCGGCTTTGCCATTTTGGGCATCGTGGCCGGCGGTGCGGATGGGATCGCCAGCGTAATGCTCTACCTTCTGATTTACACTTTCATGAACCTCGGCATCTTCGGCGCCGTCATCATGATGCGGAACGGCAATTTCTCGGGCGAAGTCATTGAGGACTATTCCGGCTTCGCCAAGCTGCATCCGGGGCTCGCGCTGTTGATGTTGCTCTATCTGTTTTCGCTGGCGGGCATTCCGCCGACGGCAGGCTTCTTTGCCAAGTTCTACGTGCTGGTCGCGCTCGTCGAGCGCGGTTTCGTCCTTTTGGCGGTGATCGCGGTGCTCCTGAGCGCCGTCGCCGCCTATTTCTACATTCGCATCGTCATGGTGATGTTCATGCGCGAACCGGAGCGGGCGTTCGAGCCGGCCCTGACGCCCCTCGTCGGTGCCGCACTCGCCGTCACGGCCGCCGGCACGATTGGCATCGGCCTGTTTCCGGCGTGGTTTCTGAAGCTCGCCCAGCAGTCGGCCTTCGGCGGCTGAGCGATCGCATTTGCATTGGCCTATCCGACAGAATAAACTAGCAGTTTAGGAAAGGAATGCCCTTAGCCGCCTACTGGGCGGCCGCGTTACCGGCCCGAAGGAGCCGATCGCGGCTTGAGCAACGCCCCCGATGGGTGACCGGGCTGCGCGATATGTCTGCAGCGGATTTCCTGCCGGTTCTTTTCATGATCGCCGGAATTGTTCTGGTGGTGGGGGCGACGCTTTTTGTTTCCTCGCTGTTGCGGCCGTCCAATCCTTATCCCGAAAAGAACATGCCCTATGAATGCGGCATGGACCCGGCAGGCGAGGCGGCCGGGGGACGCTTCAGGGTGCAGTTCTTTATCCTTGCGATCCTCCTGGTCGTCTTCGATGTCGAGGCGATGTTTCTCTTCCCCTGGGCAGTCGTCCTCAAAGAGATTGGTCTCGTCGCTTATCTCGAAATGTTCGTCTTCATCGTGCTGCTTCTCGTGGGTTTTGCCTACGCCTGGCTGAAGGGAGCGCTGGAATGGGAGGAGTAGGAAACACCATCCAGGACAGCGTGCTGTTCACCACGGCCGAGAGCGTCATCAATTGGAGCCGAAGGTCGGCCTTGTGGCCCGAGACCTTCGGCATCGCCTGCTGTGCCATAGAAATGATCTCGGCGGGTTGCGCGCGCTACGACCTCGACCGGTTCGGCGTGGTGTTTCGCCCTTCGCCGCGGCAGTCCGACGTGATGATCATCGCCGGCACGGTGACCCGGAAGTTCGCCCCCGTTGTGCGCCGGCTTTACGACCAGATGCCGGAGCCGCGCTGGGTGATCGCCATGGGGACCTGCGCCATTTCAGGGGGCGTCTACAACACCTATGCCGTGGTGCAAGGGTCTGAAACCTTTGTGCCAGTCGACGTGCACGTGCCCGGCTGTCCGCCACGGCCCGAGGCGCTGATGCATGGCTTCCTGCTATTGCAAGAAAAGATCAAGAAGTCCCGTGCGCTCGCCGGAACGCCTCTCGATCGGGCGGCGGCATCATGAGTGTCGAGCCGTCTCTCAATCGCGCTTTGATCCTGGAGCGCTTCGGGGAAGCGATCGAGGATCTCGGGACTGCGCATGGCATCGATGTCTTCGTGGCTCCGCCCGAAAAGATCGTCGAATTCTGCCGGTTCCTGAAGGACCAACCCGAGTTCAGGTTCAACTTCCTTTCCGACATCTGCGGCGTTGACCATTATCCCGAAACGCCGCGCTTTGAGGCGGTGTACCATCTCTATTCGCTGCCCAACCGCTGGCGTGTCCGTATCAAGTGTCGGCTTGGCGATCCGCCCGAGGTTCCCTCGGTCACCGGGGTCTGGCGCACCGCCAACTGGCACGAGCGCGAAGCCTGGGACATGTATGGCATCCGGTTCCAGGGGCATCCCGACTTGCGACGGATCTATATGTGGGAGGGCTTCGAGGGCTTTCCCCAGCGCAAGGACTTTCCGCTTAAGGGGTACAAGGACAAGCTGAACCCGTTTGGCGCCGAAGGTCCGCCGCCGACCCAGCCCGACCTCGCCACACGGAACATTCCATAGGGGGAGGAAGTGCGGGCGGTTTCCTTTTGGACCGCCCCGAAACCACATGAACCACGGAGACCGATCGATACCGGAAAGTTGAGATGACCGAAGTCACCGAGCTCACGAGGCCGGAAGGAGAAGCGCTCAACAGCAAGGAAGTGCTTCTCAATCTCGGACCCCAACACCCCAGCACCCATGGGGTCCTCCGGCTCGTGCTCGAACTGGACGGTGAGTATGTCAAGCGGGTGGACCCCCATATCGGCTACCTGCATCGCGGCACGGAAAAACTGGCAGAAAGCTTTACCTATACGCAGATCTTCCCGCTGACCGATCGGCTCGACTACCTCTGCCCGCCCTCGAACAACCTGGCTTTCGCGCTCGCGGTGGAGAAGCTCTTGGGCATCGAGGCCCCGATCCGGGCACAATATATCCGCGTGATGATGGCGGAACTCGCGCGCATATCCGGTCATCTTTTGATCACCGGCGCGCTTCCGATGGATCTCGGCGCCATGACCGCGCTGCTTTACGTCATGCGCGAGCGCGAAATGATCATGGATCTCCTCGAAATGGTCACCGGCGCGCGCATGCACACCTCCTTCTGCCGGGTCGGTGGCGTTCGCGAGGACCTGCCTGATGGGTTCTTCGCAAAGATCAGGGAGTTCTGCGACATCTTCCCAAACCGCATCCGCGACTATGAGCGGCTGCTCGAAGACAACAGGGTGTTCCTGAAACGCACCCAAGGGATCGGCGTCATCACCGCCGAAGACGCCATCGATCTCGGCCTGAGCGGTCCGAACCTGCGTGCTTCCGGCGTCGACTGGGACATCCGTCGTGACGAGCCCTACGAGATCTACGACCGGCTCGATTTCAATGTCATCACGCGCAATGAAGGCGATTGTTATGCGCGCTGGCGATGCCGGGTCGATGAGATGCGTGAAAGCATGCGCATCATCGAACAATGCATCGAGCAGATGCCCGAGGGGCCGTTCCAGGTCGACATGCCGACGATTGCCTTCCCCGTCGACAAGGAACGGGTGCATTGCTCGATGGAGGCATTGATCCAGCATTTCGACCTGTCGGCCTATGGCTTCAGCGTGCCGAAGGGCGAGGTCTATTCGGCAATCGAGGCGCCCAAGGGGGAGCTTGGGTTCTACATCATCAGCGACGGGTCGCCGAAACCGTTCCGCATGAAGGTCAGGGCACCCTCATTCGTCAACCTTCAAGGCGTTTTCGGCGTCACGAACGCCCGCTATCTGGCGGACATGATCGCCGTGCTCGGCAGCCTCGATCCTGTGATGGCGGAGGTCGACAAGTAGCGGAGATTTGGACGTGATGGCGATGCGTGAGAAGATCGAACAGGCGGCGGCGCGGTATCCCGACCAGCGCTCGGCGATCATGCCTGCACTTTTGATCGCGCAGCGCGAACATGGCCATCTGCCCGGCCCGGTGCTGGAGGAAGTCGCCGAAATCCTCGGCGTCGAGCGGATCTGGGTCTACGAGCTCGCAACCTTCTACACGCTCTTCCATACCGAGCCAGTGGGCAAGTTCCACCTGCAGCTCTGCGACAATGTCTCCTGCATGCTGCGCCGATCCGAAGATCTGCTGATGCATATGGAGGACGTCCTTAGAATCAAGAAGGGCGGCACGACCCCCGATGGGTTGTTCACGCTCTCGACCGTCGAATGCCTCGGCGCCTGTGAAATGGCTCCGGTCATGCAGGTCGGCGACGACTATCACGGCAATCTCGACATCGAGCGGATCGACGCGCTGCTTGCCCGGCTGCGCGCCATGGTGCCTGACACGACCGGCGCCGATCTCGCTGCCGTCGAACGGCCGGGGGAATAGCCATGTACGAACCGGTTCTTCTGAAGAATGTGAGCGTGCAGGATGGGCATCTTCTTTCGACCTATGAGGCCGGCGGCGGCTACCGAGGGCTTCACAAAGCCCTCAAGGAACATACGCCCGACGAGATCATCGATCTCATCAAGCGGTCGAACCTGCGTGGCCGTGGCGGAGCAGGGTTTCCGACCGGCATGAAGTGGAGTTTCGTACCCAAGCGGGCCGACAAGCCGAAATATCTCTGCTGTAACGCTGACGAAGGGGAGCCCGGCACCTTCAAGGACCGGATCGTCATGGAGCGCGACCCGCACCAGCTGGTCGAAGGCATGGCGATCAGCGCCTATGCGATCGGGGCAGAGGTCGCCTATGTCTATGTTCGCGGCGAGTATGTGCTGGCGATCAGGCGGCTGGAACAGGCGATCGCCGAGGCCAAGGCCAAAGGGTATCTCGGAAAGCGGATATTGGGCTCGGACTTCAACTTCGTCGTCCACGTCCATTGCGGTGCTGGTGCCTATATCTGTGGCGAAGAGACCGCGATGCTCGACTCGCTCGAGGGCAAGAGGGCGCAGCCGCGCCTGAAACCGCCGTTCCCGGCGGTTGCGGGGCTCTATGCCAGCCCAACTGTCATCAACAATGTCGAGACGCTGGTCTGCGTGCCGCATATCGTGGCGCGGGGCCCTGACTGGTTCCGCGGTATCGGACCCGAAAAGAGCCCCGGCCCGAAGCTCTACTGCGTCAGCGGACAGGTGCGCATGCCCGGGCTTTACGAACTGCCGATGGGGATCCCGCTTCGAGAACTGGTCGAGGACCATGCCGGCGGGCCGCCGGCCGGTCGCAAGATCAAGGCGGTAATACCAGGTGGCGTTTCGGCCCCGGTGATCCCGGAGCCGGGGCTGGACGTCGGAATGGATTTTGACTCGCTTGCCGCTGCCGGCACGATGCTGGGTTCGGCAGGCGTGATCGTCGTCGACGACACGACCTGCATGGTCAAGGTCGCCACCCGCATCATCGAGTTCTTTCACCACGAGTCCTGCGGCAAGTGCACGCCTTGCCGCGAGGGGTTGAACTGGGTTGTGAAAGTGCTGCGCCGGATCGAAGCGGGCGAGGGCGCCCCCGGCGATATGGAGCAGCTGGATATGCTCTGCAAGGGCATTTTCGGCAATACGTTTTGTGCTTTGGGTGACGGTGCTGCGATGGGGTTGCGGGCCTCGCTTGCGCATTTCCGCGAGGAGTTTGTCGCCCATATCGAGGAGCGGAAGTGTCCGTTCCACTAAGGAGCGCCTAGCGCGGGCGAGTAGGTCATGGTGAGCGTTACGATCAATGGGCAAACACTGGAGGTCGAGGCCGGCTCGACGGTGTTGCAGGCCGCCCAGCGCTTGGGCATCGAAATTCCGACCTTCTGCTACCTGAAGCGCCTGCCGCCGCTTGCCTCCTGCCGCATGTGTCTCATCGAGATCGAGGGACTGCGGCGGCTACAGCCGTCCTGCGCCACAGCCGTCACTGAAGGCATGGTCGTGCGAACGGATACGCCACTGATTGATGAAACACGTTCGTCCATGCTCGACATGCTCCTTGCCAACCACCCGCTCGACTGCCCGATCTGCGACAAGGGCGGCGAATGCGAGCTTCAGGACATGGTGATGGCCTACGGTCCGGGGAGAAGCCGCTTTCACGATCCCAAGCGGGTCTTCCATTCTCGCGACATTCGCCTGAGCCCGGTCGTCATCATGAACGTCAACCGCTGTATCCAGTGCCAGCGCTGCGTGCGCATGTGCGAGGAGGTCGTCGGCGCGGTCGCCCTTGGCACCGTCGAGAAAGGCATGGATACGGCCGTCACCGGCTTTGAGGGCAGTCTTGCCAGTTGCGACCAGTGTGGCAACTGCATCGAAGTCTGTCCGGTCGGCGCGCTGATGAGCTTTCCCTATCGCTATAAGGCTCGGCCCTGGGATCTCGCCGAGGTCGACACGATCTGTCCGCATTGCGGCACGGGATGTCAGTTGACCGTCGGCGCGCGCAAGGGCGAATTCATGCGTGTCCGGTCCAAGGAGGAACACGGCGTCAACCGCGAAACGCTCTGCGCACGCGGCCGTTTCGGCCTTGACTTCATCGAAGGGCATGATCGGATCAAACGACCGATGATCCGCCGCGACGGCACTCTTGTGCCGGTCTCCTGGGACGAAGCAGGAGACTATCTGCGCCGGCGGCTAGCAGCGGTCGAAAGCAAGGCTTCCGGCGGACTTGTCTCGCCGCGCCTGCCCAATGAAGTTCTCTATCAGTTCCAAAAGCTCATGCGCACGGTCTTTGCGACCAACAACATCGACAGCTCGTCGCGCTGGTCCACACCCTTCGACGCGCTTGCCCCGTTGATGGCAGGCTACAGTCGTGCACCTTTGACGGACGTGATCGGCGTCGATCGCGTGCTTGTTATCGGCGGCAACGTGACCGAGGAAAACCCGGTCACCGAGTATCTGCTGCGGGATGCCGCCAGGCGGCGCGGGACTGGATTACTCATGCTCTCGACGCGACCGTCCCGCCTCGACGCCGATGCTAAGGCTGTGGTTCGTGTATCGCCTGGCGGAGAGGTCGCGAGCCTTGCAGCCGTGGTTGCCGGACTTGCTGCGGCCGTCGGTGACAAACTGTCAGGTGACGCTGTTGCAGAGATCGGCGTGGCAGTCGGCGGCCCGGTGGCTGGCAATGGCGGCGATGGACCGGATCGTCTGGCCGCAGCACTCAACGAAGGCAGCACTGTCACCGTGCTTGTCAGTGTCGACCTCCTGAGATCGTCAGACGCGCGGGGAGCGTTGCAGCAACTCACCAATCTCTTGCAACTGCTTCGCCTCCTCGGCAAGACCCCAGCATTGCAGTTCCTCTTCGACCGCGCCAACCAGCTGGGCGCCTTTGATATGGGGGCCCTGGCGGGCGGCTTGCCGGGGCTGCAGCCGGTTGTCGACGAGACGGCGCGCGCCGCTCTTGCCCGGAACTGGGGCGCCGAAATCCCCCATGGGCCGGGTGGTGACCTCGACGCGATGCTGGATCTCTGCGTGGCTGGGCAAATGGGGGCGCTCTACCTTGTCGGAACTGACCCCCTGGTCTCTTATCCGGACAGGGAGTTCGTGGCGCGGGCACTTGGCGCCGCTGATCTCTTGATCGTGCAGGACAGTTTCCTTAACGAGACGGCCGCACTGGCCGAGGTTGTCTTGCCAGCGGCGGGCTACGGTGAAGAGCCCGGCAGCTTTACCAACAACGAGGGTCGCATCCAGCAGGTCGCCAAGTTCCGGGAACCAGTCTTTGAGGCGCGGGGCAATCTCGCTATCTTCGATTTTGTCGCAGCTGAGCGCGGCCAAATATTGCAGCCTTCGACGCATGTCGCGGTTTTCGATGAGATCGCCCGGCTGATACCGGCCTATCAGGCGCTCACTTGGACCGGACTTGGTGCCGACGGTGCCTTCACGAAAGAAGGCCCGACGCCACCGGCGGAAGCCTTCCATGCACCGCCGACCGTTTCGCAACCGCACGACGGGCTCCTGCTCGTCACCGGCAACTGTCTATTCCACAATGGCTATCTGACCGAGCGTTCGGAGATCCTGAACACGGTCGCCAACGATCCTTATGTCGCGATGAGCGCTGAGGATGCGGCTAAGCTTGGCCTTTCGGACGGCGACCAGGTGGTCGTTTGTTCAACCCGCGGTGAACTGGTAGCGCAGCTCAAGGTCGAAAAGCCGTTTCCCAAGGGTCTTGTCTTTGTTCCCGAAAACTATCGGTCTCTTCGCCTCAACAGCTTGATGAGGCGCGGTGAATACCCGTGTCCGGTTAAGGTTCACAAGGCAGCAACAGCGCACGCAATCGACGGCACGAACCGGGTCTGGCGAGGAGCATGAGGATTTGCGCGCGAGGCGCCTGCAAGGCCCGTGTCCCGACCTCTGGGCGCAAAGCCACTCTCAGTGGTAGCCGGCCCCGGCAATGTATTCGAACAGGTGCCGCTCCGTGCGCTGCGCCTCGTCGAGCCGGTGCTTGACCACGTCGCCGATGCTGACGACGCCGACAATGGCCTCCTCCTCAATGACCAGCACATGACGTGTCCGTCTCTGGGTCATGATCGACATCACCAGGGGCAGCCCATCGACAGCCGAACAGATCGCCACGTTGCGGTTCATGATCTCGGCGACCGGCATCAGCGCTGCCTCAGGCCCATATTCCGCAAGCGCATTGCAGCAATCCCGTTCCGAGACCGTGCCCATGTACCTTCCGGGCGCGTGGCTGACGACCACGAAGCCGATATTGTTGTCACGAAAGAGCCGCAGGATCTCCACCATCGCCTGGTCGGGAGCGACTGCGATCACTCCAGCACCCTTATCCTTCACGATTTCACCGACAAGCATCTGAGCCTCCTATATGCGCGACCCGGTTTGCTGCTCCTCACGTTCGCCGGATATTGCGCCACCAGTTGTATCCGCGCGGTTCGCTCGTTTCGACCAGCACGTCCTCATCCGTATTCAGGCGTGCGGCGACGACACCACCGCCGGTCATTGCCTTTCCAGGTTTTTCGAGCAGATCGTCGCGTCCGATCACGAGGTCGCGTGACGAAAAACTCGAGAATTCGTACTGCTGGCCAAGTGCAATGGCGTCCGCAGGGCAGGCGTCCTCACACAGGCCGCAGAAAAGGCACCTGGCCGTGTCGATTTCGAATTTTGCTGGGTGTCGGTTGCCGTTTTCGTCCTCGTAGGGAACGACTTCGATGCAGTCGCAGGGGCAGATGCGAGCGCAAAGCTCGCACGCGACACACTTGATCTCGCCCTCTTCGTCGCGTTTGAGGAAGTGATGGCCGCGATAGCGCGAATAGGGGAGCCACTTCTCCTTGTCCGGATACTGCATGGTCACCGGCTTGGACAACATATAGCCAAAGGTCAGCGTAAAGGCGCTCGCCAGATCGGCAAAAAGCGCCCAGCCGATCCATGTTCCAGCTCTGTCGACCACGCGTGACATCGTCGCGCCGTTCTACAGCGGCGTGCGTCTATTCCAACGCGGGAGGGTCGCTGTAGTCCCTTCGATTGCTGCACGCATCTTCGTCAGATCGACACCGAACCTAGAAGGCGCGTGGACAAGCCGCCTTGGCTCCTAAGTGAAAGCAATACCAGTGATAATTATGTTCGCCATTGACAGAGGAAGCAAGACTTTCCATCCGATCGCCATCAGTTGGTCATAGCGATAGCGGGGCAAGGTGAAACGGAACCACATAAACACATAAATGAAGAATGCCACTTTGAGCGCAAACCAGAGAAGCGGCGGCAGCGGAATGAGTATACCGTTCCAGCCGCCGAAAAACAGGATGACGGAGAGGACCGATACCAGGAGCACGATGACGTATTCGCTGACCATGAAGAACGCGAAACGGATACCACTGTACTCGGTATGGAACCCTGCGCCGAGATCCCCTTCCGCTTCGGCCAGGTCGAAGGGAATGCGCTGCGCTTCGGCCAATCCCGCAACAAAGAAGACGAAGAACCCGATCGGCTGGTAGACGATGTTCCAGAGATCACTCTGGGCGCGCACGATGTCCACCAGGCTCATCGACTGTGCGAGCATCACGACGCCGACGACCGCGAAACCCATCGGGATTTCGTAGCTGATCATCTGTGCGCAGGTCCTCAGACTGCCGAGAACGGCGTATTTGCTGTTGGCGGCCCAGCCGCCGAAGATGACGCCATAGACCTCCAGACCCATCACCGCGAAGACGAAGAGCAGAGCCACATTGAGGTTGGAAACGTAGAGCGTGATCTCTGCATTGAGCACTGAGACGGTCTCGCCGAAGGGGATTGCGACAAAAACCACAAAGGGCGGAGCGAGCGCCAGGATCGGCGCCAGCTTGAATAGGAAGCGATCTGCCTCTGCAGGGATATGATCCTCTTTCGTCAGGAGCTTGATACCGTCAGCCACCGGCTGCAGCAGGCCGTGCCACCCCACGCGCATCGGACCCATGCGCTGCTGCATGTGGCCGGCAATCTTTCGCTCCAGCCAGGTCACCGGCAAAGGCAAGAGTAGAAGCATTGCGATCAGCAATGCGATCTTGAGGGCGATAAGGCCAAGGGCGACGAGAAGTTCCATGATCCGCGGCCATCTATTCGACAGGCAGAAACGTGACTGGGCCCGACCCGGCTTACCCGTTGAGCGGGTCCTTCCAGTTTTCTCCATTTTCTCACGAAACGGCGGCCGTGGACAGGCTGCCGTTTCCTATTCTGGGACGGTCAGGAGGTTGCCGTCGGTTTCTTTCCTAGTCACCGTCGATCGGCCTAATCATGAGGCAAACCGGCTTGGCAGCTTCGAATCCGTTCACATCAGGATCTTTGTCAATTGGTCATTCGAGTGGCATCGAATTTCTCCGTTTTGGCGGATCCACGGTCTGAGCCCATAGTCTTACCGGCCCGTTCGCGGGCCTGTACAACCTCACATTCGGTCGCCGTCCGTAGCGGCTGCACCACTATCCCGTTTTCGACGGGCACGGGCTCAGGAGAACGGGACCAAACTCAAGATCGGCGTTTGAGAGCCAAAAGGATTCCCGGTCCGTCCACCTGGATCCGTCAGGACTGATCAGGCCCTGAGGATGAGTGTGCTGACGATAGTGTCTGCGTTTGCGTTCAGGCGCTTTTCATGATCGCGCCCTCTATTACGACACCGGAACTCACGTACTTCCACAGAGCAACCAGCAACTTGCGAGCCAGTGCTACAATCATCGGCGTTTTAAGGCGGCCGCTGTTGCGTGTGATGCGCTCTTTGAACCATATCGTTAGCGCCGACTTTGGTTGATGCCGCAGCCATAGCCAGGCGAGCTCGACCATTGTCGCTCGCAATCGCGGATTTCCCGCTGAGTGTCGGAACAGGCCTTCCGTGTAGAGTATTGTAGCGAACTCTGGACCAATTCCTCTGATGCCCAAAAGAGCGGTCGCTCCTGCCGGCGTTTGAATAGCACCGAGATTTGTAGACGCCTTCTTTCCTAATTTTGAGGCAAGAAGAGCATCATGAGCAAATCGAATTTCAGCGAAGAGTTTAAGCGTGACGGTGAATAGCACCGAGATTTGTAGACGCCTTCTTTCCTAATTTTGAGGCAAGAAGAGCATCATGAGCAAATCGAATTTCAGCGAAGAGTTTAAGCGTGACGCGGTGCGCCAGATCACGGAGCGAGGCTATCCGGTTGCTGAGGTTTCGCAGCGTCTCGGCGTCAGCCAGCATTCGCTCTACGAATGGAAGAAGAAGTTTGCTGCGTCGAACGCCAAGGGCAACGACGAGACCGAGGAGATCAGGCGGCTAAAGAAGGAACTGGCTCGCGTTACCGAGGAGCGAGATATCCTAAAAAAAGCGGCCGCGTATTTCGCCAGGGATGCAAAGTGAAGTACGCGTTCATTGCTCTGCATCGCTTGCAGTTTTCGGTGCGGACGATGTGCCGCCTTCTGCGGGTTCATCCCAGTGGATTTTACACCTGGCTGAAGAACCCGCTGAGCAGGCGAGCCAACGAGGACAAACGACAGACCGATCTGCTCCTGAAGGCATGGGAAGAGAGCGGGAAGGTCTACGGTTATCGCAAGCTGCACGACGACCTTCTCGATCAGGGCGAGATATGCTGCCCGAACCGGGTTGCGCGTCTGACCCGTCTCGCCGGGATCAAGGCGCAGATTGGCTACAAACGCCGTCCCGGCATCTATGGCGGCAGGCCTGCCGTCGCTATCGACAACACGCTCGACCGGCAGTTTGACGTAGCGGCTCCGGACAAGGCCTGGGTCACGGACATCACCTATATCCGGACCTGCGAAGGTTTTGCTTATTTGGCCGTCGTCATCGACCTCTATTCCCGCCGGGTCATCGGCTGGGCGATGCAGAGCCGCCAAACCACGGACGTCGTATTGCAGGCTCTGCTCATGGCGGTGTGGCGACGCAAACCGAAGGACAAAGTGCTGATCCACTCCGATCAGGGCTCGCAATTCACCAGCATGGACTGGGCCTCGTTCCTCAGGCACCACAATCTGGTTCACTCGATGAGCCGACGCGGCAACTGCCATGACAATGCGGTGGCCGAGAGCTTCTTCAATCTTCTGAAGCGAGAGAGGATACGTCGCAGGGTCTACCGTTCACGCGATGAAGCTCGCCAGGACGTGTTCGACTACATCGAAATGTTCTACAACCCGAAACGCAAACACGTCAGGAACGGGATGCTGTCACCCGTCGAGTTCGAGAAGCAGCAGAAAATCTAACCCGAGGGTGTCTACGAAACTCGGGGCTATTCAGA